>JAPLQC010000005.1 GCA_026399895.1 Burkholderiales bacterium
GGCGCGAACAAGATTTGACCGCAATGCTTGAACAGGAAAGCGACCGAGCCTTCGCTGCCCATGTTGCCGCCGAACTTGCTGAAGGCATGCCGAACCTCGGCGACGGTACGCACGCGGTTGTCTGTCATGCAATCGACCATCACCGCTGCGCCATTCAGGCCGTAGCCCTCGTAACGGATTTCTTCATAGTTCGCGCCTTCCAGCCCGCCGGTGCCGCGCTGAATCGCACGGTTGACGTTATCTTTGGGCATGTTCGCGTCAGCCGCTCTGTCAACCGCCAAGCGGAGGCGCGGATTCGAAACAATGTCACCCCCACCCAAGCGAGCGGCAACGGTAATTTCTTTGATCAGACGGGTCCAGATTCTGCCGCGCTTGGCATCGGTCGCCGCCTTCTTGTGCTTGATGTTGGCCCACTTACTATGTCCAGCCATGTCGGTGCGTCTTCCTGATCCTGGGCTGCCGCGCTTAGGTCGGCAAATACTTATTTAAAATCAACGCCTTACGCATATTTTTTGGCGTGCTGGCGGCTTGCAAACCGGGACGCGATCTTAACATATCGGCCTTGCCAAAATGACCCCTGGCGGCGAGAAACACAGCGCTAAGACAGGGATTTTGGCCCCCTTTTTGCCGTCTATCGGTTTGGTTCGTAGGCTCGCAGGCATCGCGCGATTGTCGGTATGATCCGGGGTTTTGGAAACAATCATTGCGGGGGTAGTAATGACAAAAGCAATCCGGTGCTTCAAGAACGGTGGCCCAGAGGTCATGGAATATGTTGATGTCGAGGTTGGTGAGCCTGGGCCAGGCGAAGCGCGTGTCCGGCATCATGCCATCGGACTCAACTACATCGATGTCTACTTCCGAACCGGGCTCTACCCGCAACCGCTGCCAGCTGGCATTGGTATGGAGGGCGCTGGTGTGGTCGAGGCGATTGGTGCTGGCGTGACCGAAGTGAAAGTGGGCGATCGCGTTGCTTATGCGTGCCGACCTCCAGGTGCTTACGCAGAAGTGCGCGTGATGCCGGCTGCGGGCCTGGTGAAACTCCCGGACGCTATCGATTTCGATACGGCTGCAGCAATGATGTTGCAGGGTATGACCGTACAGTATCTGTTCCGACGTACCTTTCCGTTGAAGGGTGGTGAAACCATCCTGTTTCATGCGGCGGCCGGGGGCGTTGGTCTGATTGCTTGTCAGTGGGCAAAGGCGCTCGGCGTCACCATGATCGGTACCGTCGGATCCGACGAGAAAGCTGCGTTGGCAAAGGCGCATGGTTGCACGCACACCATCAACTACAACAAAGAAGACTTCGTCGCGCGAGTGAAAGAGATCACCGGTGGCAAAGGCGTACCCGTGGTCTATGACTCGATTGGTGTGGATACCTGGACGAAGTCGCTGGATTGCTTGTCGCCGATGGGCATGATGGTCAGCTATGGCTCGGCATCAGGGCCAGTGCCGCCGTTTTCATTGCAAGAACTCGCATCGCGCGGCTCCTTGTTCGTGACGCGGCCAACCCTGTTCAGCTACACCGCAACGCGTAGCGATCTTGAAGCGACCGCCAACGAGTTATTCGACATGGTCGCTAGTGGCAAGGTGAAGATCGAGATCAATCAGCGCTATGCCTTGAAGGATGCGCAGCAAGCGCATATCGATCTGGAGTCACGTAAGACGACGGGTTCAACAATTTTGATCCCATAGTCTTCAGAGACATTTACCGTCAGATACTTTTTTATTTTTTGAATTTCATCTCAATCACCTTCGGCACACCGTGTGTGCCGGGGAAATCCTTGAACGCGGCTTGCACCAAGTAGGGCATTACGCTTGCAAGATTGCCTTGCTCGCCTTGGCTTTTCACTGTCACTTCAAACCAAGTTTGTTCGGTAGCTTTGTCGGTGATGCGTATTCGCAGCTCGCGTTGGAACACCGAATAACGCCGTGACTGCTCACGAGCGACCGGCATGCTTGGCCACATCGGCCCGTAATAGGGTGATCCATAGCCATACCACCCCCTGTAAGGATTGTAAAAGCCCGGGCCGTACCAGGGTGTACCGTACCAAGGGTCGACCAGGACGGTTTCGATCACCTGAACATCTCGACCATTGATTCGATAATCTACGCGCACCGCGAGCTGCGACGGTGCTTCAGTGGCCTGTTCAGCCAGACCAAGCTTCAGCAGCTCGTCACGAACCAGGTTTTCATAGCTTTGGCGCTCCAAGCTCTTGCCTTCATCGCCTTCATGGACAAACGTAAAGCGATGGCCAGCAACATCCTTGGGCCAATGATGAAACGATGTGACCTCTGAGCGTATTTTCGTGGCGCAACCCGATGCCAGCAAAGAAAACGCTATGAGTACGACTAAAAACCCTCTTTGCCACGCTGGCATGCGTCCTCCAATTTAAGTGTGCTTGGATATTACCGCGGCCTTCCGCCTTGGTAAAATGCGCTGCTGATTAATCTTGCATCTCATCACAACGCCATGCGCACTGACACTGCTGTTGCCATTCATCGTCAAGACTACCAGCCACCAGCCTATTTGGTGGAGAGCATTGATATCGGCTTTGATCTTGACCCCGGGCACACGCGAGTGGCGGCGCGCAGCACCCTGCGGCGTAATCCAGACGCCAAGCAGCGAGAGCTCATCTTGCATGGTGACTCATTGCGGTTAGTTGCGTTGCGGATGAATGGTAAAGCCCTCAGCAAGCGCGAGTACAGCCTGCGCACCGGAACGCTGCGGATTCCGAATGCGCCGGATCATGTGGTGCTGGAAATCGAGACCCTGATCGAGCCCGAAAAAAATACCTCGCTGATGGGTTTGTACGTCTCGAACGGAAATTTCTTCACCCAATGTGAAGCGGAGGGTTTCCGGAAAATCACTTATTTCCCTGACCGTCCCGATGTGATGGCGAAGTACCGCGTCATGCTGCGTGCGGATAAGCAGCAATATCCGGTACTACTTTCTAACGGTAACTTGATTGAGGAAGGCGACCTCGGCGACGGGCGGCACTACGCCTTGTGGGAAGATCCCTTCCAAAAGCCATCGTATTTGTTTGCTTTGGTCGCGGGCAAACTTGTCTGCGAAGAACAGCATATTCGCCTGAAGTCCGGTCGCGACGCTTTGCTGCAAGTGTGGGTCGAAGAGGGTAACCTCGATAAAACCGCGCACGCCATGTCTTCACTGATAAAAAGTATTCGGTGGGATGAAGAACGCTTCGGGCTAGAGCTTGATCTTGATCGCTTCATGATTGTCGCTGTGGGCGACTTCAATATGGGAGCGATGGAGAATAAAGGTCTGAATATCTTCAATACCAAATACGTATTGGCGAATTCACGTATCGCTACCGATGCTGACTACGCAGGTATTGAATCCGTAGTCGCGCATGAATACTTCCACAACTGGACGGGCAATCGCGTTACTTGTCGTGATTGGTTTCAGCTGTCGCTCAAAGAGGGCTTGACGGTTTTCCGTGATCAAGAATTTTCAGCGGACATGATGGGTAGCGCCAGTGGTCGCGCAGTTAAGCGTATCGAAGACGTGCGCGTATTACGTGCTGCGCAGTTTCCGGAAGATGGTGGTCCGATGGCGCACCCCGTACGTCCGGACTCTTACGTCGAGATTAATAATTTCTATACGCTCACCATCTATGAAAAAGGTGCTGAGGTCGTACGTATGTACCAGACCTTATTGGGCCGAGAGGCATTCCGTACAGGGATGGATTTGTACTTCGCTCGGCATGATGGTCAGGCAGTGACCTGTGATGATTTTCGTGCTGCAATGGCTGATGCCGCGGGTCGCAATTTGGCGCAGTTCGAGCGTTGGTATAGTCAGGCGGGCACCCCACGCGTCAAAGTAGAGACCGAATATGACGAAGTCAATCACACCTATACCGTACAACTGACTCAGACCTGCCCGGCTACTCCCGGTCAGCGGCATAAACTGCCGATGCATATTCCAGTAGCTGTAGGTCTGATCGATGCACAAGGTAATGATTTACCGCTCAGACTCAAGCATGACAAGGCGCCACATGATCACGCCATTCGGCCCTTGCCAACCACGATGGTGCTGGAGCTGACCGAGCACACGCAAGTTTTCTGCTTCGGGGGTATCGATCAAGCACCAGTGCCATCGCTGCTGCGCGATTTCTCCGCGCCGGTCGTTCTTGAATACGACTATACCGATGACGAACTTGCTTTCTTGCTGGCGCACGATAGCGACGCATTCAATCGTTGGGAGGCCGGTCAGCGCTTAATGACGCGTCGCCTGTTAGCTTTGGCAGCGGATGGTGTCATGGTAGGGCAGCGTTATCCGTCGAATTCGCTTGATCAATTGATCACCAACGCGTTGGGCGCACTGCTCATTGATGACACGCTCGATCCCGCTTTCCGTGATCTGGTACTTACGCTGCCGTCTGAAAGCATGCTTTCTGAGCAGGTTGAAGTGATCGATCCGCAGGCCATTCATCAAGCACGCCGATCCTTGCGCCGCTTCCTTGCACATTCACTGCAAGCTGAATTGCAAAAGGTCTACGCTGCCAATGAAGTCGTTGGCCCCTTTAGCCCAGAGCCGCAGCATACCGGTCGACGCGCATTGCGCAATAACGC
Organism: Burkholderiales bacterium; assembly: GCA_026399895.1. Classification (GTDB taxonomy): domain Bacteria; phylum Pseudomonadota; class Gammaproteobacteria; order Burkholderiales; family Burkholderiaceae_D; genus Pernthalerella. Next base: position 4,594 of record JAPLQC010000005.1, read on the forward strand.
GCTGAGCTACCTGGCTGAGTTACGCGATACCTCTGCCCAAGCCACGCTGCAGTCGCAACTGGCGAGTGCTAGCAACATGACTGATCGCTTGGCTGCGCTGGCTGCTATGACCAACAATGATCATCCTGCAGCAGCCGATGCTTTGCACCAGTTCTATCGAGACTTCGAGAGCGAAGCCTTGGTGATTGATAAATGGTTCAGCCTGCAGGCGGTGTCCCATGCAACTACGGCTACGGGTGTGCGCGAGTTGATGCGGCATCCAGCATTCACCATCAAAAACCCGAACCGGGCGCGGAGTCTGTTGTTCGCCTTCTGCAATAACAACCCTGCACAATTTCATGCGGCAGATGGTTCCGGTTATGCGCTTTGGGAAGAGCAGGTCATTGTGCTTAATGAGATCAACCCGCAGGTTGCCGCACGACTGGCGCGTGCGCTGGATCGCTGGCGTAAGTACGCACCGCGCCTACAAACCGGCATGAAGGCAGCGCTAGAAAAAGTCGCGGCTACCAAAGAACTATCGAATGACGTTGCTGAGGTGATCGGCAAGGCACTCGCTAACTAATTTCTTCCCAGGATCAGGACATTTCATGAAGCGGATAAGTCTCACCCAACATCTGATCGAAGAGCAACGTCTCCACAACACGATTCCATCCGAGTTGCGCTTACTCATCGAGGTGGTCTCGCGTGCTTGCAAAACCATCAGTCATTCAGTCAGCAAAGGTGCATTGGGCGATGTGCTGGGCGCCGCAAGTACCGAGAATGTGCAGGGCGAGATTCAAAAAAAGCTCGACATCATCTCGAACGAAATTCTGCTGCAAGCGAATGAATGGGGTGGGCATTTAGCAGCCATGGCTTCCGAAGAAATGGAGTCCTTTCACCCGATACCGAATCGCTACCCGAAGGGTGAGTACTTGCTGCTGTTTGATCCGCTGGATGGCTCTTCTAATATCGACGTCAACGTTACCATCGGCACGATCTTTTCAGTGTTAAAAGCGCCTGAGGGCATGCAGGAGCCTAGTGAGCAGGACTTCTTGCAAGTAGGTACCAAGCAAGTGGCTGCAGGCTACGCGGTGTATGGTCCGCAGACCATGCTGGTGCTCACCACCGGCAACGGCGTCAATTGTTTCACGCTTGATCGCGAGATGGGCTCTTGGGTAATGACGCAGCGTGACATCAAGATTCCGGCCGACACCGCTGAGTACGCAATCAATGCATCAAATGCGCGTCACTGGTTTCCGCCGGTGCGCCGCTATATCGACGAACTGGAACAAGGCAAGGTCGGTCCGCGTGGCAAGAATTTCAATATGCGCTGGATTGCTTCTATGGTTGCCGATGTTCACCGCATCTTGAACCGTGGCGGTATCTTCATGTATCCAGCCGATGCGCGTGATCCCGATAAGCCCGGCAAGTTGCGCCTGATGTACGAGGCCAACCCGATGTCGCTCATCATCGAGCAGGCGGGTGGCGCTGCCACCGATGGCCAGCAACGCATCTTGGATATTCAGCCGACTGGACTACACCAGCGCGTTGCGGTGTTCCTAGGTTCGAAGAACGAAGTCGAACGAGTCACTGGTTATCACCAAGCTACCTGATTCCACGCCTCAGCGTTTTTGATTTGTGGGGCAGGAGTTGGATTTGCTAAACTTCAAATCTTGGCTGATGTAGCTCAGTTGGTAGAGCAACTGATTCGTAATCAGTAGGTCGGAGGTTCGACTCCTCTCATCAGCACCAAATTCATCGCGATCGAAGCCTAAAAACCTCTGAAGTTATTGCGCGGTCTCGATAGAGAATTCAGACGGATCTTATTTTTGCGAATACGGGGAAGCTTTGACCGGCTAACCCCTCACCGCCGCCAACTCACCGCCTCAGCCAACTCGCCGAGTTGCAGTTTCGGTGCAAGTTGTTGGATGAAATCGATCGCGTACTCGCGCATGAACGCGCCACGTCGTACCGCGACGCGAGTCACGTTTGGTGCGAACAGATGATTCGCCGGGATGGCGAGTAGGTTTGCGGGAAGATAGTCGACCGCCATTGAGGCAACGATTCCAACGCCAAGTCCCAGCGCGACATACTGCTGGATAACATCCGAATCCATCGCGGTCAGCACGATGTCTGGTGCGAGCCCTTGGGTGCTAAATGCCTCATCGATATGACTGCGCCCCGTGAAGCCAACATCGTAGGTGATCAATGGGTGCTCGGCGAGGTGTTCCAGCGTGACCGACTTTGCTTTCAAGAGCGGGTGATCATTAGGCACAACGATCACGTGATGCCATTCATAGCAGGGGAATGAGACCAAGCCTTCAAAGCGTGACAAGCCTTCAGTCGCGATACCGATATCTGCTTTGCCCGATAGTACCCATTCGGCGATATGTTCTGGGGCGCTTTGCTGTAGCGCTATGCGGACATCCGGAAAAGCCGTTCGAAAATGCTGCACGGCACGCGGCAAGACGTAACGTGTCTGGGTATGCGTTGCTGCGATTGAGAGCGTGCCAGTGGTTTTACCGGAATAAGTCTCGCCGGCGCGTTGTAAATTCTCCGCTTCCAGCAAAAGTCGTTCGACGATGTGCAGTACTTCTTTACCTGGGTCGGTTAAGCCGGTTAGACGTTTACCGCTACGCTCGAAGATATCAATGCCAAGCTCTTCCTCTAGTTCGCGAATCTGACGACTCACGCCGGGTTGCGACGTGAACAAGGCGTTCGCCACCTCGGTCAGGTTGTACCCGCGACGCGCTGCTTCACGAACCGATCTCAGCTGCTGAAAATTCATCGTTAATCTTTATCAGGCGGCTTCTTCAAGAAAGACGCGAACGCGCTTCGGCTTAACTAGGACAGTAGCTCCAGCGTGAAGCTTTAACTGCGCGAAGCGCTCGGCCGGTAGCACAGCTTCGATTTGTCCACCGCCATCGCTACGTTCAAGTTCAAGCTGTGCCAATGGGCCGATGGCGTGTGAACGCTTGAGTACGGCAACAATGCCCTCGCCGTCCGGTGTGAACGGCTCGATATCAAGTTCATGGGGTCGTACATAGCCAACACCAAGCGCGTCACGTGCGTGGCTATGGTCGGGTACTGAGAGCTCTGCGTCGCCAGCGGCCAGCACGCCTTCATGCACGCGACCGTGGAATAGATTGACGTTACCCAGAAAGCCATACACGAAGGGTGATGCCGGGTGGTTGTACACCTCATCCGGCGCGCCGACTTGTTCTACTTTGCCGTGGTTCATCAGGACGACGCGATCAGCAACTTCCAAGGCCTCTTCCTGATCATGCGTGACGAAAATACTAGTCACATGCAGCTCATCATGTAGTCGACGCAACCAGCGACGTAGCTCTTTGCGTACATTGGCATCGAGCGCACCAAAGGGTTCGTCCAGCAGCAATACGCGTGGCTCGACCGCGAGTGCGCGCGCCAGCGCAATACGTTGGCGCTGACCGCCCGATAACTGCGAAGGGTAGCGATCAGCCAGCCAATCCAGCTGCACGAGCGAAAGCAAGCGCATCACCTTGTCATGAATTTCTTCTTTACTGGGTCGTAGCGCACGCGGCTTGACGCGCAGGCCAAAGGCGATATTGTCGAACACGCTCATATGCCGAAACAGAGCGTAGTGCTGGAATACGAAACCGACTTGGCGTTCACGCACATCGCGTTGCGACGCATCCTCGCCATCTAAAATGACTTGACCTTGGTCGGGTTGCTCCAAGCCAGCGATGAGACGTAGCAGTGTTGTCTTGCCGCAGCCGGATGGGCCCAGTAGTGCGGTCAACTCGCCCGTCGGAAAATCCAATGAGACATTGTCCAGCGCAACAAAGTTACCGAAGCGTTTACCGATATTTTTGACAGCGATACTCATGATGCTTCCTCGGGGTTGATGGGTGTCTGATGCGACAGACGCCACTCAATAAAAGTTTTAATCGCAAGCGTGACTAGAGCCAAGAACGCCAGCAGTGAAGCCACTGCGAAGGCAGCGGCGAAGTTGTATTCGTTATAGAGAATTTCGACTTGCAGCGGCATGGTGTTGGTCTCGCCGCGGATGTGGCCCGACACGACTGAAACAGCGCCGAATTCGCCCATGGCGCGTGCGTTACACAGGATCACGCCATACAGAAGACCCCAGCGAATATTCGGCAGCGTCACATGCCAAAACGTACGCCAACCAGAGGCACCCAGCACCAGCGCAGCCTCTTCCTCCTCATTGCCTTGCGATTGCATCAGTGGGATCAATTCACGCGCGACAAACGGGAAGGTAACGAAGATGGTTGCGAGTACGATGCCCGGTACTGCGAACAGAATTTGTATGTCATGCGACATCAGCCATGCGCCGAACCATCCATGCGCACCGAACAGCAGCACGTAAATCAAACCTGAAATAACGGGCGATACCGAGAATGGCAGATCGATCAGTGTCAGCAGCAGGTTCTTGCCGCGAAACTCGAATTTAGCAATCGCCCATGACGCCGAGAGACCAAAAATCAGGTTGGCCGGTACGGCAATCGCTGCCGTGAGTAACGTGAGCTTGATCGCCAGCCACGCATCTTCTTCGGTGATAGCGGCAAGGTAGGCATCCCAGCCTTTTTTGAAGGCTTCGGTAAAAACGACTGCTAGCGGTATCAGCAAAAACAGAATCGCAAAACCGACGGCGATCGCAATCAATGCGACACGTACCCAACCCGGTTCGCTGGTCGCTGCAGGTACATACGGCGGCTCAATTCGCGCTGCAGTACTTGGTGTGATGGAGGCGGTACTCATTTCGGCTCCTTGCTACCGCGGCGACGCATCCAGGCTTGCAGCAGATTGATCGCTAATAGCATCAAGAAAGAAGCCGCAAGCATCACCACGGCGATGGCAGTTGCGCCTCGGTAGTCATACTGTTCGAGTTTGGTGACGATGAGTAGCGGTGTGATTTCAGAAATCATGGGCATGTTGCCCGCAATGAAAATCACCGAGCCGTACTCGCCCAATGCGCGCGCAAATGCTAATGCGAAGCCGGTGATCATGGCCGGCAAAATCGTCGGCAGAATCACCATCACGAAAGTTTGAAGACGATTCGCACCCAAGCTTGCAGCCGCTTCCTCCAGCTCGCGCTCGGCTTCTTCCAGCACCGGTTGGACGGTGCGCACTACAAACGGCAGGCCGATAAACACTAAAGCAATCGCGATACCGGTTGGCGTGAATGCGATCTTGATACCGTAGGGCTCGAGAAATTGACCAATCCAACCCTTGCCCGAGTACAGCGCAGTGAGTGCGATACCGGCAACCGCAGTGGGTAATGCAAAGGGCAGATCAACAAAGGCGTCCAGCAATCGACGGAACGGGAATTCATAGCGCACCAAGACCCAAGCGAGGATGGTGCCAAACACCGCATTGACCAACGCAGCGGCTAACGAAGCGCCGAAGCTAAGGCGATACGCCGCCAGAACGCGTGGCGAGGTAACGGTGGACCAGAACGCATCCCAACTCATCGCCAACGTGTTGAACACCAGGGCAGACAGCGGGATCAGCACGATCAGCGACAGATACAGCACGGTGAAGCCGAGCGACAGCGAAAAGCCGGGTAGTACACGTTGCGTACCGCGCGGCGCTGTTGCTGAAAAAACAGCATTACTCATGGAATAACTCGATGAACTGCGAAGGAAGGGCGGATTATTGGCGGGATTCCTTATAAACAGAACGAATTTTTAGGCATTTCCTTAGACGGATTTCGAATAAGGCGATTGGCGTAAAAAAGCCGGCCGGCGGGAAAACCCACGGGCCGGCCAAGACAACCTAGGAGATTAGCGGTTGGGGTTAACTAGAAAGAGAGCTGGTAGCGGGCAGCCAGGAAATGCTCCTTGGTGGCTTGAACGACAGTGCCAGTAGTCACGTCGCCCAACGTCGTCAAATCGTAGCTGATGGCGAATTTTGAATCCTCGTTCAGATACCAATTCAACCCAAGGCCGATCGTCTTCGCGGAGAGTGCATACCCATTAGTAGTGGTGGAATAAGTGTTGTTTCCTACTTTCGCGTCGATTCGGTTCTCTTGAGCCCGCGCCACTAACTCAAACGCGCCCCAACCACCCTCGGGCCCACTTTGAAACCGGTTATAGGGTTTTACCCCTCGGAACGAAGCGTCCTCGCCCGTAAGAAGCCATGAGCCAGCGAGTTGCCAAGCATTGTTTCTCACGGTGGTGGAATTACTGCCGACCTTGATGGGTTGCGATACCCAAGCGTACTCGAATATCAGGCCAAGGGGGCCTTTGTAATAGTGGGCCTGTGGCGACCAGCGCTCTTGCACGCCGTCTGTGGAGACTGTAGATCTGTAAGCAAAAAAGTTATTTGCCTGTCCGGGAGTTTTGTAGCCAGTGATAAGATTGCTGTTGTTACCAGTCGTACCGGCAATGCCGAAGCCGAGACCACGAAGTGAACTATCCGTATCGTTAATGAATGGCGTTGCAAATAACCGTCCAGTAAAAGTTTTCTTATTGTTGGCATCTTGCGCGGTAGTGTTATCACCGCCATCAAGTACGCCGTTGAAGACACCAACCGCGTAGTTCAGTCGTTTGTCTAAGATATCCCCGAATATCGACACACCGAAATCGCGGTTCGGCAGTATGTTGTTACTAACATAACTGCGCTCGAGGAATTTAATGTCTGAGCCACTTTGCAAGCGTTCCAAGCCTACAAAGGGTTTGTGTTTGCCGATCCGAATCTGAAACTCCGGTTTCTCTCGGATATCCAGATAGGCATCCACGACGGTACCCTTGTTCTCGCCAAACTCCGGCGTAAAACGAAAGCCATATTTGCCGAACACTGTTCCTTCAAAGGTTGGACGAATACGGCGCGCCAAGAAACCATCGATCGCATTTGGATAAGCGTCACCGTCAAAGTGACGGTAGTCTACGTGCACAAGACCCCGCAGCCGATACTCAAACTGCCCATCCTGCGATTTGAAGCCGAATCCTTTGTCGCTTGCAGTCACCGTCGGTGCAGCTTTCTGCTTGGCAGCGACATCCTCATTCACCAATTCCTGTTTACGGCCCAGGATCTTTAGCTTTTGGTCGAGTTCTTCGATTTGTGCTTTGAGTTTTTCAATATCACTGGCGTCATTCGCATAAGCGGGGAAGGCTGCAGCAATGGCGCTGGCAATAAGCAGGCGTGAGAGGGGCCTGCCCAGGGTTTTTTGTCCCGGGTTCATGGTGTTTCCTTTCTTTTTAGGGGGGGCAGGGCGGCGTGGTCACCGCCTGCTTAGTGATTTACTTGGGTACGTAGATCTGATCGAAAGTGCCGCCGTCCGCGAAATGCGTTTTCTGAGCTTTGGTCCAACCACCGGCGATTTCATCCACCGTCAGTAGCTTCACTTTTGGAAATTGCGAGGCATATTTGGCGGCGATTTTTTCGTTGATTGGGCGGTAGTAATGCTTGCCTGCGAGTTCCTGGCCTGCGTCTGAGTACAAGAAATTCAGATAAGCCTCCGCGACTTTGCGGGTACCACGACGATCAACGACTTTGTCGACAACGGTGACGGGTGGCTCAGCCAATACACTCAAAGACGGCACGACGATTTGTACCTTGTCTGGGCCAAGTTCCCGGATCGCCAGCAGCGCTTCGTTCTCCCAAGTGATCAAGACATCGCCGATTTCTCGTTCGATAAAGGTAGTGGTCGATCCACGCGCACCCGAGTCAAGCACTGGTACGTTCTTGTAGATTTTGGTGAGTAGCTCTTGCGCAGTTTTCTCATTGCCGCCCGGCTGTTTCAGGGCATAACCCCAAGCAGCAAGATAGTTGTAGCGTGCACCACCGGAGGTTTTTGGGTTCGGGGTAATGACGGAGATGCCTGGTCGTGCCAGATCGCTCCACTCTTTGATGTTCTTGGGATTACCCTTGCGGACCAATAGAACAATGGTCGAAGTGTACGGCGCACTATTATTCGGTAGTCGTTTTTGCCAGTCTTTGGCAATGATGCCGCGTTGTGCAATCTCGTCGATGTCATACGACAGCGCCAAAGTAACCACGTCAGCTTGCAAGCCATCGATCACCGAGCGTGCCTGCTTAGCGGCGCCGCCATGCGACTGCTTGACTTTCACATCTTGACCAGCTGTCTTCTTCCAGTGCTCAGCGAAAGACTTATTAAAGTCTTGATAAAGCTCACGGGTAGGGTCGTACGAGACATTCAGTAAGCTCACCTCGCTTGCTTGAGCTGGGATGGCAAGTGCGCCCAATAGTGACAATAAACGCCAGAAATTCTTTATAAACATGATGCCCACTCCTATTTGTTGAGTGGGCGAACTGTAAGCAAGCTCAGAACGCTTGAGAACGAATAAGTTCGCTTATCCAAATGCGATTTTCAGATAAGCCTATCGTTCAAAACCCGGCAAACGCATAAAATCACGGGATATTTGCAGGTGAATAGGGGCGTAACGTGACTGATTTCAATACGGGGCTGGAGCGCAGGGTGGTAAACCATGCACCCCTGACCCCGCTGGACTTTATTGCCCGCGCGGCTGATGTGTATGGGGATCGGCTGGCTGTAGTGCACGGCGAAATCCGACGCAACTGGCGGGAAACTTACGTCCGCAGCTGCCAACTCGCGAGCGCTTTACAGCAGCGTGGCATTGGCAAAGACGACACCGTTGCAGTGTTACTGCCGAATATTCCGGCTATGGTGGAGTGTCACTTTGGTGTGCCAATGGCCGGGGCGGTATTGAATACGCTGAACACACGGCTCGACTTGGCATCGATCTTATACATGCTGCGGCATGGTGAGGCGAAGGTGCTGATAGTCGATACCGAATACCTGCCGATGGTCGAGGAATTGCGCCAGGCCTTGCCCGAGCTTCAGATTATTGGTGTCCATGATCAGGCAGCTGATACGCCGGCCGTTCCAGCTGGCTGGACATGTTATGAGGTGCTATTGCTGAATGGCGACCCCGAATTTGAGTGGCAGCCGCCTGCGGACGAGTGGGATGCAATCGCACTGAATTACACATCGGGCACTACCGGTGACCCTAAGGGCGTGGTGTATCACCATCGGGGCGCAGCGTTGAATGCTATCTCCAATATCCTTGAGTGGGATATGCCCAAACATGCGGTGTATCTGTGGACATTGCCGATGTTTCACTGCAACGGCTGGTGCTTTCCATGGACGCTCGCAGCGAGAGCGGGTGTCAATGTCTGCTTGCGAAAATTCGATCCGCAGCAAGTGCTTGAGTTGATCGCCAAAGAGAAAGTCACTCATTACTGCGGTGCACCGATTGTGCAAAGCGCTTTAGCGAATGCACCTGCTGAATGGCGCGAGGGTATCAAGCACAAGGTGTCGACCATGGTGGCTGCTTCGCCACCGTCATCGGCCATGCTGGCGCAAATGGTGGAGATGGGTTTCGATATCACTCATGTCTATGGGCTGACGGAAGTGTACGGCCCAGCAACTGTCTGTGCCAAGCAGGAAGACTGGGCCGAGTTGTCGCTTGCTGATCAAGCGCAGAAAAATGCCCGGCAGGGTGTTCGCTACCATTTGCAAAAAGCGGTGACAGTGAGGGATCCGGAAACCATGCAGCCAGTACCTGCGGATGGCGAGACGCTGGGTGAGATTATGTTTCGCGGCAATATCTGCATGAAGGGCTATTTGAAAAATCCTGCCGCTACTGAAGCTTCGTTCAAGGGCGACTGGTTTCATACGGGCGATCTCGCCGTCATGAATCCCGATGGTTATGTGCGAATTAAAGACCGCAGCAAGGACATCATTATTTCTGGTGGTGAGAATATCTCTAGTATTGAAATTGAGGATGCGCTGTATCAGCATCCGGCGGTGATTGCTGCTGCAGTAGTTGCCGCGCCTGACGCCAAGTGGGGTGAGGTGCCTTGTGCATTTATCGAAACGCGCGCTGGAATAACACTCACTAAAGAAGATGTTATCGACCATTGCAAGAAGCTACTTGCCAGCTTCAAGGTACCGAAAATTATTGTGTTCAAAGAGCTACCAAAAACCTCGACCGGCAAGATACAGAAATTTGTTTTACGAGAAGAGGCGGGGTCGATAACAGCAATCGATCAGAACTGAATCTGACGTAAAAAGAGCCGGGCGTTACCTCTGGGCTCACCAAATACTACCGATTAGCTGAGTAGCTGTGTTCTTGCAGCTTTGCTGGATTACTCCCATGAGTCGCTTGCTATACGCCCCTTTTCATCCTGTTCGCGTCGGACTGATGTCCTTACTATCGATTGACGAGTTGTTTAGGCACTGCCAGCGTCAGTATGACGCCCACTACCATCGCTGCTGCCAGCAGATACACGCCCGCATTCGTCGAGCCAGTTGCATCTTTCAACCACCCGACTGCATAAGGGCTTACAAAGCCCGCTAAGTTACCGAGTGAATTAATCAAGGCAATACCTGCCGCTGCGCCGGTACCGGCGAGGAAGGCAGTCGGTAAGCTCCAGAACAAAGGTAGCGTGGTCATAATGCCGGACAAACCAAGCGTTAGAGCGGCGATCGCAAGGTTGCCGTCTTTCGCAAGGATCACTGATAGTGCCAATCCCAATGCGCCAAATAGCCCAGGGATCGCCACATGCCAACGCCGCTCTCCGGTGCGATCGGCATTTTTTGCAACCAGCAGCATGACAATCACCGAAACACTGTAAGGGATCATTGAGATCAGGCCGATCTCGAGCATGTCGGTATGACCCATCGACTTGATAATCGTGGGAAGAAAGAATGACACGCCATACAAGCCCATCACATAGCTGAAATAAATCGCTGCGCAGTGCCAGACTCGCCCAGAAGTCATCACCTGACGCAGAGAATCTTGTTCCTTATGCGCCTCGTCTTTTGCGATATTGGCGATCAGTAGCGCTCGCTCTTCTTCAGTTAGCCATTTGGCTTCGGAAATTCGATCATCCAGCAGCATGATCACCACCAGTCCGATAGCTACTGACGGCAAGCCTTCTAATAGAAACATCCACTGCCAGCCTTGCCAGCCATAGATGCCATCGGTGTACTTCATGATGTAACCAGATAAAGGTCCGCCAATCACGCCAGCGATCGCAATGCCTGTCATGAACATGGCAGTTATCCGTCCACGGCGCTCAGCGGGATACCAATAGGTCAGATAGAGAATGATGCCCGGGAAAAATCCCGCCTCGGCAATACCGAGTAAGAAGCGCATGACATAAAACATCATCGGCGTCGTCACAAACATCATCGCTGCCGAGATCAAGCCCCAGCTGATCATGATGCGACCTATCCATACCCGCGCCCCGACGCGGTGCAAGATGATGTTGCTGGGTACTTCGAATAAAAAATAGCCGATAAAGAACATACCGGCGCCGAGGCCGTAAATCGTGTCTGAGAACCCCAGCTGATCCATCATCTGTAGCTTGGCAAAGCCAACGTTCACACGATCGAGATAGGCGACGACGTAGCAAAGCAGCAGTAGCGGGATCAATCGCCACGCTACCTTGCGATACAGCGCCTCTTCAAATGCAGAGGCTTGGGTTTCGTCGTGAGCTACTTTCATGGGCGTCTCATGGGTTCAGGATTATCGTTTTTCTTGGCGGGCCAAAGACCGGATACTTGGCTCGCTGCATCGGAAGCTAGCTAAGCATAGTGTGGTCGGTGACGGTCAAGCAGTGGCCCGTGCATTGTAGCTGTATGGACTATAGACACCAGGTTTTGCTCAGATGGGATGCCGGATTGACTATAATCTTCGCTTGGCTTACCCCATTCTTATCCCATTCTTCTCCCACTAACGACGATGCGAGTCTTTAATTTCAGTGCTGGCCCTGCCGCCTTGCCAGAAACTGTACTACGCCGTGCCGCTGATGAAATGCTCGACTGGCACGGTAGCGGTATGTCGGTGATGGAGATGAGTCACCGCGGTAAAGAATTCACTTCCATCGTTCAAAAGACAGTCGCTGACTTTCGTACGCTGCTCGATATCCCATCCAATTATCAGGTCTTGTTTCTGCAGGGCGGCGCACTTGCCATGAATGCGCTGATTCCGATGAATCTGCTCGGTGATAAGCGTTCGGCTGATTATGTGAATACCGGCGAGTGGTCGAAGAAATCGATTCAAGAGGCGAGAAAGTACTGCCGCGCGAATGTTATCGCCTCATCTGAGGACCGGCATTTCAGCTATGTACCTGTGCAAGATCAATGGACGCCGGATTCTGATTCTGCCTATGTACATATCTGCACTAACGAAACAATAGGCGGCGTGGAGTATTTCTGGGTGCCGGATGTGGGAGATATACCGCTAGTGGCGGATATGTCATCGCATATTCTGTCTCGCCCAATCGATGTATCGCGCTACGGCGTGATTTATGGCGGCGCTCAGAAAAATATCGGCCCGGCTGGGCTAACGTTTGTTATCGTGCGCGATGATTTACTCGATCGGGCTTTGCCAATCACCCCTTCGGTATTTCACTGGAAGGAGCAGGCTGCTGCGGCTTCCATGCTGAATACGCCGGCGACTTACAGCATCTATATCGCGGGTCTTGTGTTTGAGTGGCTGCTAGATCAGGGTGGCTTAGAAGCGATTGAACAGAAAAACAGGACGAAAGCAGCGCTGCTCTACGGCTTTATTGATAGCAGCGACTTTTATCGCAACCCAGTCGATAAATCCTGCCGCTCGCGTATGAATGTACCTTTCTTTCTTAAAGACGAGCGATTGAATGATGCCTTCTTGAAAGGTGCCGAGGCAAATGGCTTGGTACAGCTGAAAGGGCATCGCGTTGTCGGCGGCATGCGTGCCTCGATTTATAACGCAATGCCAATCGAGGGTGTTCAGGCGCTGGTGGCTTATATGCGAGATTTCCAACAGCATCAAACTTAAGGAATTAATCGCTAGCTGCGAGGTCGGAGTTGTGGAAGGCTCGGCATCTTGTCGACATCATCTCTCGGAGTCACCATGCAGCTCGCAGAACCTATCGTCTCGTCCCCCGGGGGTGAGTCTAATCTCGAGGAGCGTCGGCGAGACGAGGTGCTGCAATGCTTAGAGCCCGCTGGAAGACGGCCCGTCGCCGAACTCGCTGAAATGTCCGATGCAGACCGCTGCAAGTGGTTATTCTGGAATCTGCACGAAAATCTCGAAGCGATACGGCAAATGGAGCCCGCATTACAAGCGCGCATCAATAGTATGCAATACAGCGTTATGGATGAGACGCTCCTCGCTGATCAAGCGGCGCTGAATAAGCGGCTTGACTTGTCTTGCCGCTGGACGATGGAATTGAGTTTCCCCGGCTACCCTGAGGAAGTGACTTACCCGATTGGTGATGGCTGGATCAATCTGGTGATTGCGAGCGAAGCGCCGGCTTATTTGCATGTTGCTGCTGGTCAGAAGGCCTATCTGGATGCTGACCACACCACTTATCCGAACCAGATTTATTTGGAGGGCTGGGTCTCCGATCATCTGTGGCATGACATACGCACCCACCTCGCGAATCCGAATCCCAGTTGCCGTACCGATGTTGTTTTGCTGGACAGTACGCTATTTCCGGTGCGCCGCGATTTTGACTTTGTTGCCGGTCCGCCCGGCGCTATCGGTGTCACGAACATTGAGTTTCGTGCGTTTTCTCATCCGACTGAACGCAGGATGGTGCGTCGTGCAGAGCCACGCCGTCCACGCTGAGATGCATCGCGCGCCTGTTCCTTCGCCGGATGACGAACCGTTCGGCGACGATCTGCCGCAGCCCGTGCCGCCGACAGATCCCATACCCGATCCGAATCCGGAAGTGGCTTGAGGTTTCAGCCTTCTGATTCGCGTATTCGTTGTACGCGTCGCATGTACCAGACCAGCGCGGCCGCAACCAGACCCAAGCTAACGCTATTTCCCAGCCAGAAGCCTGCAGCACCACGCAGAGGGTCTGGCGTGTTACCGAGAACATCAAAGCCAAGCAAATAGCCGCCACCCAGTCCGATACCCCACAAGCCAATTGCATACATCAGGGTTGGTATGGTGGCGACTTTGTAAGCACGCAGTACAAAGGCAGCACCGACTTGCATGGCATCGACGAACTGGTAGAAAGAAATAAACAAGAATAAGCTCAGTGCAATTGCGGCGATTTGTGGATCGGGTGTGTATAGCGCCACGATGTATGCACGCGAGAAGTAGACCAGCAATCCGATCGATACAGCCACGATCACACCTAGTCGTATACCGGCGTCACCCGCATGACGCGCCGCGCTTAGTCTTCCTGAACCAATTTCTTGTGCCACCAATATGCCCGTCGCACTCGCAATCGACAGCGGCAACATGTAGAGCACAGTACCGAAGTTGCCCGCAATCTGGTGGGCCGCCAAAGTCTCGCTACCTAACCTCGCAATGAACAGCGCCATGAAAGTAAATGCCGTTACCTCAATCAGATAAGACATGCCCATCGGTAGTCCGAGTTTGAGCAGTGCTCGCTGAGTCGGCCATGAGGGCTTTTCGAATCCATGGCCTTGTATCTGAAACTGGCGATATGAATCGCCGCGCGCAGCGAGTAGCCAACCTATGCCGAGTGCAAGCCACGCAGCAACGCAAGTGGCAATCGCGGCACCGGGGGTACCCATTGCAGGCAGACCAAGGCCACCAAAAATGAATAGCGCATTCAAAGGTAGTTTCAGCAGTACCAGTGTGCCCACTTGTATCGTCATCACCATACGCGGACGCGAGACTGCGGTATTCAGTGCAGCAAACACCCGAAACCCAAGCGTCGCAGGAAGCGCGAGTGATAGCAGGGCGAGGTACTCGCGTACTTTACTATCGAGCGCTGGTGGTGCCTCGGCGATATTGAGTAGCGGATCAGGAAATAGAAGTAGTGTGCTGCCGACCAGCGAAAGAAAAATCGCCAGCCAAACACCTTGCCTTACTTGATGACCGATGGCGTCATAGTTTTTTGCGCCATACAGCTGGCCGATGGTGGGCGAGAGTGCTTGCATCACACCCGAAAGGCCAACAAAGATACTTACGTAGACCGAGGCGCCAAGCCCCAGCGCAGCGAGATCGATGGCCGAGTAGCGCGCTGTCATCATGGTATCCATGACGCCATTCATGATCACCGCCAGTTGCCCTACCACGATGGGCCATGCCAACGAGGCAACGCGCGCGGTGAATGAGGATGCGGCGCGCGCCTCTTCGCGCATACTCATCGTGAATCGCGTCGGAACAAGCGGAACAATTCATGGCGGTCGGCGGCGCGTCGACCTTGCCAGAGTAGCGTTAGTTTGGTGTCTACCGATTTAATCTGCGCACCTTTGCCCAGCAAACTATCGTCTTGTACCAGCAGGAATTCACAGCGCTTGTCGCCATGGCGACTGAACTTGACGTGACCGAGATACGCAAACGAAGCGCGCTGCGCCGGACCCACAGCGTCGGTATCAACACAGCGGTAAGACGGCGGTAGCGCATTGCCCAACTGCTCAGCCACTGCCGCATAGCTTTGTCGGTAATTCAGCCAAGGTAGCCATAGCGTCATCAATAGCACCCAGCACAACACGATACCGCCAGTTGATAACACCACGGCACGCCATAGCACCGGTGGTCGACGCCCCAGTCGCCAGTAGAGCAGCAGTAGCCAGCCGATACTGGTCGCGAGTGCGACGACAAGCGCGACGCTGCTGAATTCCGGTTGAAAGCCTGGCGCTGCGCGGAACGCATTTTTTGCGAGCTGTGGCGGCCAGCCCGTTTGCTTAGCGAGCCAGCCAAGCCAGATGAAACCGGCGATTGCCGACAGCGTCATGACCGAGAACCAGTCGATCGCATTGATCGTGCCGCGTTTCAAGGTGGGAAGACCGAAGGTGGCGAGTATGGCTAGTGGTGGAAGTAGCGGTAGCAAGGCATGGTCGCGCGCAGTCGGCGCGAACAGTGTCATCAGCGCAAGCCCAGTGACCGCAGCAGCTGGAAGCAAGATGTGTAATGTCAGCTGAGAGCGCCACGCGTACACCGCCCAAGCGGCGATCGGCCAAGCTGGCCATAAATACCAAATCGAGGTCTTGAGTAGCTCACGGCTATTGCTTGCGCTGGGCATGCCTAGTTCGCGTTGCCCCATCGCGAGCCAATCTGCTATCGGGGTCGCTGTAGTGAGTTGTCGCGACAGCAGCCAAGCGGCGGGTAAGGCCAGCACGATCGGCAGCGAAATCATCAGTAGTTTGGGCAGGACTTCACGGTAGCGTAACGCTGCCACCAAGATAAAACTGACGAACAAAAGCAGTGGCGTGATCCAACTGGCTGTCAGCAGCAGTAAGCCTGTTGCGACGCCGAGCCCGGTTGCTGCGCGCGTAGTGGGTCGGTCGAACAGGCAGGCAGCGGCGTACATGGCGACTGCGACGAGCGATACTTGAAGTGCGGTAGCCGCTGTTTCGTGGCTGCGCAGTAGTAAGCCGAGTGAAGCGACGTAAATCAGCAATGCGCCATCGGCCAGTGTGCGACCGTAATCCATGGCAGCGGGTTGCCCGCCGAAGGCGAGCTTGAGTGGTTGTGACTCTGAGCGTCTGCCTAGTACGTAAGCGGTTCGCCAGACCGCCAAGGTACCGATCGCAAAAAAAACCAGAATCGATACTCGTGCCGCCAATGCGTCGCCAGTGAGCCAGCCGAATACGCGAATCAGAATGGCGCCGATCCAGTAAGCCAGTGGTGCTTCATTCGGCATGGCCAAGCCGACGATATTTGGGGATAGCCAATCACCTAGCGCGCCATGCGCCATGGTCCACATGATGCCGAAGCCGGAGGCATCATCAACTTTCCATGGGTCGCGTCGAACGATGCCGGGCAGGATGTACAGCAGGCAAAGCGCAATCAAACCCCAGCGCGGCAAGGCGATGGTGGCGGCAGCGGAGAGTCTGACGGGTTTCATCCGTAATAGGCGAGGACGGGGATAGCCATACGATCGCTATTGTGAATCAATACAACAAAAATGCCGCGCAAGGCGGCATTTTTTGGCGGTGGTGAGATCGCGCAATCAGTCGCCGGTTGCTCGGGTCTTGGAGCCGACCTTGCCGAACTTCTGGCGGAATTTGTCGACGCGACCAGCAGTATCGACAATCTTGTGCTTGCCCGTGTAGAACGGGTGCGACTCGGACGATACTTCGATTTTCACCAGCGGATAATCCTGACCTTCAAACTTGATGGTCTCGCGGGTTTGGATGGTGGAGCGGGTCACGAATTTGAAGTCGCACGACAGGTCGTGCACAACAATGTCGCGGTACTCGGGATGGATGCCTTCTTTCATTGCAGTCTCACTTTGCTTGGGTAGCCAATTGCCACTTCGTCGGTCTGCCTTGCTTCTTGACCCGGTTGGCGATCACTTGCCCGGTTGACGGAACCCGCGATTATATAAGGAAATCAAGCGCTTGGGGTGTTCCGCTAGGGTTTTCAGCCCATTAACCGCCGCCTCGACGCATCATGTCGAAGAATTCCACGTTGGTCTTGGTCGCCTTCATCTTGTCAAGAATGAACTCCATCGCCTCGATCTCGTCCATCCCGTACAGCAGCTTGCGCAGGATCCAGATTTTTTGCAGCACATCCGCCTTGATCAGCAACTCTTCGCGGCGGGTGCCGGATTTGTTCAGGTTGATCGCCGGGTAGACCCGCTTCTCGGCGAGACGACGCTCAAGGTGGACCTCCATGTTGCCGGTGCCCTTGAATTCTTCATAGATCACATCGTCCATCCGGCTACCCGTCTCGATCAGCGCCGTCGCGATAATGGTCAGCGAGCCGCCTTCTTCGATGTTTCGTGCCGCCCCGAAGAACCGCTTCGGACGCTGCAAGGCGTTGGCATCGACACCACCGGTTAATACTTTGCCGGAGGCCGGGATCACGGTGTTATAGGCGCGTGCCAGACGGGTAATCGAGTCGAGCAGGATGACCACATCCTTTTTCATCTCGACCAGACGCTTGGCTTTTTCCAGCACCATTTCGGCGACTTGTACGTGGCGCGTGGCCGGTTCGTCGAAGGTGGAGGCCACCACTTCACCACGCACCGAGCGCTGCATCTCGGTCACTTCTTCCGGACGCTCGTCAATCAGCAGCACGATCAGCGTGACATCGGGATGGTTCGAGGTGATGGCATGTGCCAGGTGCTGCAGCATGACGGTCTTACCGGACTTCGGCGACGCTACCAGCAAACCGCGCTGGCCTTTGCCGATCGGCGCGATCATGTCAATGATACGACCGGTAATGTTCTCTTCGCCGCGCATCTCGCGCTCCAGCAGTAGTGGCTGGTTCGGGTGCAGCGGGGTCAGGTTTTCAAACAGAATCTTGTGCTTCGAGGCCTCTGGCGGCTCGCCATTCACCTTGTCGACTTTGACCAATGCAAAGTAGCGCTCACCATCCTTTGGCGTTCTAACCTCACCCTCAATCGAGTCGCCGGTGTGCAGGTTGAAGCGGCGAATCTGCGACGGCGAAATGTAGATATCGTCTGTTGATGCCATGTAGCTGGCATCGGGTGAGCGCAGGAAACCGAATCCATCTGGCAGTACCTCGAGCACGCCATCACCGAAAATTTGTTCACCAGATTTCGCGCGCTTTTTCAGGATCGCGAACATCAGTTCTTGTTTGCGCAAACGCGCGGCGTTATCAATATCGAGACTAATTGCCATCTCGAGCAGGGCGGACACATGGAGTGCCTTGAGTTCAGAAAGATGCATGGTCAGGTGCCGTCTCGGCGACGGACTTTCAAGGTGGGGGAGGGAACAGCGATGGAAAGGAGAAGAACGGGGCGGTAGCCGATGAGTGCTACCGCCATGGATATTAGATGTTACTGTCGATGAAGGAGGTCAGCTGGCCCTTGGCCAAGGCGCCGACTTTCTGCGCCGCCGGTACACCATTCTTGAACAAGATCAGCGTCGGGATACCGCGGATGCCGAACTGTGCGGGTATCGCCTGGTTCGAATCAACATCCATTTTTGCGACCTGAATTTTGCCATCGTATTCTTTGGCGACTTCTTCCAGGATCGGCGCAATCATCTTGCAGGGGCCGCACCACTCTGCCCAAAAATCAACCAGGACAGGCTTGTCGGACTTCAGTACGTCCGCTTCAAATGAGGTGTCGGAAATATGTTTGATGGTGTCACTCATGTTGTCCTCGGCAGGAGAGGGAATCGGCCCGCTTTTTATTGTCTGGCCTAACGGCTAACGCTTCGCCTGCATTTATCACACACATTGGAATGTGGCGCTCTTATTATGGTGGGGGTTCTTGCAGGGGGAGGCGCGGCGGGAACTCGGATCGAATCATAACCGATTTTCCGGGAAAGTGCGGTCGGCCGACGCACCTCTTGAGCGGTCGCATACAATGACCGCAGAAAGTCTCGCACCGGCCGCAATCAAGGGCCGAGCCTCGCACTGAACTCAGGATTTACCCGCCGCCTGCATGCCGATCACCCGCCACACCATCCCGCCCGGTGCCAGCTTCTGGGCGCTCGCCGCGCAGCGGCTGATTGATCGCGCCGCAGCCATCGGCGTGCCATTGTCATCCTGCACGGTTTTGGTACCCAGCCCGGCGCATGGCGTCTTGCTTCGGCAAGGCTTGCTTGAGCGACTGGGCAGCAGCTTTATTCCACCTACGATTCGACGGCTGGAGGATAGTCTCAACCTGCAAGGGCCCGACGACACTGCTGTGCAGCCCGCCAGTAGCGTCGAACGCTTGCTGGCGCTGTATGCATCGCTACGCCAAACCCCTTGGTTGAAAAAACTGTTTGCTGCGCGTCGCAATACTGATCTGCTACCGCTGGCGCAAACCCTGATTGGTATTGCCGACGAACTCACCAAAGCGTTACTGCCATCGGCGTTGGCACAGCCTGCCTCGGTAGATGATCGGTGGCGCGCTGCGCTCGCGCAGCTCTCGCCGCGTAGCACGAGCTTGCTCTCCGACGAAGCACAACTGGTGTGGCAGCTATGGCAAGTCGAGCGGGATGCGCGTGACCCGGGTGTGGTTCGACACGCAGCCTTGCAGCGCTTTGCAAATCAAGCGAGTGCGCCCTTGTTCTGGTGTGCGGCTGAAGAGCCCGACGCGCTTGAGAAAGCATTTCTTTCGGCATGGAGCGAACGACAGCCGGTAGAGCAGATCACGCTGGATTGGCAATTTAATGCGCTGCCAGCGGTATATGCGCGCTGCTGGCCGGAACTCATGGCGATTGATTCTGAGTTGTTGAACGCAGGCGAGGCGGCCGAAGCAAGCGAAGCAATCGAAGCAACTGACACCGTATTACCCATTACCCGACCACCGGGTGTGGCCTTGTGTCCGGCTGCAAGCATGGAGCAGGAGGCACAGGCAGCGGCGCAGATTATTGTCGATTGGATTGCCTGCGGGCTTCAGCGAATTGCCGTTATTCCACAAGACCGTCAGGTGGCACGGCGGCTACGCGCACTACTCGAACGTGCCGATATCGTGGTAGCGGATGACACCGGGTGGAAGCTATCAACTACACGCGCAGCGAGCGTACTTCATGCATGGATTGCACTCGCCAGCTCGATTGGTGATGTGATGCGCCTGCTGGATTTTTTACAGTCGCCTTTCCAACAACATCCGGCATTGAGTGATCTTGCGGAACGCAAGGCAATGGAGGCCGCGCTGATTTCTGCCGGTACCGGGGCGGGGTGGGACACCATTGGTCAGACGCTAAGCAAGCAGCCCGAGCTACAAGAGTGGGTTGTGCAGCTCACTCGCGAGGCGACCCGTTATCGAGCAGCGCGCAGCATCGGCGATTGGGTAGCTTCGACCCAGCAGGTGATTGAGCTTGCCGGTTGCGCGGATGCCATGGCAGCGGATAGTGCTGGCGCCCAAGTTCTCGCGATGCTTGCACAACTTGCCGCGCAAACCGAGCACCTCCAGCAAATATTTACGCTAGCCGAATGGCGTGCCCTGATCGATTTACAGCTGGAGCAGACGGTCTACAGCGCGCCGCGCCATGATCTGCGGGTCATGATGGTGCCGCTGAGTGCCAGCGTGCTGCGTCAATTCGATGCAGCGATTGTGCTGAGTGTCGATGCTGAGCATTTACCGTCACGCTCATCTGAGACTTTGTTTTTTGCTGAGGCAGTTCGGCGTGAGCTTGGGCTTGATACCCGCGAGCAGCGTCAACGTGAACAACTTCGGCAATTTGCTGCTTTGCTCATCAGTTGCCCGCACGTCGTGCTGTGTTGGCAAGCCAAGCGTGATGGTGAAAATGTCGCACCTAGTCCTTGGATACAGCGGCTAGAGTTGACACTCGCGCTAGCTGATCAGCCTGCATTACCGCACGTACAGCCGAAGCGCGCAGAAGCTAAGTTGTTATACGCACCCGTGTCACCGCCAACACCATCTGCGCCGGCGCTGTTGCCGCAAACGCTGTCTGCCAGTGGCTACAACACCCTATTTGTTTGTCCCTATCAATTCTTTGCGTCGCGCATGCTTCGGCTTTCGCCGCCGGATGAATTATTGGAATTGCCCGAGCGTCGCGACTACGGCCAATGGTTGCATCAAATTTTGCAGCGCTTCCATGAAGAAGTCCGCGCGCTGGAAACGCCTTTTGAGCAAAGACATGCGCTGATGACGAGCATTAGCGATCATGTATTCGACGAAATTGTTGCCACCAATCCCGCTGCACTGAGTTTTCGTGCGCGTTGGGCAGCTAGACGTGATGCCTATGTCGATTGGTCGAATCAGCACGAGCGGAAGGGATGGCAGTTCGCTTTCGGTGAGCAGTGGTACGAGCGACTGATTGAGTGGGATGGCGGATCAGTCAAGTTGATCGGCAAAGTGGATCGTGTCGATCAGCATGTATCGGGCGAATCGCAGGTGCTGGATTACAAAAGTGGCCGCAAGCGCTCGCTGCAAAACCGCGTCAATGATCGCGAAGATCATCAACTACCGTTCTATGCATTGCTGATCGATCCACCGCCCGTGCGCGCGGCTTACGTCACGATTGATGAAGACAAGCCGGCCACAGTCGATGCGACTGATCTCCCTGTTTGGCGCGAGGCCCTCCAAGCGCAGTTATGTGACCAACTGACTGCCATTGGCACCGGTGCCGCTTTGCCTGCGACCGGTGTCGGTAAGAGTTGTAACTGGTGTGCGATGCGTGGTTTATGCCGTAAGGGGGCGTGGTGATGCAGAGCGGGCAGCGCTTTATCGATGAAACCCCCGTCACTGCAGAGCAGTTTGTCAGTGTCGCTGCGGATCCGAGTCGTTCTGTCTTGGTCGAGGCGTGTGCCGGTAGTGGTAAGACCTGGTTATTGGTATCGCGCATGTTGCGGCTGTTATTGGAAGGTGCACAACCTGCGGAGATGCTTGCGATTACCTTCACGCGCAAAGCAGCGGATGAGATGCGTGACCGGCTACTGCGTTTGCTACGTCAGTTGGCGCTCGAGACAAGTGATGAGCAGGTGGTAGATGAACTCATGCAGCGCGGCTTGTCAGCGGCGCAGGCGCGGCAGTATCTGCCACGTGCAAAGCAATTGTATGGCGATGTATTGGCTAGTCCGCATGGCTTATCGGTTGATACCTTTCATAGCTGGTTTATTCGACTGCTACAGATTGCACCACTCGCTGCGGGGATACCGCATGGCTTGACGCTTGAAGAAAGCGTCACCGAGATTCGCGAGGCGGCTTGGTTAAGATTTTTCAAGTCCTTGAGTCAGCCAGAAAATGCTCAGCTGCGCGATGCGCTAATGACGGTGTATGCAATCGCTGGCGATGGTGGCGGTAAAGACTTGCTGAATGAGTTTCTCGATCAACGTGCCGAGTGGGAGATTTTGTGTGAGCACGACGATCCGCAGCAACAACTGATCACGCTCTGTGGTGAGGATGGTGAGCGCGATGCACGACTTAGTTTTTGGGGCGATCAGCAGGCGGTGGGCTTGGCAACGCGGGTGGCCCGCGTCTTGGGTGCGGGGACTGATAAGCAACAAACACACGCTGATGAAATTATCCAAACGCTCGGCGCTGATCCTAGCCTTGAATCGTTTGATCGTTTGTGCACCGCGTGCCTGACAAAGAGCGGCGAACCCCGTGCCATAACAATCACCAAGGCGCAGCGGGCGGCGCTGGCTGAAACTGACCTTGACCGCTTCCCATCAGATTGGGCTTCGCTTTGCGAGGCTTTGATCAATCTACGTGCGCGTAGCAGCGAAATGACTGTTCGCCAGTTGAACCTGGCTGTGTTTACGGTTGGCGCCGCGCTGATAGATCATTATCACTCAGTGAAAGCTGATCAGCGCAAGCTCGACTTTGCCGACCTTGAGTTGCAGGCTTGGCGTCTCCTGTCTGATTCAGAACACGCCGCGTATTTGCATGCGCGGATTGACGCCCGCTACAAGCATATTTTGATTGATGAATTTCAGGATACCAATCCACTGCAGTGGCAAATTGTGCGTGCTTGGTTGGATGCCTACGGCCACGATGCCCAGCGACCCAGTGTCTTTATTGTTGGTGATCCCAAGCAATCGATTTATCGTTTCCGACGCGCAGAGCCACGTGTGTTTCAGGCGGCACGCGAATTATTGAAGCCCTTTGGCGCAGTAGATCTTCGAACCAGCATTACCTATCGAAATGCAGTTGCTATCGTTGCTGCACTCAACCAGACGATGGGCGGCAACCGGCTGTATGCCGAGCAGGCAACCACATCCAGCGCCGAGGGTGCGGTATGGCGTTTGCCTTTGCTGCGTGAAGAAAAAATATCGGCGCCGCAGGCAAATGGCTTTTCATTGCGTGACCCGCTCAGTCAAGCGCCGATTGAGCTGGAAGATCTCAGGCGCGAGAAAGAGGGCGTGCAGGTAGCTTATGCCTTGCATCAGGCGCGTCAGCAATTCAGCCAGTCCGGCCAAGCATTGTCATGGTCGAACATGATGATTCTGGTGCGTAGTCGAACCCATCTTGCTTCTGTTGAACGAGGACTCAGATCGGTCGGTATACCTTTCGTCAGTAGTCGCGCAGGGGGATTGCTGGATACGCTTGAAGCGGGTGATCTGATCGCACTGTTGCGCTGGTTGACGATGCCGGCTGATGATCTTGCTTTAGCGCGTGTGTTGAAGTCACCGATCGGTGGTTGTGCGGATGAGGAACTAGTTAATCTAGCCGTAGACGATCGTCACGCGCACTGGTGGCAGCGACTGCAGCAGCGTGTCAGTGAACAAACAGCATCGTCGGCAGCGATCCGTTTGCACGATTTGTTGCTACGTTGGTTAGCCTATTCTGCTTATTTACCAGTCCATGATCTGTTGGATCGTGTCATCCATGAGGGTGAGCTACTGCAGCGCTATGCAGGCGCCTCGCCGCGTGAGACGCGAGCGCAAGTCTTGGGCAATCTGGAAGCATTTGTTGCACTTTCACTCGCCTTGGATGCCGGACGTTATCCGAGTATTGCGCGCTTTCTCGAGCACCTCAGACGTCGTCAGCGCGGTAGCGAGCGCGATGCGCCGGATGAGGCAGACGTCGACGCTGCGACCGATGCAGTGCGTATTCTCACTATTCATGCCGCCAAAGGATTGGAAGCGGCGGTGGTGGTGCTGATGGGCGCGAACCATAGCGATGCAGGCGCTGAAAAAGCTGGTGTGCTATGTGATTGGCCGCAAGACGCACCCGCGCCGGTTCATTTTTCGGTATTCGGCAAAAAAGCTGAGCGAGGCGCTGCTCGTGACAAATGGTTTGCGCAGGAAGAAGCGTTCAGAAATCAAGAGAACTGGAACCTGCTGTATGTGGCAGCAACGCGCGCGCGGCAACTCTTAATCATTAGTGGTGCACACACGGGTAAAGATGACGATGGCGGTGTGAAACCGGACAGCTGGTATGAGCGGCTGCTATCGGTGGCAGAGTTCGAGCCCGCGCCAGCGTTGTCGTCACAGGAGGATGTCACTGGTCACTTCGCGCTCCCGCTGTTTCAACCAAGGACATTCCCATTACCGACGGTGGTGGGTGAGCCAGATAATCAAGCGACGCTGGAAGGTAAGCGTTTGCATGCCTTAATGGAGCGCCTGACTGCACCCGGTACATGGCCGATTGCGATGCCGTCAGTTCAGCGTGCCGCGCGGTGGTTGTTGTGCACGGAGCCCGAAGCAAGTGTCGTGTGCGAGCAGGCGGCCCAGATTCTCGGCAGCGCTGAATTGCAGCGTTTTTACGACCCCGCTGCCTACAGCTTCGCGCACAACGAGCTGGAGCTGGTTCACAACGGCGAGTGGATGCGTATCGACCGACTGGTGGCATTCGAGGATGCATTGTGGGTACTGGATTACAAGCGCAGTCTGCTCGAACAGCAGCAAGCTGCCTACTGGCAGCAGCTTGAGCGCTACCGCGCGGCCTGCCTGGCGCTGTTCCCAGGTAAGCCCGTACACACTGCGCTGATTACCGTGGATGGCCAACTGCACCGGCCTGAGCCCAGCGAAAGTGCCTAGTTCATCGCCATTAGATGCGAAACCGATAACTTTCTCATCCGAACGTGACTGATGAACTTTCGATGACAAGTCCCTGAATGTATTGACGGAAATTCTGCCGCACGACTATAGTGCCGGATGATTTTCGATTTCCAATCCATGCTTGATAAGGTCAAGCAACTGGCAGAGATGGCGCAGACCTTGCGCAGCGAGAACGCTGCGCTCCGTAGCGAAGTCGCCGCGCTCACCGAGCAAAACACCCAGCTGGGGCAGCGCATGCAAGAAGCGCACGATCGGGTAGCGAAATTGATCGACAGGCTGCCCGCTGATGCCGACAGAGAGGCCGCATGACCACGCTCGATGTGACGATCATGGGTCAATCCTACCGTTTGGCCTGCAAAGAAGGTGAAGAGCTCGCGCTGAAGCAGGCGGTCGCTTACTTGGATGAGCGCATGAATACAGTGCGCGACGCGGGCAAAGTAAAAGGTACCGACAGAATCGCTGTGATGGTTGCCTTGGGTATTGCAGCTGATTACTTGGCCACCCGAGTGACCGATGGTCCTTTTGCTGATTTACCCGTGGCAGATGTGCGCGAAAAAATCAACGCTATGAATGCTTTACTTGACGCTGCACTAGCGCCACAAGAAAGATTGTTTTAATAGCGTTTTTTGCGCGCTTAGTGAGTTGACACATCACGGGATTGCGGTAGACTGAGCTCTCCTGCCGTGTACGCGTTTGCCAATATTCCTTGAACCATTCACGCGCATCGGCTGCGGGATTCGTTTAGTAGGCGTGAGCGTCGCTCGTCCGACGATCCCAATACTGAACTACTGTGGCCACCTTGAACCGAAAGGTTCGGGATGCCGGCTAGCGGCACAGGCGGGGTTTTCTTCTGGCGGTTGCATGCGTTAAGCTGCAACCGCTTTTTCATTAGCGACGACAAAAACAAGATGCGCTATTGGTTGATGAAATCCGAGCCGGATGAGACAAGCATTGACGATGCTTTGGCCGCCGAAGATGCGCGTGTTGCCTGGACAGGTGTACGCAACTATCAGGCACGTAACTTCATGCGCGATGCCATGCAGGTCGGCGATGGTGTCCTGTTTTATCACTCCAGCTGTGCAGAGCCCGGTATCGCCGGCATCGCAGAGGTGGCGAGTACTAGTTACCCTGACCCGACGCAATTCGATCGACGCAGCCCATATTTCGATTCAGCGGCGACACCAGAGCAGCCGCGCTGGCTCTTGGTTGATGTTCGCGCATTAAGGAAGACGCGACTGATCTCACTTCCCGAACTGCGGGCACATCCCGAGCTATCGGACATGATCGTGCTGAAACGCGGTAACCGTTTGTCTATTACGCCAGTTGCCGAGGCAGAGTGGCGCTTCATCCTGCAGAACTTGGCGCCTCTGGCAAAAAGTCGCTAGCGTCGCGCAAAAAATCCCTGGCGTAGCAAAAAAAATCGCTGGCGATGTTGGGTATCAGCTTAGACGCTGAACTGTTCTCGCAGAAGATTTTTCTGTACCTTGCCCATGGTGTTTCGCGGTAGTTCTTTCACCACATGCACGTGTTTGGGCACCTTGAAATTCGCAATCGCGTTTTTCAGCATTTGGATGATGGTGTGTTCGGATAGGGTGGCTTCAGCGCGTGGCACGACGACCGCAACCACCGCTTCGCCAAAATCGGGATGCGGCACGCCGATGACCGCTGATTCAAGCACACCCGGTAGTTCATCAATGATGGCTTCGATTTCTTTCGGGTAGACGTTATAACCACCGGTGATGATCAGGTCTTTGCTACGGCCGACAATGCTGAGATAAAGATCATCATCAAAGAAGCCGACATCGCCTGTTTTGAAGTAGCCGTCATCGGTAAACTCTTCCGCAGTTTTTTCAGGCATCTGCCAGTAGCCCTTGAAGACATTAGGCCCTTTGACCTGGATCTCACCGACCTCGCCCTTGGCACAAGGCACGCCTTCCGCATTCACCACCCGCACCGATACACCGGGTAGTGCAGGTCCGACTGTGCCCGGTTTGCGCTCACCGGTATACGGATTCGACGTCAGCATGGCGGTTTCGCTCATGCCGTAGCGCTCCAGAATCTGGCGGCCACTACGCTTTGCAAATTGCGAGAAAGTATCGGCAAGCAATGGTGCGGAACCTGACACGAACAGACGAACACCCTCACATGACTCACGCCTGAAGTCTGGGTCTGCGAGCAGGCGCACGTAGTAAGTGGGTACGCCCATGAAGATCGTAGAGCGCGGGAGATGTTGAATCACTTCGGCGCTGTCGAACTTCGACAAGAAAATCATCTTGCTGCCGTTGTATAGCGCGCCATGCGCTGCCACGAATAGACCATGAATATGAAATAGCGGCAGCGCATGTAGCAGCACATCGCCCTTCTGCCAGTGCCACACGTCATGTAATACCGCGATATTTGAAGCGAGATTACCGTGCGTGAGCATGGCGCCCTTGCTTCTACCGGTTGTGCCTGAGGTGTACAAGATGGCAGCAAGGTCGTCGCCATCACGATGTACTGTCTCGAAGCGATCGCCAAAATGCACTGCACGCGATAGCAGGCTACCGCTGTTACGACCCTGTGTGGGCTCATCGAGTGTGAAGATATGCGAAGTCCCGCGCGCAAATGCGGTCTGTGCGATCCAGCCAAAATTTTTCGGAGAACACACCACTACCGAAGGCGAAGCATTCTCGATGAAGTAAGCCATTTCGGCGGCACGATAGGCAGTATTCAAGGGCAGATACACAAACCCAGCGCGTACCGTGGCGAGATACAGCATGAGTGCCTCGGGTGATTTCTCGACCTGCGCCGCGATTCGCGCACCCGCTGGCAAGTTCAAGCTGGCGAATAGGTTGGCGATTTTTGCGCTGCCGCGTTCCAAATCGCGCCAGCTGTAGTACAGCCCATCACTGGTTTCTACCCAGCAGTCATCCAGATCGCTAGGAAAGCGTGCTCTGAATAAAGCGTAAAGATTGGCGTTCACGATTCAGTGTGTGCTGCCGTGTCGGGCTCAGGCGATTGACGTCGGTAGGCAACGAGAAGAAGCACGACGCCAAGTGCGATCATCGGCAGCGACAGCATCTGCCCTGCGGATATTGTCCACGCACCCAAATCAACCTCATAGTCGGGCATGCGGAAGAACTCGGTAAAGAATCGCGCGAAGCCATAGCCTGCAGCGAACAAACCGCTCACTGCAAGGTAGGGGCGCGCCTTGCGTGCAAACACCCACAGCAGAATAAACAGCAGTACGCCATCTACCAGTGCCTGATAGATGGGTGAGGGATGTCGCGGTAGCGCGTCTACATTGGGCCAGATCATGGCCCAGGGCAGATCAGCGTCAGCAATCCGACCAGGTAGTTCGGCATTGATGAAATTTCCCATGCGGCCGAAGGCATAACCGAGTGGGACGAGCGGCGCAATAAAATCCATCACGTCCATCCAGCGACGGCCGTGCAAACGCGCCCAAAGCCACATGGCAAGCAACACACCCAGAAAGCCGCCATGAAAGGACATGCCACCTTTCCAGATCGCGATGATTTCATCTGGATTAGCGAGGTAATAGCCGGGGTGATAGAACAAGACCTCGCCAAGACGTCCGCCAATCACGACACCGAGCACGCCGTAGAACAGTAGGTCATCAATATCTGCGGTGGTCCATCCGTCGCGAGAGATATGGGGCTGACGTATTCGTAAACGTCCAAGTAGCAAAAACTGCACAAAGGCAGCGAGATACATCAAACCGTACCAGCGAATAGCGAGTGGGCCTATCGCCAGCGCGATCGGGTCGGGCATCGGGTGAATCAACATTCAGAAATTCTCTCGCATCAGACAATTAGCAGGGGCGATATTGCAGCAGATCCTTAACGCCGTGTCTCACCGACAAGGCATCGTAGTCGACCCCACGGCAGATTGCCACAGCAGTCGAGCATCAGACTTGCGCATGCACTTTCCGGAGATACCAGATGAATGTAGGCCCTTACGTCGGGAATCATTATTCTGGTA
>JAPLQC010000042.1 GCA_026399895.1 Burkholderiales bacterium
ATGGACACACATCGCCTACCGCCTACCGCGTTATGAGCAATGACATCGCTTATCGCGTTATCGATAAAAAAATGCCCGGAAAATTACGGGCATTTTTATTGCGGCCGACGTGGCTTTAGAAATTACATACGCTCGAACACAGCGGCGGTTCCTTGACCACCACCGATACACATGGTCACCAAACCCTAACGCTTCTGTGTACGTGCCAACTCGTAGAGGCACTTAATCGTGATGATCGCACCGGTTGCGCCCAGCGGATGGCCGAGTGCAATTGCGCCGCCATTCGGGTTGGTACGAGCCGGATCGATATCAAGGCCGCGGCAAACACCGATCGATTGCGCAGCGAATGCCTCGTTTGATTCGATCACATCCATCTGATCCAACTTCAGACCAGCACGCTGCATCGCGATTTTTACTGCAGGGATTGGCCCGGTACCCATCAGCGAGGGCTCGACACCGGCCACGGCATAGGACACCAATCGTGCGAGTGGCGTGCGGCCTGCACGACTTGCTGCTCCCGCTTCCATCAATACGCAGGCGGCGGCGCCGTCATTTAGGCCAGAGGCATTGCCCGGTGTGACGGTGCCATTCCCTTTTTGAAATGCAGGTTTGAGCGTAGCCAGTGACTCGAGCGTGGTGCCGGCTTTTGGGTGCTCATCAGTATCAAACATGACCGTGCCCTTACGGCTCTTGATTTCGACCGGCACGATCTGCGACTTGAAGTAACCACCTTCGATAGCGGCCACAGCCTTACGCTGGCTGTCGACGGCAAATGCGTCTTGCTCCTCGCGCGAGATGTTGTACAACTTGGCGACATTCTCCGCTGTCACACCCATATGACCCGCACCAAAGGGGTCATGCAAAGCGCCGAGCAGTACATCGACCAGAGCTGCATCACCCATGCGCGCACCGAAGCGCGCCAGTGGCGCGTTATAAGGCGCCCGGCTCATGGTCTCGACGCCACCGCCGACTGCAACATCTGCATCACCGAGTTGGATCGCGTTGGCGGCACTGATAATCGCCTGCAGACCAGAGCCGCACAGACGGTTGAGCGTCAGCGCGGCGGATTCTTTGGGCATGCCGGCATTCATGCCAGCTACACGCGACACATAAAGATCGCGGGGTTCGCACTGAACCACATTACCAAGCACAATCTGCTGTGCGCTGGCGGCTTCGATGCCCGAGCGTTCAATGGCCGCTTTGACTGCAATAGTCGCCAAATCATAAGCAGAAAAATCTTTCAGCGAGCCACCGAAGGTACCGACTGCAGTGCGTGCGGCGCCGACGATGACGACGTCTCTAGGGGAAGCCATTGAATCTCCTTGGATTAGATAAGCGGAAGGGTTGAAAGCTAATAAAGCGCAGATAACGCTATCTTAAACCATGGCAATGCGACTTCCCACGCCAGGGCGACCTTCCGAGTTTTGACCTTGACCTTGTGTTCGCGTATGCCGCCTGCGATTCCGCCGGACGTTTGGCCTCGGTTTCAGCCTGAACCAATTATCGGATTTCGCTACCCATGACGAGCTTTTCATGGAAGGCAGGCTTGGGCAAGGTATGCCGGCCCTATCCCATTGCAAAAGCCATCCATTCATCGAAATTTATCAGAGGTAAAAATGAGTATCTCAACGAGCAAATCGCTTGATCAAGCGATCGCCTATAGCCAAGACGCTGCTTCAGGCCCAAGCACCACCACAACTGGCACCCAAAGTACAGATGCATCAGCGACGACTAAAAATCCTTTTATCGGCCCGATCAACAATGATCTTTTCAAAGATTATCTAAAGCATGATTGGATGCATAACTTCAAACCCATAGAGCCAGCCACAACCGGTCTACAACTCGCCTCGGCACCCGTCGTAGAGAAGAGCGATCGTATAGCGACGAAAACAGCAGAATCGCCGTCTATCAAGCCTGCGGAAATATTGGCCAGGCCAAAGGCCTTATTCGATACGTACAAGGTGATAGGTCGCCCATCTGAAAGAGGAGAAATCCCTATCTCTGTTTGTATCGGCAAGTTACCGACTGAACTTCCAGCTGACGAGAGATGTCTCCCGGATATTTTTGATGTGATGAATCGGTTCACGATTCAAAAACCTTATCCCTGTGATCCAGCGCGAACACTCGATATTGGAGACGCCATTGTTTTTAGGCCAAATCACGATGGTACTCATTCGGTACGTCAAGTCAGATTCCTCGAGACATTGCTTGAATGTCTTGCTATCCATGGCACTCAGGCTGTGAAAGAAATCTTGGAAGGGCTTAGTCCATCAGAGAATTTGCTATTGAAAATGGGCGCTTTTAGTCTTCGCATGGGGAGGGTCGACGAAACTAGCACGCATGCACGGCATTCTGATACCGATGGCTGGAAAAAACGCTCGGCACAGATATTTCAGTTGTACGCTTCACAATTGCCACCTGAACGGGCTCCGAAAGCCCAAATTGATTGGGTGGCTTCCTTGATATCGGTGGCTTGTAATCCGGTGGAATTGTTGCCGAGGGCAATTATCGAAGATCAGAAATCAAATGTCGGTGTGCAGCTTTTGACCTGTGTGCACGAGCTGGATCTTTACCGCTGTTACCTCAAAGCCGACATGGGAAAGCCGATTGAAAAGGTCAAAACATTCTTGTTCATACAAACAGAGGATTTTGAGAAAGCGAATACTTTTCAGCCGCGCCTGGAGGAGTACGCATTAAAGTTGATGGAAGTAACGGGCAGCAATATCGCGTACTACAAACAAAGCTATCGTTTGGCTGAATTTGGTGCGAACAGTCTCGACGCTAAATACTGCTGGCAGACTACCGGTAGGGTTGAGAAGCCCGTTTGGTAGATTCAGTAGGTAGATTCGGTAGGTAGATTCAGTTGCTCTACCCCACCGGTGGGTCGGGCGGCCGGTGATGAAAG
>JAPLQC010000012.1 GCA_026399895.1 Burkholderiales bacterium
ATGTGCTTGGCTTTACCAACGTAGAAGATATTGGTCAGGAAGGTATCGAGCGCGCACAACAAAAATTACTTGGCGGCGTTACCGGAAGTCGGCGCGTCATTAAAGATCGTTTAGGTCGAGTGGTGGAAGACATCGGTTATGTCCGTGAGCCGCAAGACGGTACAGATCTGGCGCTTTCTATCGACGGCAAGATTCAGTACATCGCATTTACCGAATTGCAGAAAGCGGTTGAGCAGCATCGCGCCAAAGCTGGCGCCATCGTAGTGCTGGATGTCAAAACCGGCGAAGTATTGGCGATGGCAAATCTGCCGACCTATAACCCGAATACGCGACAGGGGCTGACCGGTGCGCAGCTGCGTAATCTAGTGATGACCGATACCTACGAGCCGGGTTCAACGCTGAAGCCGTTTACCGTGGCGCTCGCACTAGAGCGCGGAATGGTGACGCCGACCACGGTACTCGACACGCCTGCAAAACTGAGCATTGGGCCGGCATCGATTGGTGATTCGCACGGGCATGCCGCCACCATGTCTGTGGCGCAGATCATTCAGCAGTCTTCCAACGTCGGCACCGTACGCATGGCCATGAAGTGCGAACCGCGTGAGATGTGGGACATGTTCACATCGGTCGGTTTCGGTCAGGTACCGCGCTCCGGATTTCCTGGCGAAGTTGCTGGCCGTCTGCGGCCCTACAAAACTTGGCGCCCGATTGAGCAGGCCACCATGAGTTATGGCCATGGCATCTCGGTATCGTTAATTCAGGTTGCGCGCGCTTACATGATCTTTGCGCGTAATGGCGAGATGATTCCGCTGTCATTCTTGAAGCTATCGCAACCGCCGGTACCCCAGCGTGTTATCTCCGACCGAACTGCGCAGCAGATGCGCAGCATGATGGAGAAAGTCGTTGGGCCGGGCGGTACGGCGCCGCTGGCGCAAGTGCGTGGCTATCGCGTCGCCGGTAAAACGGGTACCGCCCATAAGTTAGAAGGCGGGCGCTATGTGAACAAGTATGTCGCCTCATTTGTCGGCTTCGCCCCGATTTCTGATCCGCGCATCATCATCGCTGTGATGGTGGATGAGCCGACTGCAGGCGGCCACTACGGTGGACAAGTCGCTGCGCCGGTGTTTTCTAATGTGGCTGCGAGTGCCTTGCGCGCCATGAATGTACCGCCCGATGCCAGCGTCGAGAACGTGATCATGCCGACTCAGATAATCCCGGAGAGCATGTGATGATGACCGCCACAAGCGCCCGCGAGCTGCTTGACTGGTTGCGTGCGACAACGCCGTCTGCACAGCTCACGCTGGATTCGCGGCGCGTTTCGCCGGGTGATGTGTTCTTCGCGTGCCGCCATGAAAGTGGCGATAGCCGAAATTACATTGCGCAAGCTATTGAAGCCGGTGCTAGTGCGGTTGTGTTGGATGATGCCGATGGCTTTAGCTGGCGTGATGAATGGACAGTGCCATACCAGATCATCACCGGGCTCGCGCAGCAGGTCGGGCGTATTGCGCATGACTGGTATGGTCGGCCGGATGCCGAGATGTTCAGTGTCGCGGTGACCGGCACTAACGGCAAGACCTCGTGCACACAATGGCTCGGGCAGGCGCTCTCACATCAGGGCATGCCAACCGCAGTCATTGGTACCTTGGGCATAGGGCTCTACCGAGATGGAAACAGCGGGCCGTTCACAGAAACCGGCTATACCACACCAGATCCGCTACAGCTTTATCGCCAGCTTGCCGAACGCAAGTCGCAGGGCGCGTGTGCCATCGCGATTGAGGCTTCATCGATCGGGCTCGCACAGCACCGTATCGATGAGTTGCATATCGACTGCGCGGTACTGACTAATTTCACGCGTGACCATCTTGATTTCCACGGCACCATGCAGGCCTATGAACAGGCTAAGACCCGTTTGTTCGAGTGGCAGGGTTTGCAGCATGCAGTGATTAATCTCGATGATCCAATCGGCGCGCGCCTGATCGCTCATCTACGTAAGACAAATCCCACGACGCGGATAATCGGCTATTCGGCAGAAGACGCATCGATTGAGGGTATTGAATCACTGCTTGCCACCGACATTCGAACCACGCAACACGGTAGTAGTTTTCAGCTGCGCACGCCGCATGGCAGCGGCATGGTTCGTACGCATCTGATTGGCCGCTTCAATGTCAGTAATGCTCTGGCGATTGCGGCGGTGTTATTGGTGCGCGGTTTTTCGTTTGCACAGGTAGTGAGTTCGCTGGAGTCATTGCAAGCAGTGCCGGGCCGTATGCAGCAGCTTGGTGGTGTTGATGCGCCATTGGTCGTGATTGATTACGCACACACGCCAGATGCACTACAAAAAGTACTCGACACCTTACGCCCGGTGGCTGAGGCCCGGCAGGGTGAGCTGTGGTGCGTGTTCGGATGCGGCGGTGGTCG
Source organism: Burkholderiales bacterium (assembly GCA_026399895.1). Taxonomy (GTDB): domain Bacteria; phylum Pseudomonadota; class Gammaproteobacteria; order Burkholderiales; family Burkholderiaceae_D; genus Pernthalerella. The sequence goes on from JAPLQC010000012.1 coordinate 2,419, forward strand.
TGATCCGGGTAAACGTCCGCAGATGGGGCTAGCCGCAGACCATGCGAATCACATCATGGTCACCAGTGACAACCCTCGCGACGAAGACCCGGCGCACATCATCGCGCAGATTGTGGAGGGTGTTCCTGAGGCAGGCCGGCAAAAACTTCAGGTCATTGAAGATCGTGCAACTGCGATTTTGTCTGCGATTCGTCACGCCGGTAAGCATGACGTGATTCTGCTAGCGGGCAAAGGTCACGAGGAGTACCAGGAAGTTAAAGGCCGTCGCTTGGCATTTCGCGACGCTGACCATGCTGCGCTTGCCTTGGCAACGTGCGCAACTCGACACGGGGGGCATTGATGCAAGCATCCCTGAATGAATTGCTCAGCACAGTGCCCGGCGCAACACTCACGGCACCCGCGAGTTTTAGCGGCGTCACGACCAACAGCAAAGCCGTCGAGCCAGGCAACTTGTTTGTGGCGCTACGCGGTGAGCGCTTCGACGCACATGATTTTCTTGCTGATGTAGTGGCTAGCGGTGCCGCTGCCGTTGTCGTCGAACGATTACCTGACGGCTTGGACATTCCAGCGCTGATCGTGCTTGATACACGCTACGCCCTCGGTCAAATCGCGCAGCTGTGGCGCAGGCGCTTCAACATTCCTGTGATCGGTGTCACCGGTAGCAATGGCAAGACTACGGTCAAGGAGATGATCGCCTCGATCTTGAGCGCTACATTCGGTGAGCAAAACTATCTTGCGACCAAGGGCAATCTCAACAATGAAATCGGTGTGCCACTCACGCTGTTTAATCTGAATGCACAGCATCGGGCAGCGGTAGTTGAGATGGGAATGAATCATCCGGGTGAAATCGCGCGGCTGGCCCAGATCGCGCAACCGACGGTAGGTCTCGTCAACAATGCGCAGCGCGAGCATCAGGAATTCATGGCCAGTGTCGCTGCTGTCGCCGAAGAGAACGGCGCTGTCATCAATGGGCTTGCTGATGATGGCTGCGCAGTATTCCCAGCTGATGATGAATTTGCGCCGCTATGGACGGCGTATGCCGGTTCACGCAACTTACTCAGCTTTGCATTAGATAAGCAGGCGGCAGTAACCGCGCAGTGGACACCGAACAATTTCGGTAGTCAGGTCGCGATCAATGCGCGCGGTGAGCGCGTAAGTTTTGTTTTGTCTGCGGCTGGCGAGCATAACGTTCGCAACGCGCTAGCCGCCTGCGCGGCAACCATTGCGATCGGTATAGATTTACAGAGTGTTGCGCGTGGCTTGTCAGCGTTTATGCCAGTGGCTGGAAGGCTGCAGAAAAAACAGGCAGCGAATGGCGCCATCGTGATTGATGACACCTACAACGCTAATCCTGATTCAGTTCGTGCTGCTATCGACGTACTTGCCAATGCACCGTCGCCCCGCACCTTGGTGCTGGGTGATATGGGCGAGGTGGGTAGCGAAGGCGTAGCGTTTCATGAAGAGATCGGTGAGTACGCGCGGTCGCGTCATATCGATCAGCTTTTCACCGTCGGCGAGCTCGCCCGACACGCTAGCCGCGCATTCGGCCGACCAGCGCGACATTTCGAGACTATGGAAACACTCAACGAGGAAGTCGCAAGCGTTCCGCCGGGCGCAAGCGTATTAGTCAAGGGATCACGTTTCATGCAAATGGAACGGGTCGTACAAAGACTCACCGGCGCGGCCGTAGGAGGTCACTGACATGCTGCTCTGGCTTGCACAGTATTTTCAAGATCAAGTGGGCCCGCTACGCGTGTTCAACTTCATCACCTTCCGCGCCGTGTTTGCAACACTGACCGCGTTATTGATCGGTCTGTTTGCCGGGCCGGCCGTCATTCGTAAATTGACTGAGCTGAAGGTGGGGCAGGCAGTGCGTACCGACGGGCCGCAGACCCATCTGGTGAAATCCGGTACACCCACCATGGGTGGCGCGCTGATCCTGATTGGTATTGCTATCGCCGTATTGCTGTGGGGCGATTGGAGCAATCGCTTTTTGTGGCCAGTGCTGATCGTGACCCTGGGCTTCGGGGTGATCGGATGGGTTGATGATTACCGCAAAGTGGTGAATCGCGATCCTAACGGCATGCGCTCACGCGAAAAGTTTTTCTGGCAATCGCTGATTGGTTTGACGGCGGCGGTTTATCTGGCTTTCTCGGTATCCGGAAATACCAACGACAAAGTATGGGAGCTGTTCTCGGCGTGGATACAGTCCGGCTTCTCGCTTGATTTACCACCGAAGGCCGACTTGATCGTGCCCTTCGTCAAAACCATTAGCTATCCACTGGGTGTTTGGGGATTCATCGCGCTCACCTACTGCGTGATTGTTGGTACCAGCAATGCGGTCAATCTCACCGATGGTCTCGATGGCTTGGCCATTATGCCCACCGTGATGGTGGGTTCTGCGCTTGGACTGTTTGCTTACCTGACGGGTAGCGCAACTTACTCCAAGTATTTGCTGATCCCGCACATTACCGGCGCGGGTGAGCTACTGATTTTCTGTGGCGCGATGGCGGGCGCTGGATTGGCCTTTTTATGGTTCAACGCTTATCCGGCCCAAGTGTTTATGGGCGATGTCGGCGCACTCGCACTCGGTGGTGCGCTCGGCACGATTGCAGTGATTGTGCGTCAGGAGATCGTACTGTTCATTATGGGCGGTGTGTTCGTCGTTGAAACACTCTCGGTGATGCTGCAAGTGGCTTACTTCAAATATACCAAGATGCGAACCGGTGTCGGTAAGCGAGTCTTGTTGATGGCCCCTTTGCATCATCACTATGAACAAAAAGGTTGGAAAGAGACACAAGTCGTGGTGCGGTTTTGGATCATCACCATGATGTTGGTGCTCGTGGGCTTGTCGACATTGAAGCTGCGGTAAGTCGGTTCAAGTCATCAGGTCATTCGGTAATTAGGTAACTAAACAGAGATAACAAGCAATGCACTACGCAGGCAAACAGGTATTGGTGCTCGGGCTGGGTGAATCCGGTCTGGCGATCGCGCGCTGGCTCGCACACTGCGATGCGCGTGTTCGCGTTGCCGATACGCGCGAGTCACCCGAGCGCTTGCCGGCGTTGCGCGATGCTATTCCTCAAGCAGAATTTATCGGTGGTGATTTTAGTCCTGCGCTGCTCGAGGGTGTGGAGTTGGTGGTGGTGAGTCCGGGGCTTGCACCGCATCGTGAGCTGGCCGTAATTCTGCCGGTTGCACAAGAAAAAAATCTGCCAGTCTGGGGCGAGATAGAGCTGTTTGCGCAAGCGCTGCAAGAATTGAAGCAGTCGCGCGATTACACCCCGAAGGTGTTGGCGATTACCGGTACCAATGGCAAGACAACCGTCACGCGTCTCACCGGCTTGCTGTGTGAAGCGGCGGGTCTCAGTACACAGGTCGCTGGCAACATTAGCCCGACTACGCTCGATGTGTTGCGCGAAGCTCTCGCCGCTGATCAATTGCCCGAGTGCTGGGTGCTGGAGCTATCCAGCTTCCAATTGTTTAGTACGCATTCGCTGAATGCAGATGCAGCGGTCGTGCTGAACCTTAGCCAAGACCATCTCGACTGGCACGACGACATGGCGGCCTATGCCGCTGCCAAGGCGCGGATTTTCGGGCCGGATACGGTGCGTATTTTGAATCGTGATGATGCGATGGTGATGGCCATGACCAAACCATCCGCCATGGTCATGAGCTTTGGCACCGATGCCCCCAGCGCGCCTGATTGCCTTGGCCTGTCGAATGAAGGCGGCATGCAATGGCTGACGCTGGCATTGGCGCATGACGACGGTGAAAAGAAAAAGCGCGGCAAGCCACAGCCTGATGTCGAGATTTATATCAATCGTTTAATGCCGACGGATGCATTAAAAATCCGTGGCCAACATAACGCGACCAATGTGCTTGCTGCGTTGGCTTTGTGCCGTGCCATTGATCTGCCACTAGCGCCTTTGTTGCACGCAGCGCGTGAGTACGCCGGCGAGCCTCATCGTGTCGAGTTGGTGGCCAATGTGGCGGGTGTTGAATACATCGACGATAGCAAGGGCACCAATGTGGGCGCCACCGTCGCAGCCTTGCAGGGCTTGGGGGCTGGCCATGCCGCGCGCTTGATCCTGATCGCAGGCGGTGATGGCAAAGGGCAAGATTTTTCGCCTCTAGCAGCTGCTATTGCGCGTCACGTTAAAGCCGTGGTGCTGATCGGTCGCGACGGGCCACAAATTGCTGCGGCAATTGCATCGACTCAGGTGCCGGTGATTCATTGCGACAGCTTGCCGCAGGCAGTCAGTGCCGCTGCTGAGCGGGCGAGCGAGGGTGATCAGGTATTGCTGTCACCAGCTTGCGCCAGTTTCGATATGTTCACTAGCTACGCGCAGCGTGCGCAAGTGTTTGTAGATGCGGTGCGTGAGCTGGGTCTGGCACGCGGCGAGGTGATTGCATGAGGGTGACGATGCCCAGCTTTCTCGCTGCTGACGCTTCCCCCGAGCAGCGTATCGGGCAGCGCTCGAGCATGCTCGAGTACGACCAGTCGCTGGTGTGGGTCACTACCTTACTGCTGCTACTTGGCATGGTGATGGTGTACTCGGCATCAGTGAGTCTGCCGGATTCACCAAAGTATGCCGGCTACAAGAACCATCATTTTCTGGCGCGACAGGCAATGTTCATCGCGTTCGGGTTGATCGCTGGTTTATTGGCGTTCCGCGTGCGTATTGAGCAATGGGAGCGTTGGACGCCTTGGCTATTCCTGGGTGCCATCGGTTTGCTGATACTGGTTCAGCTACCGGGCATCGGCAAAGGTGTTAATGGCGCGAAGCGCTGGATCGGCATGGGCAGCTTCAGCATGCAGCCCTCGGAAGTCATGAAGCTAATGATGGTGTTTTATGCCGCCGACTTCACGGTGCGTAAGCAGCAGTACATGCACAGCCTGTCGAAAGGCTTTTTCCCGATGGCGTTGGCGGTTGGATGCTGCGGTGGTTTGCTGATGCTGCAGCCAGATCTGGGCGCTTTTGGTGTGATTGTCTGTATTGCGATGGGCGTTCTATTTTTGGGCGGCTTCAACATCATTTGGTTCGCCGGCATGATCGGTGTTCTGAGCGCGGTGTTCGGCGCGATTGTGTTGATCTCGCCGTGGCGCTATGAGCGTATGGTGGCCTACTTAAATCCTTGGGACCCCACGAATGCACTCGGCAAGGCCTTCCAATTAACCCACTCGCTGATTGCGTTCGGCCGTGGTGAATTATTTGGTGTTGGCTTGGGTGGTAGCGTCGAGAAACTGCACTACCTGCCCGAAGCGCATACCGATTTTCTGTTGGCAGTGATAGGCGAGGAGCTTGGACTTGCCGGTGTGTTGATCGTTACCGCTGCGTTCTACTGGATCGTTCGACGCGCCTTCGATATCGGTCGCCAAGCCATCGCCACCGAAAAATTCTTTGCTGGTCTTGTCGCAAAAGGTATCGGCATCTGGCTAGGTGTGCAGGTCTTCATCAACATGGGTGTCAACCTCGGCTTGCTACCCACCAAAGGCCTTACGTTGCCACTCATGTCTTACGGCGGCTCCGGTATTGCGATTAACTGCATCGGCTTAGCAGTGTTACTACGTATTGATTATGAGAATCGTGTGATGATGCGCGGAGGCCGTGCATGAGTCCGATGTCCATTGCTCACCACTACATCACACGATTCCGGTGCAGGCTAACTTCGCGTAGCGAAGTTAAGTGCGCAATCGCGCACGGCCGGAGCCAAAACCGCCCTCTAATAAAATCCGCAATTGCGCGCGGCCGGAACCAAAACAGAGTGATGATGCGAGGTAGTCGCCTATGAAGCACCTCCTCATCATGGCAGCAGGCACCGGTGGCCATATTTTCCCTGGCCTCGCTATCGCCGACACGATGCGTGCACGCGGTTGGCAAGTGTCATGGCTGGGTACGCAGCGCGGTATGGAGGCAGACATCGTGCCCGCGCGCGGCATTCATTTTGATGCTATCGATTTTTCAGGTTTGCGCGGTAAGGGTTTGCTGCACACGTTCACCGGTGCACTGAAAATGATCGCCGGACTATTTCGTTGCGGTGCCATCATTCGTGCGCGTCAGCCAGACGTCGTACTCGGCATGGGTGGCTATGTCACCGTCCCGGGAGGTGTGATGGCGGCGATGCATGGCAAGCCACTCGCATTAATGAATGCTGATGCCGCTCTGCTCATGTCGAACAAGGCGCTACTCCCGCTCGCCAAAAAAATTCTTTTTGGATTCGCTACAGCCGGCGCACCGCAAAACAAATCGCAGATTACCGGCAACCCGGTACGAAAAGAGATCAGCAACTTACCGGCGCCATCACAGCGTTACCAAAACCGCAGTGGCCCACTGAATGTATTGGTCATTGGCGGCAGTCTGGGTGCGCGGGTACTGAACGACACCGTGCCAGCTGCGCTTGCACTACTGTCGCCGCATGAGCGTCCAAGCGTGGTTCACCAATCCGGCAAGCAAAACATCGACGCGCTGAAGAAAAACTATGCCGATGCCAATGTAGATGCTGAAGTCGTGGACTTTATCGACGATATGGCAAGCCGCTATGCCGCTGCAGATTTGGTGATCTGCCGTGCAGGTGCGATCACGGTCACCGAATTGTGTGCAGCTGGCGTGGCTTCGGTATTGGTGCCGTTGGTGGTGTCGACAACCTCGCATCAACGAAACAATGCGCAATGGATGGCTACCAACGATGCTGCGATTCATTTACCGCAGCAAGAGATGAATGCTGCGTCACTCTCGGGCTTGTTGCGCGATATGACGCGCGAGCGTTGCTTGCAAATGGCTGAGCATGCTTATCAGCAGGGCAGACGCGATGCTAACGATGCCATCGCTGGCGTGTTGGAAGATTTAGGAAAGTAATGAAGCATAAAGTTAAACATATTCACTTTGTCGGCATCGGTGGGTCCGGTATGAGCGGCATCGCCGAGGTGTTGCTTAACCTCGGCTACACCGTGTCTGGCTCTGATCTGTCGCATAACGCAGCAACGCGCCGTCTGATCGAGCTGGGTGCTACCGTGCAAATCGGCCATGCACCAGAGCATATCGCCGGTGCAGACGCCATCGTGACCTCGACCGCTGTTCTTGCGCACAATCCTGAAGTCAGAGCGGCGCGCGCCAAACATATTCCTATCGTGCCACGTGCAGTGATGCTGGCTGAGTTGATGCGCCTGAAGCGTGGCATCGCGATTGCCGGTACCCACGGCAAGACCACCACCACTAGTTTGGTGGCCAGTATTCTGGCCGAGGCAGGTCTTGATCCCACCTTCGTGATTGGTGGTCGACTCAATAGCGCAGGCGCAAATGCAAAACTCGGGAGTGGTGAGTTCATTGTGGCCGAGGCGGATGAATCAGATGCGTCTTTCTTGAATCTGTCGCCAGTGATCGAGGTCATCACGAACATCGATGCCGATCACATGGAGACCTACGACCACAGCTTTGCCAAGTTGAAGCAGGCCTTCATCGAGTTCACCAATCGCTTGCCGTTTTATGGCGTGGCGATACTTTGCCTGGACGATGCAAACGTACGCGAGATCATGCCCTTCATTTCAAAGATGGTCATGACGTATGGCTTTCATGCTGACGCCGATGTGCGTGCTGTTGATGCGCGTGCAGTCAATAGCCATATGGAGTTCACGGTAGTGCAGGATGGCTACGCACCGCTCGCGATACAACTGAACCAACCCGGTATGCACAATGTGCAGAACGCCTGTGCAGCGATTGCTATCGCGCGGGAACTTGATGTCTCGGATCAGCATATTCAAAAAGCCTTGGTTGAGTTTAATGGTGTCGGTCGGCGCTTCACCAAGTACGGCGTACTACCTTTGCCGAATGGCGGTGGATTCACCTTGGTTGATGACTACGGTCATCACCCGGTAGAGACTGCAGCCACGATTGCAGCAGCACGCGGCGCGTTTCCGAGTAAGCGTTTGGTGCTGGCTTTCCAGCCGCATCGCTACACGCGTACTCGTGATCTGTTCGAAGATTTCGTGAAGGTGCTGGCCAGTGTTGATGTGTTGGTGTTGGCGGATGTGTATGCCGCTGGTGAGCAGCCGATCCCGGCGGCTGATGGTCGCTCTCTAGCGCATGCCTTGCGTGTGGCGGGCAAGACGGAGTTGGTCTTTGTCGAGGATATTGCCGATATGCCCGAAGTGCTGATCAAGATGGCGCGCGATGGCGATGTCGTCATGACTATGGGTGCTGGATCGATTGCCTTGGTACCGGCGCAGCTGCAGCAGTTGACGCAAGCAGTTCCTGAGCGGAGGCAAGCATGAGCCAAATGCGCGGTGCTGACTTCGGCAAAGTGGGCGTCTTGTTTGGCGGACGTTCGGCCGAGCGCGAGATCTCGCTCATGTCAGGTGCAGGTGTGCTGCAGGCATTGCAGTCGCAAGGTGTTGATGCACATGCCTTCGATCCTGCGCAGCGCTCATTGGCCGAGCTTGCGACAGAAAAATTTGATCGTGTGTTCATCGCGCTGCATGGTCGCTTCGGCGAAGACGGCAGTATGCAAGGTGCGCTGGAGCAGCTGGGTATCCCGTACACCGGTCCGGGTGTATTGGCATCAGCGATTGCGATGGACAAAGCAATGACCAAGCGCGTCTGGCTACAGCAAGGCTTGGCCACACCCAAGTTCGAGATGCTGAATGCAGCGAGTGACTGGAGCTCGGTGTCGCAAAAGCTGGGCTTGCCGCTCATCATCAAGCCAGCACATGAAGGCTCAACGCTGGGTCTGACCAAAGTAACTGAAGCTTCGCAACTACCTGCTGCCTATGCATTGGCTGCAAAGTTTGACAAAGCGGTTATGGCAGAAGAATTCATCAGTGGCATGGAACTCACCTGCCCCTTGCTTGGCTCGGGTGATGATGCGCGCGCTTTGCCAGTCGTTCGCATCATTGCGCCAGATGCCAACTACGACTATCAGAACAAATATTTTTCAGATCAGACGCAATATCTTTGCCCAAGCGGCTTGTCGCCCGAACTCGAGCAGCAGGTTCAGCAGTTGGCATTAGCGTCTTATCGCAGTTTGGGTTGCCGCGGTTGGGCGCGTGCCGATGTGATGGTGCGTTCTACGGGTCAGCAACCCTACCTGCTCGAAATAAATACCTCGCCAGGCATGACTAGTCATTCGTTAGTGCCAATGTCGGCTGCGGTGGCGGGAATGCCTTATGAGCAGTTGTGTATAGAGATTTTGCGTACAGCGGCGCTGGATTTGCAAGCGTCAGCTGATTGGAAACCGCACTGAGGTCTATGTATGTGGAATGACATCAGAACGCTGAACACACTCACCCGCGTGATGCTGGGTGTGCTCGTGCTCGCGCTGATGTATGCCGGGTATCGATGGACAGCGCGCATGCCCTTGTTTGAGCTGACCGAGATTCAAGTGCGCGCAGTGCCAGGCAAGCCGCTGCGTTATGTGGATGAGTCGACGGTGCGAAGTGCCGCCGTGCAGCGCTTGCGTGGAAATTTTTTCAGTATGGATTTGGCTGCAGCGCGCGCGGCATTTGAAACCGTACCCTGGGTTCAGCATGCCTCGGTACGGCGCGAGTGGCCGAATAAATTGGTGGTAACGATTGATGAATTTGTCGCGCTCGGTACTTGGGGTGAGCAAGGGCGGCTGATCTCGGTAGATGGCGTTCTGTTCACGGCCAACCTGGATGAAGCAGAGCAGGAGGGTAAGTTGCCAGCACTCGATGGGCCAGACGAAAGCGCACGCGAGGTCGCGCAGCGCATGTTTGATTTGCGCGAGTGGCTGGCGCCAGTCAAGTTGTCGCCAAGAGCACTTTCGCTGTCTAAACGTTATGCGTGGAGCGCGCGATTAGATAACGGCATCTTGCTGAATTTGGGTCGTGCTAATGATCGTGCAGCTTTAAAAGCGCGAATTGATCGCTTGGTCAGTGTGTATCCACGACTTGCTTCTGCGCTGCCGGGGCGTATCGACGCGATTGATATGCGCTACCCAAATGGGCTGGCACTGAGGCGGCGGGCTCTATCAAATAGCAGCGTAAGTGCAGCCGAGGGCGCGACATAAAAACGGTGGATGGTTTTAGAGCAGAAGATCGCAGTACAACTTAACGAGACGAATACCGAATAACGTATGACAAAAGAAGCGAAAAACCTGATCGTCGGACTCGACATTGGTACCTCGAAAGTGGTCGCCGTAGTCGCCGAGGTGCTGCCGAACGGACGCCATGAAATTATCGGCCTGGGTCAGAGTGAATCCAAAGGCCTGAAAAAAGGCGTGGTGGTGAATATTGAAGCCACGGTTGAGTCCATACAGCGCGCGCTGGAAGAAGCCGAGCTGATGGCGGACTGCCATGTGCGAAATGTGTGGACCGGTATCGCTGGTAACCACATTCGCAGCTTCAACTCCAGCGGCATGGTGGCCATCAAGGATAAAGAAGTTAGCGCCGCTGATGTGGCGCGTGTGATTGAAACTGCCAAGGCAGTGAATATCCCGACCGATCAGCAATTGCTGCACACCGTGCCGCAAGAGTTCATTGTCGACAATCAGGAAGACGTGCGCGAGCCTATCGGCATGAGCGGTATACGGCTTGAGGTAAAAGTTCACATCGTGACGGGCGCAGTGTCGGCGGTGCAGAACATCGTCAAGTGTGTGCGTCGATGCGGTCTGGAAGTGACTGATCTTATTCTGCAGCCAATGGCTTCGGCAGATGCCGTACTCACTGCCGATGAAAAAGAGTTGGGTGTGGTGCTGGTAGATATCGGCGGTGGCACGACCGATATCGCGATCTTCACTGAGGGTGCGATTCGTCATACCGCGGTGCTTCCGATCGCCGGCGATCAAATCACCAACGATATTGCGATGGCTTTGCGCACACCGACAGCTGAAGCTGAAGAGATCAAAGTGCGCTACGGCATTGCCAAGCAGCTGCTCGCCGATCCTACCGACGTGTTCGATGTGCCCGGCTTGGGTGATCGTGGTGCGCGCACTTTATCTAAAGCGGCACTCGCTGCAGTGATCGAGCCGCGTGTCGAAGAATTGTTCTCGCTGGTGCACGAGGCTGTGCGCGAATCCGGATTTGAAGAAGTATTGTCATCCGGTGTTGTGCTCACGGGTGGTAGCGCCATGATGCCGGGCATGTGTGAACTGGCAGAAGATATTTTTCTTAAACCGGCGCGTGTCGGTACCGCTGTATACGAAGGGCAATTGGCGGATGTGGTGAAGAGTCCGCGTTACTCGACGGTACTGGGTTTGCTGGATGAGGCCAAGCGGCAGTATCTGCGCGGTCAGGTGATCGTACGTCAGGGCGGTTCTGCGACTGCGGTATGGCAGCGAATGAAGGAATGGTTTCTCGGAAATTTTTAATGTTTCAACCGCAGTTGTCAGTGGCTAGCTGTCACATCGCGTGATGGCTAACGACTGAAAACTGCTTCACCCAAGGGAGTCAAGATGGAAATCGATATGCTGGAAAACACGAAAGGAACGATCATCAAGGTGGTCGGTGTCGGCGGTGCTGGCGGCAATGCCGTGCAGCACATGATTAACAAGGGTGTGTCAGGCGTCGAATTCATCGTTGCCAACACCGATGCGCAGGCTTTGTCGCTATCAAAAGCGCATAACGTGATTCAGGTTGGCGAGTCCGGACTCGGCGCCGGTATGAAGCCAGCGGTTGGACGTCAACTGGCCGAAGAAACCCGTGACCGTATCGAAGATGCACTGCGTGGTGCGCACATGGTGTTCATCGCTGCTGGTATGGGTGGTGGTACCGGTACTGGCGCAGCGCCCGTGGTGGCTGAAGTTGCCAAGAAACTGGGTGCATTGACCGTTGCCGTGGTTTCCAAGCCATTCAGCCACGAAGGTCAGAAATGTCTGGATATCGCGAATGAGGGTCTGGAAGAACTCGGCAAGCATGTCGATTCGTTGATCGTCATCCTCAACGAAAAGCTGGAAGAGATCTACGAAGACGACAGCATGCTCGAATGGCTCGGTCACGCCGATGACGTTCTGAATAATGCGGTGGCGGGTATCGCCGAGATCATCAATGTGCCGGGTCATATCAACGTCGACTTCAATGATGTGAAAACCATCATGGCTGAGCAGGGCAAGGCGATGATGGGTACGGCGGTGGCTTCTGGTCTCGATCGTGCGCGTATCGCTGCCGAGCAGGCAGTCGCCTCGCCGCTGCTGGATGGCATTGATCTGTCCGGTGCGCGTGGTGTGCTGGTGAACGTGACTGCAAGCCGCTCGTTGAAGGGTAAAGAGATCAAGCAGGTCATGGAAACCGTGCGTGCTTTCGCGGCGCCGGATGCCTCCATCGCCCAAGGTATTGCCTATGACGATGCCATGGGTGACGAGGTGCGAGTCACAGTCGTTGCTACTGGCCTCGGTCGGGCGCGTCGTCCGCAACTGGTCTCGACACCGGTTGCACGTACCGGCACCTATGACGCCACGCCGGCGGTTTCAGCGACGGATGCGGTGCCCGGCGCCAATCAGACCTTTGAGCCGATTCGTACCCCAGCGGTGTGGCGGCGCGAGCATGCATCGGAGACGGTGCGGGCGATGGAGCGCAATGGCACCGAGACTTACGATATCCCGGCATTCCTGCGTCGTCAGGCGGATTAAGGGCGGTTTTGAGCCTGCAGGAAATTGGCGGGCAGGGCATACTTTGGCCTGCCCGCTAGTCACGCGGGGATGGATCGAATACCGAGACGCTGGATACCAGCGCAGGCCTGACTTTAAAGAGCCACCGGCCTTCGATCACATCATCCCGGCGGAGGCCGGGATCCAGCATGTTCAACTTCACCTCCCACTATCCAAAGGACCACTATGAGCATCAAAATCGGAGATCGTCTGCCGGACGGCAAGCTCGCTGAATTCATCGAAACCGAGACCGAAGGCTGCACACTCGGCCCCAACACCTTTGATGTCGCCACGCTCGTCAAGGGCAAGACCATCGCGATCTTCGGTCTGCCAGGTGCTTTCACGCCCACCTGCTCGGCGCAACACGTGCCGGGGTATGTCAAACACGCGAGCGAATTGCACGCCAAAGGCGTCGATGAAATCTGGTGCATCTCGGTAAATGATGCCTTCGTGATGGGTGCCTGGGGTCGTGATCAACAAGCGACCGGCGTCGTGCGCATGATGGCCGACGGTAACGGTGACCTCACCAAAGCGCTGGGTCTTGAGTTTGATCTGAAGGGCTTCGGCATGGGTATACGTTCGCAGCGCTACTCGATGGTAGTGAAGGATGGCGTGGTCAAGCAGCTCAACCTTGAAGCTGCTGGCAAGTTCGAAGTGTCGAACGCAGAAACGCTGCTCGGCCAACTGTGATCGCAAGGCAGTTGAGACTGCGCATGGACGACTTCAATAGCAAAACCATTGGCGCTCAGTTCACATTGCAGTCTCGACTGCTGCTACCCGCATGATTAAGCAGCGCACTATTCGCGATACCGTGTCGACCACAGGCGTTGGCCTGCACTGCGGTACGCGCGTGACCCTCACCCTACGCCCTGCAGGGCCAGATCACGGCATCGTATTTCGTCGTGTGGATATCGATCCAGTGGTTGAGCTGCCCGCCAATGCCAGCGGCATTGGTGACACGCGTATGGCCTCAGTACTGGAAAAAGATGGCGTACGGGTGTCGACCGTTGAGCATTTGCTCTCTGCGTGTGCCGGTCTGGGTATCGATAATCTGGTGGTTGATCTGAATGCCGAAGAAATTCCCATCATGGATGGTTCGGCAGCCTCATTTGTATTCTTACTACAGCAAGCAGGCTGTGTGGAGCTGGGTGCAGCGAAGCGTTTTATCCGCGTTAAAAAAACCATCGAGGTGCGTGAAGGTGAAGGTGCTCATGAGAAGTGGGCGCGGCTTGAGCCCTGGCATGGTTTTCGGTTGAAGTTTTTTATCGAGTTCAATCATCCTGCGGTCGATGGCTCGGGCCAGACGGCTGAGGTCGATCTCGACATCGCCTCTTACATCAGCGAAATCGCGCGCGCACGTACTTTCGGCTTCATGCAGGATGTCGAGACCTTGCGCGGCATGGGATTAGCGCGCGGTGGTTCACTCGAGAATGCGATTGTGATGGATGAGTTTCGTATTCTGAATAGCGGCGGACTGCGCTATCGCAATGAGTTCGTGCGTCACAAGATACTCGACGCCATGGGCGACTTGTATTTGGCGGGTCACCCGCTGCTGGCAAGCTATACCGCGCACAAGTCAGGTCACGGGCTGAACAACAAATTATTACGTGCACTTTTCGACGACAGTGACGCGTACGAGATCACGACTTTCCCTTTAGCCTCTGCTGCACCAGCAGCCTACTCGACGCAGCTCGAGCAAGAGTGGGCCCCCGTTTAATTCAGATTTTGCTTTGGTGCTTGAGCAGGTTTTGCAGCGCATCCCGCAACGGGCTTTCCTCGATTTGACTGGCGAGTGACGCGAAAGAAGCGATCGCGCTGCTCGACAACACGCGCGGCTCGGATGGCGGTGGCGGCGCAGGCTGCGTTGGCATTAGCTGTACCTTGAGCCGGATCTGCTCCACACCCCAGCCGTTTTCGCGCAAACCTTGTTGCAGCTTTGGCAGCATTTGGCGCAGTCGCGTCGCCAGAGCGGCATTTGGCGCTGAAATATGCAAGGTTCCCTCGCGCAGCTGCATCACCTGGCAGCTACTGAATAATGAGGGTAGCTGTTGTTCGCAAGCGGCCTGCAGCTGAACCACCTGCTCCACGGTTGGCAGCAAGCTGCCGAGCTTGTCATCCGAGCGCAAATACTCCAGCAGCTCACGGCTCGACGTGCGCTGCTCTGAGCGCCGCATCGGCGTGAAATTGGGTGAATGTTTAGCCATCTGGCAACCTTAGCACAAGCCTTTGCGGCTGAGTGATGCCAGTCGGATAACAAGGGGCTGCATGCTAAAATCGCAGCTTCGACTTGCGCCAGCAAAGGCGCGCGGTCCTGATATTTTCTACCCTCGGCATGTCCTTACTCACCAAGATTTTCGGTAGTCGCAACCAGCGGCTAATCAAACAGTCTCAAAAGACAGTTCGCGCGATTAACGCGCTCGAGTCTGCACTTGAGCAATTATCAGATGAATCGCTAAAGGCGAAAACGCCCGAGCTGAAAGCCAAGCTGCAGTCGGGTGCCACTACCGACGATATCCTGGTTGAAGCCTTTGCTGTCTGCCGCGAGGCTTCACGACGCGTACTGAAGATGCGGCACTTCGATGTGCAGCTGATCGGCGGCATGGTGCTTCATCAGGGCAAGATCGCCGAGATGGGTACCGGCGAAGGTAAAACGCTGATGGCGACACTACCCGCCTACCTGAATGCACTCACCGGTAATGGCGTGCATGTGGTGACGGTGAATGATTACCTCGCGCAGCGCGATGCCGAGTGGATGGGCGTGCTGTATGGCTGGCTCGGGCTGACCACCGGCGTTAACTTGTCGCAAGCCTCGCATGATGTGAAGCAGGCAGCCTACGCCGCTGACATCACGTACGGCACCAACAATGAATTCGGCTTCGATTACCTGCGCGACAACATGGTGTACTCGCCAACCGAGCGCGTGCAGCGTGGGCTTGCGTTCGCTATTGTCGATGAGGTTGACTCGATTCTGATCGATGAGGCGCGTACGCCGCTCATCATCTCTGGTCAGGCAGAAGATCACACCGAGATGTACCGCAAGATGAATGCCTTGCCGCCGCTGCTGACATTGCAGATTGGCGAAGAGACGCCGGACGGCAAGGGTGTGGTCGAGGTTCCGGGTGATTACACCAAAGATGAAAAAGCCCATACCGTACTGCTGACCGAAGCCGGTCATGAAAAAGCCGAACGCATCCTGACCGAGATGGGTTTGCTGGCTGAGGGCGCATCGCTCTATGACGCTGCCAACATCACGCTAATTCATCATCTGTACGCAGCACTGCGCGGGCACACGCTGTATCACAAGGATCAGCACTACGTGGTGCAAGAGGGCGAAGTCATTATCGTCGATGAATTTACCGGTCGTTTGATGCAAGGCCGCCGCTGGTCGGATGGTCTGCACCAAGCCGTCGAGGCGAAGGAAGGCGCTCGTATTCAAAACGAGAACCAGACGCTGGCCTCGATCACCTTCCAGAATTATTTCCGCATGTACGGCAAATTAGCCGGCATGACAGGTACCGCCGACACTGAGGCCTTCGAGTTCCAGGAAATTTACGGCCTGGAAACCGTCGTGATTCCACCGAACCGTCCGAGTCAGCGCAAGGATAAGCAAGATCAGGTGTTCAAGAACGCCGCCGGCAAATATCGCGCGGTGATTGCCGATATGCGTGACTGTTACGAGCGTGGCCAGCCGGTATTAGTCGGTACCACGTCTATCGAGAACTCCGAGTTGATCTCGGCCATGCTTGACAAAGAAAAACTGCCGCACAACGTGCTCAATGCCAAGCAACACGCGCGCGAGGCGGAGATCATTGCGCAGGCAGGCCGTCCGAAGATGATCACGATTGCGACCAATATGGCTGGTCGTGGTACCGACATCGTATTGGGTGGCAATGTCGACAAGCAGATTCAGATCATCGAGGCTGACGCCTCGTTGTCAGTCGATGACAAAGCCGCACGTGCGAAAACGCTGCGTGATGAATGGCAGTCTTTGCATGAGCAAGTTGTGACTGCGGGAGGTTTGCACATCATCGGTACTGAGCGCCACGAGTCGCGTCGTATCGATAACCAGTTGCGCGGTCGTTCCGGCCGTCAGGGCGACCCGGGTTCTTCGCGTTTCTATCTCTCGCTGGATGATCCGTTGCTACGCATCTTCGCCGGCGACCGTGTGCGCGCGGTGATGGAGCGGCTGAACATGCCGGAAGACGAGCCAATTGAAGCCGGCATTGTGTCGCGCTCGATCGAATCAGCGCAGCGTAAAGTCGAAGCGCGTAACTTCGATATTCGTAAGCAGCTGCTCGAGTATGACGATGTCGCGAATGATCAGCGCAAAGTCATTTATCAGCAGCGTAACGAGTTACTCGAAGCCGAGTTGATGACCGAGACTAGTGTCGCGCTGCGACAGGGTGTATTCACTGATCTGTTCCGGCTGTATGTACCTGAAGCCTCGATGGAAGAGCAGTGGGAGCTAGACGCGCTACAGGAAGCTCTGTCGCGTGAGTGGCAGATTGATTGGTCAGTGAAAGCCGCGCTTGAAGCTGAGCCGGAGTTGAGTGATGACGACCTGCTCGGCCGCTTGCTGGATAAAGTTGATCAGATGTACCAAGCCAAGCTGGATCTGATCGGCGTTGAGGCTTTCAGCGGTTTCGAGCGCAGTGTGATGTTGCAGAGCATGGATACCCACTGGCGCGAGCACCTCGCTGCGCTGGATCATCTGCGTCAAGGTATTCATCTACGTGGTTATGCGCAGAAAAACCCGAAGCAGGAATACAAGCGCGAAGCCTTCCAGCTGTTTGCGCAGATGCTCGATCTGATCCGCAACGATGTCGTGCGCGTGATCATGACGGTGCGCGTACAGTCGCAGGAAGAGATCGCAGCGGCCGAGCAGCAGCTGAGTCAGTCGCATCTTGAAAATGTGAGTTATCAGCACGCTGACTTCGATCCTTCAGCGTCGCCTGAAGAGTTACTCGCACCACCCTCGCTCGATGAGCAGCGTGGTGGTGGCACAGTCACCAATGCGATGCCCAAGGTCGGTAGAAACGACCCCTGCCCCTGCGGTAGCGGCAAGAAATTTAAACAGTGTCACGGCAAGTTAGCTTGATACAAGAATTCTAAACACGCATATGGCCGTTAACTTCCCGCTCGTCACACCCGCCAAGCTAAAGCCAGTTCCCGGTATCACGCTTGGGTACGCAGAAGCAGGCATCAAGAAGCCGAACCGTAAAGACCTGCTGGTGATGAAGCTGGCGCCGAGCG
Source organism: Burkholderiales bacterium (assembly GCA_026399895.1). Classification (GTDB taxonomy): domain Bacteria; phylum Pseudomonadota; class Gammaproteobacteria; order Burkholderiales; family Burkholderiaceae_D; genus Pernthalerella. The sequence goes on from JAPLQC010000012.1 coordinate 20,272, forward strand.
CGACAGTGGCTGGCGTGTTCACCACCAACCGTTTTTGTGCCGCGCCAGTACAGCTCGCTAAGGCGCACATCGATAAGGCCAAGGCATCGGGCAAACCCATTTCTGCGTTGGTCATCAACACCGGTAATGCCAATGCTGGCACTGGCGAAGCGGGGCTCGCGAATGCGCAATCAACGTGCGACGCGCTCGGTAAACTCCTGGGTGTAGAAGCGTCGCAGGTGCTGCCGTTTTCAACCGGTGTGATTCTGGAACCCTTGCCTGTCGATAAAGTGGTCGCAGGACTGCCGCAGGCCATCGCCAACCTTGGCGAGAGCAATTGGTATGGCGCCGCGCAAGCCATCATGACCACCGATACCTTGCCGAAAGCTGCTTCGCGCACGGTGACGATCTCCGGTAAAAAAGTCACGCTGACCGGCATCTCCAAAGGCGCTGGGATGATTCGCCCCAACATGGCGACCATGTTGGGCTTTGTCGCCTGTGACGCCAAAGTGCCGCAGGGTTTGTTAGAGACCATGGTGAAGCAGGCGGCGGATGCCTCGTTCAACTGCATCACGATTGATGGCGACACCTCGACTAATGACGCCTTCATGCTGATCGCCACTGGCGCCGGCGAGTTAGAGGTAAAAGAGCAAGAGTCGGATGAATACCAAGCGCTAGCCGCCGCAGTGATTTGGCTGGCGCAGGAATTGGCGCAGCTGATTGTGCGTGATGGTGAAGGCGCGACCAAGTTCATTACGATGCATAGCGAAGCAGGGTGGCCGTCATCCCGATTATCAGGAAGCGGACGGCCAGCGTGTGATGAAGCAGTCCGAGATTACGGTGAAGGTCACGCTTGGGCGTGGTGATGCCTCAGCGACGGTATGGACGTGTGATTTGTCGCACGAGTATGTCTCGATCAACGCCGACTACCGCTCTTAAACTCCCTTTCAAAATACCTCTGGCGTTGTTGGGCTCGCCTCGTCGTACGTCACGTACTGCCTTCGGCGCCCCCGCCTAGCCAGCGGCATTTTGATAGAGAGTTTGGTTGAGTCTGTCAAAATGCTGTCTCCAGTGTTGGAGTCACATATCTCTAAAAATGAAAGAACTCGAACAACTCCTGCTCCGCGCTGAAGCGGTCTTGGCGCGACTTGAACCGCTGCTGCCTTCGCCCGCTGCCGAGGTGGATTGGCACGCCTCGCATGCTTTTCGTTGGCGGGTGCCGCGTGATGGCCTTGGTTATCTGAAGCCGGTGAAGCTGGTATCCGAGATTGAGTTTGATGATCTGCACAATATCAGCCAGCAAAAAGAAGCGATTGAGCAGAACACGCATCAGTTCATCACCGGTAAGCCCGCAAATAATGTACTGCTCACCGGTGCACGTGGCACGGGTAAGTCCTCGTTGATCAAAGCTTGCCTCGCCAAGTTTGCCGCGCAAGGTTTACGGCTGATTGAAGTCGATAAGGAACACCTAGTTGACTTGCCGGATATCGTCGATCTGATCGCCGAGCGCCCTGAACGGTTTGTGATTTTCTGCGACGATCTGTCGTTCGAAGAGGGCGAGGGTGGGTATAAGGCCTTGAAGGTGGTGCTCGATGGCAGTGTTGCTGCATCGTCTGACAATGTACTGATCTACGCAACATCGAACCGTCGTCACCTGTTGCCGGAAAAGTTTTCAGATAACGAGACGTATCGCCATGTTGATGATGGTGATTTACATCCGGGCGAAACGGTTGAAGAGAAGATTTCGCTCTCGGAGCGCTTTGGTTTGTGGTTATCTTTTTATCCGTTCCGGCAAGATGATTACCTCGACATCGTGCGCCACTGGCTGAAGCATTTCGGTGTGCCAGATGCGCATTGGGTACAAGCAGAACCCGAGGCGCTGCGCTGGGCGCTGCAACGTGGTTCGCGTTCTGGCCGGGTGGCGTGGCAGTTCGCGCGCGACTGGGCCGGCAAGCACACAGACTGATATGCGATCGATAGCAATGAGTCCTATCGCGCATTCATCAGCCAGCTGATCTACTAAACCTTAATCACCCTCCATGAGCGATGCTGCGCCACCGATCGATGTCGCGGTTGGTATTCTGATGAAGCCGAATGGTGATGTACTACTCGGCTCTCGTCCCGAAGGTAAACCGTATGCAGGTTACTGGGAATTCCCGGGCGGTAAAGTCGAAGCCGGTGAGGCTGTACTCGACGCGCTGAAGCGTGAATTCGCTGAAGAGATTGGCGTGCGTATCATTTCTGCCGAGCCATGGTGTGGCGTCGAACATGTTTATCCGCATGCCCATGTTCGGCTGCATTTCTTTATCAGTCGTGAATGGCAGGGCGAGCCGCATGCGCTGGAGGGGCAGCAACTCGCATGGCAAGGGCAAATGCAACTCGAGCCGATTCTGCCGGCGACGATTCCCTTGTTGGTGTGGTTGGATCAGCTGCGCTTTGCGGAAAGCAGCAACGAGCGCTAAAGCGCCCTAATACGCGCCTTAGTGCGCGCCTTAGTGCGCAGGGCCGTCAGGTTCTTGTTCTTCTTCGGGTGACGCGCCCGGGATTTTATATTTTTCTTCTGCCCACGCCCCGAGATCAATTTGTTTGCAGCGCGCTGAGCAAAAGGGTCGATACGCGTTTTCGGCACGCCACTCGACCTTGGTGCTGCAGGTAGGACAATCAACGACAGCGACCATCAGTTCAGGGCAATCAGAAATTACAGAGTGTCAGATCGAACGGCACATCGCCCTCGAAGGGTTTTGGTTTCATGTCGCCGCCCTGCGTGGTGAAGCGTATCCACAGCACATA
>JAPLQC010000088.1 GCA_026399895.1 Burkholderiales bacterium
CAGGTAGGACAATCAACGACAGCGACCATCAGTTCAGGGCAATCAGAAATTACAGAGTGTCAGATCGAACGGCACATCGCCCTCGAAGGGTTTTGGTTTCATGTCGCCGCCCTGCGTGGTGAAGCGTATCCACAGCACATACTTGTTGGCTGAGATCTCGGGAATGGCACCGAGTTTTTCATCGATATGAACGCGTAGCATCTGATACGTGCGACCTTGCAGCATCTGCTGAAAGCTGCCGGAGATGGCGACGATCTGTGTTGCACGTCCAGATTCACGCAGGAGTCGCAGCACGATGTTGATAGCCGAGAACAGCGGTTCGAGCGGACCGAACCAGCCCATGATGTCGCTGCGACGCTGCTCGGCAGGTTGCGACTGCCACGCATGGTAAGACGGAAGATCAAACTCGCAAGCACCACCCGGAATAATGGTGCGGCCACGAATACTCATCAGCCACTCGTTCTCGCGGATATGCTGCCCGGTTCTGCCCTGCAGGCCGAGCAATGCGGTACTAGTTTTTTCGATATCGGACAGAATGGCATTAAGGCGAGATGCCTCGACATTTGGGTTGGCCTTGAAGCCAAGCAAGGTCTGTTTTTGACGTTCGAGTTCTTGCAGCAGATCGGATTTCAGATCGGCGCGCCCGGAAACCTCCAGCATCTCGTAAATCGTCGCGAGCGCGACATGATGCTGTAGCGGGTGGTCGTGCTGAATGAAGAAACTGAACTTCTCGTACAGATCCTCAAGTCGAAGAAGCGTGCGAATACGCTCGTTGAAAGGGTATTCGTAGACGGTCAAGGAATTTCCCCGAGGATTAACCAGAAAATGTTCACAGATTCTGACTGAAGCAGCGGGAAATTACAAACCTCCTGCACGTTTTTTTGCTGCCAGCGCCAGATATTCCTGGTGCAGCTGCTCGACGGCGGCGGCGATCGCCTCACGCGGGCCATCATTGACGATCACGTCATCCGCCACCGCCAGCCTTTCGCTGCGCTGCACCTGAGTCGCCATGATGGCTTCGACTTGTGCAACTGAAAACTGATTACGGGCCTGGACCCGCTCGATTTGCATCGCCTCCGGGCAGTCAACCACCAGCACTCGGTCGACGCGATCGACCCAACGCCCTGATTCAACGAGCAAAGGCACGACGAATACAAGGTAGTCGCCATTGCTGCGCTGGGCCGCGGCTTCAGTTTCTTGCGCGATCAGGGGATGCAGGATTTTTTCAAGTTGCTGTCGCGCTGCAGCATGGGCGAACACATGCTCGCGCATACGCGCTCGGTCGAGTGCACCATCGCTTGTTAAAAATGCATCACCAAAAGTTTGTTGGATCAGCGCCATCGCCAAGCCGCCAGCTGCGGTCAGTTGATGCGCGATTTGATCGGTGTCGATCACGCCGGCACCTTGTGCGGCAAACAAGTCTGCGACTAGCGACTTGCCGCTACCGATACCACCGGTCAGCCCGACTGAAAAAAGTTCGCTGCTCATGAATGGCTGGCTTGCATCCAAAGATCCATGATGTCCTGACCATAGAGCAGCGCGATGAATCCTGCCAGCGCAAGGAAGGGCCCGAACGGAATCGGTTTATCCCGCTGATGCCCACGCAGCAGAATCAGCAGCACACCGACCACCGCCCCTACGGCCGACGAGAGCAGCACAATCAGCGGCAACATATACCAGCCTAGCCAAGCACCGAGTGCAGCCAATAATTTGAAGTCGCCATAGCCCATGCCTTCTTTACCGGTGAATAAGCGATAGCCCCAGTACACCAGCCACAGCAGCAGATAACCGGCCGCAGCACCAATCACCGCATCAGGTAGCGGCGTGAAGGTGGCAGATAGGTTGAACAACAAGCCAACCCACAGCAGCGGCAGGGTGAGATCGTCCGGCAGGAACTGGGTATCCAGATCAATGAAGGAGAGTGCGAGCATGGTCCAGACCAGTAGCAAGCCTGCTAAGCCGTTCACGTCGCTGCCCAAGCGCCACACCACACAGCCGGACAGTAGCGCCGCCAGCAGCTCGACTAAGGGATAGCGCGGCGAGATCGGTGCACGGCAGTAGCGACAACGACCGCGCAGCCAGACCCAACTGACGAGTGGAATATTCTCGGCAGCGGTGAGCGTATGGCCGCAGGCCGGGCAGGCCGAGCGCGGGAACAGCAAGTTGTAATGGCCGCTATGGGGTTCTGGCTCATCGCGCTCAATTGCGATGAAGTTATCTGTCTCGCGCTGGAGCATCACCGGAATGCGATGGATCACGACATTCAAGAAGCTGCCCACCACCAAGCCGATCACCATCCAGCACAAGGTAGTGAGTGCAATACCGGGTGGCGCATCGATCAGCGCCGCGAACAATGCGTCCATCAGACCACTGAACCCAGCTTGAAAATCGGTAGATACATGGCGATGACTAATCCTCCAATCAGGCCGCCGAGAAACACCATGATGATGGGCTCCATGAGCGACGACAGCGATGCCACGGCGGCGTCGACTTCTTCTTCGTAGAACTCTGCAACTTTGCGCAGCATTTCATCCAGCGAACCCGACTCTTCACCGATCGCGGCCATTTGCGTTGCCATTGCAGGGAATACCTGTACCTGTTGCATCGCCACCGCGAGCGAAGTGCCGCTAGAGACTGACAATGCAATTTTTTGCGTCGCCTCATGGTACACCGCATTACCTGAAGCCCCGCCGACTGAATCCAGTGATTCTACCAATGGCACACCCGCCGAGAACATCGTGGCCAGCGTACGCGTCCAGCGTGCCACCACAGCTTTCATGATCACAGGGCCGAACACCGGTAGCTTCAGGAGCAGACGATCTGTGGCTGCCTGCATCGATGCTGAACGCTTCCAGCTTCGCACAAACAAAAATGTAGCGATGGCCGTGCCACCAAACACGATGGGCCAGTAGGCGACAAACTGGTCCGACAGCCAGATCACGAATAACGTAGGCAATGGCAGCTCGGCACCGAAGCTCTCAAATACGCTTTTGAACGAAGGCACCACCCAGATCATGATCACTGCAGTCACAATCACCGCCACGGCTAACACGGCGGCAGGATAGAACATGGCCGACTTGATCTTGCCTTTGAGGGCCAGTGTTTTTTCTTTGTAGGTGGCCAGCCGCGCCAGTAAATCATCCAGAATGCCGGCTTGCTCACCCGCATTGACCAAGTTGCAGAATAGCTTGTCGAAGTACTGCGGGTAGCGTTTGAAGGCTTGCGACAAACTAGTACCGGTCTCGACATCCGCACGAATATCTAGCAGCAGCCGAGACACGGCAGGATTGGCATGGCCGCGTGCAACAATATCGAAGGACTGCAGTAAAGGCACACCGGCTTTCATCATGGTGGCAAGCTGGCGAGTAAACACGCAAAGATCTTTCTCGCTGATTCTGCGAGAACGCGGCAGTTGTTTTTTCTTGATTGTGGTGACCTGTATGCCTTGCCGACGTAGCTGTAGTTTGGCAGCGGGTGCGCTATCAGCGCGTATCTCTCCGTTAGTGGTGCGTTGTAATCGATCAAGGCCTTGCCAAGAGAATGTCTGCTCGGCAGATCGCGATTTTTTAGCAACTGGGGTGGCTAGCTCAGGCATTGGTGCACCCTAAGATTTCATCCAAACTGGTTAAACCTTGCTTCACTTTCATCAGTCCTGCCTCCCGTAAGGTTCTGACACCCTCCCGCTTCGCCTGCGCCTCGATCTCAAGTGCAGTGCCTTGAGCAAGGATGATGGCTTCGATTGCTTCTGATATCGGCATTACCTGGTACACACCTACTCGGCCCTTGTAGCCACTGCCACTGCAGCGCTCGCAGCCCACCGCACGGTAGGGTGTCCAACCACTCAGGTCGGTTTCTGCAAAGCCCGCTGCGAGAAACGCATCGACAGTAATCGGCTCGGGTTGTTTGCAACTACATAGCCGTCGCGCTAAGCGCTGTGCGGTGATCAGACTCACTGCCGACGCGATATTGAAAGGCGCTACGCCCATGTTTAGTAGCCGCGTCAGTGTCGAGGGTGCATCATTGGTGTGTAAGGTCGAGAACACCATGTGGCCGGTTTGGGCTGCTTTGATTGCGATATCTGCCGTCTCAAGATCACGAATCTCGCCCACCATCACAATATCCGGGTCTTGCCGCAGGAATGCGCGTAGCGCGACTGGAAACGTCAGGCCAGCACGCTCGTTGATATTGACTTGGTTAATACCGGGTAAATTGATTTCTGCCGGGTCTTCAGCAGTGGCGATATTGATGCCCGGTTTGTTCAGAATATTCAGGCAGGTATAGAGCGATACCGTCTTGCCGGAGCCGGTAGGGCCCGTGACCAGCACCATGCCATAGGGGCGGTGGATCGCATCAAGCAGCAACGCTTTTTGATCGGGATCGTAGCCGAGTGCATCGATACCGAGCTGCGCCTGACTACCATCGAGAATACGCATCACGATTTTTTCACCGAATAGCGTCGGCAGTGTCGACACCCGAAAATCAATGCTGCGCGTACCGGATACCGACAGCTTCATGCGGCCATCTTGCGGAACGCGCTTTTCAGAGATATCCAGGCGCGAGATGACCTTGATGCGCGAGGCGAGTTTTTCTTTGATGGCGATTGGCGGCTGTGAAATCTCGCGAAGTTCCCCATCAACCCGAAAACGGATGCGATAAAACTTTTCGAAAGGCTCGAAGTGCAAATCCGACGCGCCCATATTGATCGCATCGGTCAGAATTTTTTGCAGGAAGCGTACAACTGGGGCGTCGTCAATCTCACTTGCGGGGGTGTCTGAGTGATTACCGTCATCGACTAAGGCCACGCTATCCAGATCGTCGCCGATCAATTCCGATAGGTTCTGCTCCGTACTCTGAGATAGCTTCGCGATCAAGTCGGTTAGTTGCGGCAGTAACACCACCACTGGTTCAACCGACAAGCCGGTACGAAACTTGACTTGATCCAGCGCCTGCGTTTGCGTCGGGTCGGCGATGGCAACAGAGACTTTATTCGCCCGCTTGGCGAGCACCACCACCCTCTGCGACTGCATCAGACGGTCGTCGATAATGTTTTTTGGTAGCGCCTGAACATCCAGCGCACCGAGGTCAAGTAATGGACAACCGAAGTGCGTAGCGCAGAACAAGGCAAGCGCCTTGGCATCCATCTCACCGCTACGGATCAGATGATCAATGAAAGGGATGCGTTCATTGCTGGCATCACGTTGGAGCACATCGATTTGCTGTTGACTCAGTTTGCCCGCTTGTAAAAGCGCGCGCGGCAAACCGGAAGGAGCGGAGGGTGAGGCGGTAGTCGGGCGCATGAGTCATCGGCGAACAAGTCGCGCGCATCATGCGTGAAGCTGCTGATAGCAGGAAGGATTTCGTTACGTGGTTAGCTGATGCTTACTGCGGTAAGTGATGGCGCGGCGGTATTTCGACGTAATTTGGCAACAGCATTAAGCCAAAAATGTAGCGCCTGTCTCGTTAGGTCGATGGCAAGGTGCTGCCAACGTAGCAAGCGGCCTAAATAGACAGGCGCTTAATTGGACTTTGGAGTACTGTCCCAGAGATCGCCATTCGGGCTGGTGCGCGGCGCAGTCACACCGAAATGCTGATAAGCCGATGGCGTTGCAATTCGTCCGCGCAGCGTACGTTGTAAGTAACCTTGCTGTATCAAGTAAGGTTCGAGTACATCTTCGATGGTGTCGCGTTCTTCACCAATTGCAGCGGCGAGGTTATCCAACCCAACCGGTCCGCCGCTGAACTTAAACAAGACCGCTTCCAACAACTTTCGGTCCATCAGATCAAATCCGACCGGATCAACATCGAGCATCTTGAGCGCAGCGTCGGCAATCTCACGCGTAATACGGCCTTCACCTTTTACTTCGGCATAGTCGCGAACCCGTCGCAGCAAGCGGTTTGCAATACGCGGTGTGCCGCGACTGCGGCGCGCAATCTCCAGCGCACCCTGATCCACAATCATGGCGTTGAGCAACGAAGCGCTACGTGTGACGATACGAGCCAGCTCTTCTGGCGTATAGAACTCAAGACGCGCGACAATGCCAAAGCGGTCGCGCAGCGGATTGGTGAGCATGCCGGCGCGTGTAGTTGCGCCAACCAGCGTGAACGGTTGCAAATCGAGTCGAACGGATCGTGCGGCTGGGCCTTCACCGATCATGATATCGATCTGGTAATCCTCGAGTGCAGGGTAGAGAATCTCTTCGACGATCGGCGACATGCGATGAATCTCATCGATGAACAGCACATCGTTCTTTTCCAGATTGGTCAGCAGCGCCGCTAAATCGCCCGGCCGCTCAAGTACCGGGCCAGATGTCTGACGCAGGTTAACGCCCATCTCACGCGCAATAATGTGTGCCAGTGTGGTCTTACCCAGACCGGGCGGGCCAAACAGTAGCGTGTGATCCAGTGCCTCGCTGCGTTTTCTGGCTGCGGCAATAAAAATCTCTAACTGCTCGCGGGCCTTGGTTTGCCCGATGTACTCATCGAGGTTGTGTGGCCGCAGCGCACGCTCGATCGCCTCTTCATTGGGCGATACCGGGGCTGCGTCGATAACGCGGCGCTCGTTGAAGTTGTCGGTCTGAATGCTCATCGCTGCATTGTAGCCGCGCAGGTGGTTTTCATGCCTTGGACAAGGACTTTAGCGCTTGGCGTATACCATCGGAGACCGTACTACCTGCCGGTACTTGTTTGATTGCCAGTAGCGCTTCTTTCTCTGAATAACCCAGCGCCAGCAGTGCGCTGAGAACATCATTGCTGCTCTCGCCTTCGGTGCCGGGGGCAGTGCCTAGTTCAGCGCCGAGTTTGCCTTTCAGTTCAAGCAGTAAACGCTCGCCCGTTTTTTTGCCGATGCCGGGGATGCGCGTCAAGCGACCGACTTCTTGCAGCGTTACCGCCTGCGCCAAGTCATTGACCGACATGCCCGATAAAATCGCCAAGGCGGTTCTCGCACCGATGCCGCTAATCTTGATCAGCTCGCGAAATAGCTCGCGTTCCTGTGTCGTACCAAAGCCATACAACAGCTGCGCATCTTCGCGCACCACCATGTGCGTCAACAGCGTGACGCGCTCGCCGGTAGCGGGTAAGTTGTAGAACGTACTCATCGGCACACCGACTTCATAGCCGACGCCATTGCAATCCACGATGAGTTGCGCGGGATTTTTGTCGAGCAAAAGGCCAGATAAACGACCGATCATTGAAACACCCAGGAAAAATTTTTCAGATGATAACGCCTTGGCATGTTCAACCGACCAGCCGGCCGCCCCGCACTCGTAAACCACGCCGGGCCAGCTCAGGCGCGACAGCACCCAAGGCAGCGCGTCCTGCACCAGCATGCGCATGACAAATCGCGATACCGAGCGCATCCGCCGCGTCGGTGCCAGGCAAGGCATCGAGTTTCAGTAATCGCTGCACCATCGCCTGTACCTGCGCCTTTTGCGCTTTGCCGTGGCCAGCGACTGATTTCTTCATTTGCAAGGCCGTGTACTCAGCCACCGGTAGATTAGCGCCCACCAAGCCGCAGATGGCGGCGCCGCGCGCCTGACCCAATAGCAGCGTGGATTGCGGGTTCACATTCGAAAAAACAATCTCGATTGCCGCGCATTCGGGTTGGTAGGTCTGAACTAGCTGACTGACGCCCTCAAGGATGACCTTCAGTCTGGACGGTAAATCGCCATCCGGTATTTGGATGGTGCCAGAGGCGACGTAGGACAGACGCGCACCGGCTTGATGAATCACACCGAAACCAGTGATACGCAGCCCAGGGTCGATACCAAGGATTTTCATGCGCGGATTATGACAGTAGGCCGGGATAAAGGTCTTGCCAATGAGGGTTGGACGCTTCGATTAGGCGTATCTTCCACTCGCGCTTCCAATTCTTGAGCTGCTTCTCACGATGGATGGCACTGATGATCGAGTCAGTGTGCTCATACCATACCAAATCATGTATGCCATAGCGCTGAGTGAAACTTTCGACTGCATCAGCCTTGTGCTGATGGACTCGTTTGATCAGATCTTTTGTTACCCCAACATAAATGGTGCCGTTACGTGCACTTGCCATGATGTAGACAAACGGCATGAGTCGTCTAAAAAACTGTGGATCCCGGCCTACGCCGGGACGACTCCTTTGAGGTTCATTGCTAGATGGTTACAACCTGACATGCTTATCAAAAGGCGTGGGATGAGTGAGAACATGAGTCACCTTAAAAATTCGGGATCCCTGCCTGCGCAGGGATGACGATTTTAGAGTTTGCTGCGATTTCACATCACTCTGATTTGATGGGCGCATTCCATATTGACTGTGATTTATAGGTAGACCCTAAGATTGGGTCATCCCGGCGCAGGCCGGGATCCAGAGACCAGAAGCCGAAACGTCTTAGTGTCGGAAGTGCCGTGTTCCGGTGTATGCCATGACAACGCCTTGCTCATCTGCAGCATCAATCACTTCCTGATCACGCATAGACCCACCCGGCTGGATAACGCAATTCGCGCCCGCAGCAACCACCACATCCAGACCATCGCGGAAGGGGAAGAAAGCATCAGATGCCACCACAGAACCAGCTAATGACAAGCCCGCGTTTTGCGCTTTGATGGAAGCGATACGTGCCGAATCAATTCGGCTCATCTGCCCTGCACCTACGCCCAGTGTCATGCCATTGCCGCAAAACACAATCGCATTCGATTTAACAAACTTGGCGACGCGCCAGGCAAACATCATGTCGAGCAGCTGTGCGGGGGTTGGCTGTTTTTTGCTGACGATGGTCAGCTCACTGGCTTGTACATTTTTCGCATCCGCCGATTGCAGGAGCACGCCACCACCAACACGCTTGAGATCGAATGGGTTCACTGCCTGCCCGAGCGGTATTTCGAGCAAGCGGACGTTTTGCTTGCTCTCAAACACCTTGCGCGCTGCATCGCTGAACGCAGGTGCAATCAAGACTTCAACAAACTGCTGCGCCACAGCTTCTGCCGCCTTGCCATCCAGTGCGCAGTTAAAGGCGATGATGCCGCCAAACGCTGAGGTGGGGTCGGTTTTCAAGGCTTTGCTATACGCTTCATGCGCATCGGCACCCACCGCAACACCGCAGGGGTTGGCGTGTTTGACAATCACACAGGCGGGTGCATCTAAGGTTTTGACGCATTCCCAGGCCGCATCAGCATCGGCAATATTGTTGTACGAGAGTTCCTTGCCCTGATGCTGACGGTAGTTGGCAAGCGCACCTTCAACGGTAGTTACATCACGATAGAACGCCGCTGATTGATGCGGGTTCTCACCGTAGCGCATGTCTTGCAGTTTGACGAACTGCAGGTTGAGTTTGGCGGGATACGTCGCGCGGGATTGATGTTGCCGATCCGGCCCCAGCGCACTCAGGTAATTGGTAATAGCGCCATCGTAATGCGCGGTGTGCGCAAATACCTTGATCGCCAATTCAAAGCGCGTATCAAAACTGACTGCACCTGCATTGGTCTGCATCTCAGCAAGCACGCGCTGGTAATCGGAGGGGTCGCAAATCACGACCACATCTTTATGATTTTTAGCCGAAGAGCGCAGCATGGCCGGGCCACCGATATCGATGTTTTCGATTGCGTCTTCGAGTAGGCAATTGTCTTTGGCGACCGTCTGCTGGAAGGGGTACAAATTCACGACCACCATGTCGATGGTTGGAATATCGTGCTGCGACAGCGCATCCATATGCTGCGGCATATCGCGCCGCGCCAAGATACCGCCATGAACTTTCGGATGTAGGGTTTTGACACGACCGTCCAGCATTTCCGGAAAGCCGGTGTAATCCGCTACCTCGGTTACCGCTAAGCCATGCTCTGCCAGTAACTTCGCGGTACCACCGGTCGACAGCAATTTGACGTTCATCGCCGCTAATGCATGGGCGAATTCAAGCACGCCGGTCTTGTCCGACACTGAAATCAGCGCTTGTTTGATCATGATTGGGAAAAGAAGAAAGACAAGGGCTTAGAGCAGGCCATGCTGCTGAAGCTTTTTGCGTAGCGTATTTCGATTGATGCCCAGCATATCGGCAGCGTGCGACTGGTTACCCTCAGCGCGTGCCATCACGACTTCCAGCATGGGCCGCTCCACCGTCAGGACCACCATGTCGTAGACGTTATGGGGTTCCTGTTCACCCAGGTCGCGAAAATACTTCTCAAGGCTTTTGCGAACGACGTCCTGGATGTGGTCTTTACTCATGTTATTTCGCAATACGGAGAAGTGTTGCTAGGCGGCTAACGGCTCTGCAGCGGGCGCATATTGTAACCGGTCACCCAAGACCAACTGCGATTCGAAGAAGGCGTCCACTGCAGCGAGTTGCGTGGCGCAATCATCGATGCGGTTCATCTGTTGACGAAACAACTCGCCCTCGTGCAAATCACGCACATACCAAGCAATATGCTTGCGTGCGGTGCGCACGCCTAGGTAGTCGCCATAGAACGCGTAATGCGCCTTCAGATGCTGCGCCATGCGCTCGCGAACCTCGCTGATGGTGGGGGGTGCCAGTACCGTGCCGGTGCGCAAGTAGTGGTCGATCTCCCGAAAAATCCAGGGCCGGCCCTGCGCGGCCCGACCGATCATGACCGCATCTGCACCGGTGTAGCGCAAAACATATTCGGCTTTCTGCGGGCTATCGATATCACCGTTGGCTACGACTGGAATACGAACGGCCGCTTTAACCGCCGCGATGGTGTCGTACTCGGCATCACCTTTGTAGCCATCGGCGCGGGTGCGACCATGCAGGGTCAGCATGGCAATGCCGCTGTCTTCGGCAATGCGCGCAATCGTTAAGGCGTTTTTGTGGTCTCTATCCCAGCCGGTACGGAATTTAAGAGTAACGGGAACGTTGACCGCAGATACTACCGCGTGCAGTAGCTCTGCGACCAAGGGCTCATCGCGCAGCAGTGCCGAACCGCACCAGCGGTTGCAGACTTTTTTCACCGGGCAACCCATATTGATATCGATGATCTGCGCACCACGGCCGACATTGAAGCGCGCTGCCTCGGCCAGTAATTGCGGGTCTGCACCGGCGATCTGAACCGCTTTCGGTTCCATCTCACCATCGTGATTAGTACGTCGCGTGGATTTATCGGTGGCCCATAAGCGTGGATTCGACGCGGCCATTTCAGAAACCGCGTAACCAGCACCCATTTCTTTGCAGAGCTGACGAAACGGCCGATCGGTCACGCCGGCCATGGGCGCGACGCACACGTTATTGCGCAGCTGATAAGGGCCGATTTGCATGATGATCAGTGAGCGGGTGCCACGTGCAGCCAGAAAGTGACCGGACCATCATTCACCAGCGCCACTTTCATGTCAGCACCAAAGCGACCCGTCTCAACTTGCGGGTGCGCTTGGCGTGCGCACTGCACGGTGTAGTCAAACAACTCATTCGCCACGGCAGGTGGCGCGGCCGGCGTGAATGAGGGGCGCGTGCCGGATCGCGTATCGGCAGCGAGCGTGAACTGAGGTACGAGTAGCAAGCCACCTTGTACTTGTGCCAGATTCAGATTCATCTTGCCCTCGGCATCACTGAAAACCCGAATGCCCAGCAGTTTGTTGAGTAGCGCATCGGCTTCCTTGCGAGTATCACCACGCTCGGCGCATAGCAGAACCAACAAGCCTTGATCGATCTGGCCCACGACTGCGCCATCGACACGCACACTCGCCTCAGATACACGTTGCAGCAAGCCGATCATGAGCGTTTGCTTACGACAGCGTCACGCGCGCAAATTTACGCTTGCCGACTTGCAGTACAAACGTACCGCCAGACACTTTCAGGCCTTTGTCGCTGATGGTTTCGCCGTCAATGCGTACACCACCTTGTTCGACCATGCGCAATGCCTCGGAGGTCGAAGCACATAGTTGCGCTTGCTTGAGAAGCTGCCCGATACCCAGCGGCGCACCGCTGAGTGTTAACTCTGGTACTTCGTCTGGAATACCACCGCGAGCGCGATTATCAAAATCTGCCAACGCTGCTTCGGCCGCAGCGCGCGAATGAAAGCGTTCAACTATCTCTTGTCCGAGCAGTACCTTGACTTCACGGGGATTGCGTCCACCATCGACATCTTTTTTGAACTGCGCGATTTCTGTCAGCGAACGGAATGACAGCAGGTCATACCAACGCCACATGGCTACGTCAGAAATACTCATCACCTTGGCGAACATGGTGTTAGGTGCTTCCGTGATGCCGATGTAATTGTTCTTGGACTTTGACATCTTCTCGACGCCATCAAGCCCTTCAAGCAAAGGCATGGTGAGAATGCACTGCGGTGTCTGGCCGTAATCTTTTTGCAGTTCACGCCCCACCAGTAAATTGAATTTCTGATCGGTGCCGCCGAGTTCGAGGTCAGACTGCAAGGCGACCGAGTCATAGCCTTGCATTAACGGATACAGCAACTCATGCACCGAGATCGGTGTGCCGGCTTTCAGTCGCTTGGTGAAATCTTCGCGCTCTAAAATACGCGCCACCGTGTAGCGTGCGGATAGCTGAATCATGCCGCGCGCGCCCAGTGCATCACACCATTCAGAGTTGTAGCGAATTTCGGTACGCGCAGGGTCCAGAACCAAGCTGGCTTGAGAAAAATAAGTTTTTGCGTTTTCTTCGATTTGCTCGCGCGTGAGCGGCGGGCGAGTGATGTTACGGCCGGACGGATCGCCGATCATCGAGGTAAAGTCACCAATCAAAAAAATCACCGTGTGCCCAAGATCCTGCAACTGCCGCATCTTGTTCAAGACCACGGTATGACCGAGGTGCAAATCCGGCGCGGTAGGGTCAAGGCCAAGCTTGATGCGCAAGGGCTTGCCAGTTTTTTCTGACTGCGCCAGCTTCTGCGCAAACTCGGATTCAATCAGTAACTCTTCAGCACTACGTTTGACGATTGCGAGCGCTTCTTGCACCGCATCGGAAAGGGGAAGTTGCGGCGGAGTCGCTGGCGTTGATGGGTCGGTGGCGTTTGCGTTCATACGGATTCGGGTTGGATCATGACGCGCGGCTTTTCCATTGTTGTAACGCGCGCGGGCGGCGGCCGAGCCTCGCGCAATAACGAACAATGGCGCGCAACAGCTCGTAAACACGCGATTCTAGCGGATTGCGCGCATGACTCCTGCTCGGCCGTTCATCGCCGTTCACTTCAGTTCACTGCCTATGCAATGCATGTGGCCAGCCTGTACCAAGATTCCCGCAATACGACCAGCCGACTGTGTTGCTAGCGCATGATCGGCGATACACTGCCCGTTGTTTGCGATTCGGTTTGCAATACGGTTTGCAAAACGGTTTACTGTACGGTTTTCTGCACGGTTTGCTGTTCTGTTTGCTGTGCGCGAAACTCTTTATTTATCACCATCGTCCCGTCTACTCGTTCACGACTATGTCTGCCCCGCTTTATATCGGCCTGATGTCAGGCACCAGCCTGGACGGTGTTGATGGCGTGCTCACCGCCTTCGATGGCGCGCTGCACGCGGCCTATGTGCCCTTTCCCGAGCCCTTGCGGCAGGCTTTGTTCGCGCTGCAATCTGCCGGCCAGAATGAAATCGAACGCGAGGCCTTGGTCGCGAACCAACTCGCGCAGTTATACGCCCGCTGCGTGCAACAGCTGCTGACGGAAGCTGGGTTGTCGGTCTCGTCAATCAAAGCGATTGGCGTGCATGGGCAAACCATACGCCATCGCCCTGATCTGGGATTTACGCGTCAGGCGAACAACCCAGCGCTATTGGCCGAGCTGACGGGCATTGATGTGATTGCAGACTTCCGCAGCCGCGATATTGCGGCGGGTGGGCAGGGCGCGCCGTTGGTGCCCGCGTTTCATCAGGCGGTATTTGGCAGCCCAACAGCGACGCGGGTGGTGGTGAACATCGGCGGCATTGCCAATCTGAGCGTGTTGCGCGCCGATGGCAGCGTGCTCGGCTATGACACCGGTCCGGGCAATGTGCTGATGGACGCGTGGGCGAGTAAGCATTTGGGAACGCCTTACGACCCAAGCGGCGAGTGGGCAGCCTCCGGCAGACCCGTGCCCGAGATGTTGGCGGATCTCTTATCAGAGCCTTATCTCTCAGCGCCGGCACCCAAAAGTACCGGGCGCGATTTGTTCAATCCCGAGTGGCTGCAGGAACGGCTGGCACGCTTCACCAACAAAACCCCGGTGGACATTCAGGCCACCTTGGCAGCGTTGACTGTGCGGTCGATTGTAGAGGCTATACAGCGTGATGCGCCCGAAGCAGAGGCGGCGTATGCGTGCGGCGGTGGCGCGCTGAATACGCACCTGATGCGTAGCTTGCAGCATGAACTCGGCAAGCCAGTGGCGAGTACCGAGGCCTTGGGTATAGCGCCCATGCATGTCGAAGCGACTGCGTTTGCCTGGCTGGCAGCCCGCTTCTGCGATGGTTTGCCGGGTAATTTGCCAGCAGTGACTGGGGCCAAGGGGCCACGAGTGCTTGGGGCTCTGTATCCGGCGTAACGGCACCCAGTAATAAAAAAGCGCGGACTACGCCGCGCTTTTCGCCAAGACAAAAACCTGATCAGGCAGAGAACGACGATCCGCAGCCGCAGGTAGTGGTGGCGTTCGGATTCTTGATGACGAATTGTGCGCCTTCGAGGTCGTCTTTGTAATCGATTTCTGCGCCGACCAGATACTGGTAGCTCATGGAATCAATCAGCAGCTTCACACCATTCTTCACCATGGTGGTGTCGTCTTCATTGACGATTTCATCAAAGGTAAAGCCGTACTGAAAGCCCGAGCAACCACCGCCCTGCACGAACACGCGCAGTTTCAGCTCTGGGTTACCTTCTTCCTCAATCAACTGCGCGACTTTGCCAGCGGCGCTGTCGGTGAAGTTAATCGGTGCCGGCATTTCGGTAGGTGCATTCATGTTGGAACTCCTTGCAGCATTGCTGCATGATTATAGCGGCTGGGATGTTGGCCGCAGGCGCCGACGGATGTAAGGTCAAGGCGCTAATTCTTGGATTATGCGCTCGTCAGCGCTCAATTCAACCCTATCCTTTGAAGGGTGATCTGGGCGCTGACCCTGGAACATCAAGGCAGGATAGGCACCTGCCGCAAGCCGATGGTTTCTTCCAAGCCAAACATCAGGTTCATACACTGCACGCCTTGCCCCGCCGCGCCTTTGACCAGGTTGTCTTCCACCACCAAAATCACCAGCAAATCGCCGCCACCGGGGCGATGCAGGGCAATGCGTAACATGTTCGAAGCGCGCACCGACCGGGTTTCCGGATGGCTGCCCGCCGGCAGCACATCAACAAACGGATCATCGGCGTAATGCTGCTCGTACAGCGACTGCACATCGATACCACGCGCCTCAGGCAACAAGGTGGCGTACAGCGTCGAATGGATGCCTCGAATCATGGGCACCAGATGTGGCACAAAGGTCAGCCCGACCGACCGTCCAGCGATGGCCTGTAGTCCCTGCACGGTTTCTGGCAGATGACGATGGCCGGGCACGCCATAGGCCTTGAAGTTATCTGAGGCCTCGGCCAATAGGGCGTGCACTTCTGCTTTGCGGCCCGCACCTGACACGCCCGACTTGCAATCGGCAATCAGCGCCGACTCATTCACCAGCGGCTTGCCCTGCGACAGCAGCGGTTTGAAACCAAGCTGCATCGAGGTTGGGTAGCAACCGGGCAGGCCAATCACGCGCGCCTTGCGAATCGCATCGCGGTTGAGTTCGGGCAGGCCATAGACCGCCTCGGCCAGAATATCCGGGCAGCTATGCGGCATGCCATACCACTGCTCGAATACTGCAGTGTCTTGAATACGAAAATCTGCAGCGAGGTCGATCACTTTCACGCCCGCTGCCAGCAGCTCGCGCGCTTGCGACATCGCCACGCCATGCGGCGTCGCGAAGAACACCACATCGCACTGATCAAGCCGCGCTTTTTCTGGCGCAGAGAAAGCCAGCGACACATGACCGCGCAACGAGGGAAACATCTCCGCGACAGGCATGCCGTCTTCTTTGCGTGAAGTGATGCTGTTCAGTGTGACGTGCGGATGTGCCGCAAGCAGTCGAAGCAGCTCAACGCCTGTGTAGCCGGTGCCGCCGACGATACCAACCTTGATCATTCCTGACTCCCGATACCTGAATGAGGAAAACTATGCGCTGTCTCCGTATTGCCCATTGTGTCGTGCACTACGCAAATCGCATCGCAAGACACATATAGCCAACAATATAGCCAAAGAAAAAAGCCGCCGGGCTGTAACCCGACGGCTTCCAATTGCAGAGCAAACGCCGGATTAACGCTTGGAGAACTGTTTGGCGCGACGTGCTTTGCGCAGGCCAACCTTTTTACGTTCAACTTCACGCGCGTCACGAGTGACGAAGCCAGCTTTCGACAATTCAGGCTTGAGCGCGACGTCGTAGTCGATCAGTGCGCGTGTGATGCCATGGCGTACCGCACCCGCTTGACCCGATTCGCCGCCACCATGCACATTCACCATGATGTCGAAGCGATTAACGTTGTTGGTCAGTTCGAGCGGCTGACGAATCACCATCAGGCCGGTCTCGCGAGAAAAATACTCAGCTGCATCCTTGCCATTGACGACGATCTTGCCGCTGCCAACCTTAATGAATACACGAGCAACGGCGCTCTTGCGGCGGCCGGTTCCGTAATTGTAGTTACCGATCATGTCTGTTCCTTACAGTTCGAGTGGCTTGGGTTGCTGAGCGCTGTGTGGATGCGCATCGTCGGCATACACTTTCAGCTTCTTGGCCATTGCATAACCCAACGGACCCTTCGGCAACATGCCTTTAACAGCCTTCTCGAGCGCGCGGCCCGGATGCTTGGCTTGCATATCGCGGAAATTGGTCTCGTAGATACCACCCGGATAACCGGTGTGACGGTAATACTTTTTGTCGAGCGCTTTGGCGCCGGTAACACGCAGCTTGGCAGCGTTCACCACGATGATGAAATCACCGGTGTCGACATGGGGTGTAAATTCTGGCTTGTGCTTGCCGCGCAGACGGTGTGCCACTTCGCTGGCGACACGACCGAGGACTTTGTCCGTGGCGTCGATCACAAACCAATCGCGCTGGACTTCGTGTCCTTTAGCGGAAAAGGTTTTCATGATGCATCCTTGATTAAGTAAACCCGTGGTGGTGGTTCCGCCGGTTGGCCCCGAGCCAAACCCAAGCAGCGGACGCTCCCTTGTTATGTATTCCCCGCCTGGGCAAATCGGGGAACCGAAGATTATAGAGTTTTCAAGGACTTGGCGTCAAACAAAAGAGCAAATCAGCCCGTTGCCGTTAAACTAAGTGCTGACCTCGCTGGCTGTTTGGCAGTGGTGCGGGCGGGAGCGCTGTCGGTGACCACCCTGGCTGATCGGGATAGCATTTGGCTAATTTGAACGTTTAGGAGAGTGAAATGGAATGCACCGTGCGCTGGACTGGCTTGTCCGGCATGGGCTTTGTGGCCGAGACCGGCTCCGGGCATGTGGTCAATATGGATGGTGCGCCCGAGGGCGGCGGACACAACTTGGCGCCACGCCCGATGGAGCTGGTACTGGCCGGCACCGGCGGCTGCACCGCCTTCGACGTCGTGCTTATCTTGCGTAAAAGCGGGCAGGACATTCGCGGCTGCGACGTGTCGCTCAAAGCCGAGCGCGCCGAGAAAGACCCGAAAGTCTTCACCAAGGTGCATTTTCACTTCACAGTACGCGGGCGCGAGCTAAAGACCAACTTGGTCGAGCGCGCTATCAAGCTGTCGCATGAGAAGTACTGCTCAGCTTCGATCATGCTCGAGAAAACCGCCGAGCTGACGCACTCCTTCGAGATTGTGGACGACTAAATGCGGTAAGCGGCGGTGGTCATCACCTTGGCCATCGCCTCCATGACCTTTTTCACGGGCATTGGCAACTCTGCCGCGCCCAATTGCGCTGCTGCCTCGGCATGCGCCGCTTCGTCATCCCGCATCTGCATCACGATGGCGCGCGAGCGTAGGTCGTTGGCCGGCAACTCGTCCAAGTGACGGTCAAGGTGCGCCTCCACCTGACGTTCGGTCTCCACCACGAACCCCAAACTGACTGGGTCGCCCAGCTTCGCCGCCACTGCGCCCAGCGCGAACGACCCCGCGTACCAGAGCGGGTTCAGCAAGCTGGTGCGCGACCCGAGTTCCTGCAGCCGATCCGCGGTCCAGGCCAGATGATCGACCTCCTCCTCGCCCGCCTTCTGAAATTGCTCGCGGGTGAGCGGGGTTTTGGCAAACGCAGACTGCGCTGCGTACAGCGCCTGTGCGCACACCTCACCCACATGATTCACCCGCATCAGCCCGGCGCTATGGGTTTTTTCTTGCTCGGTTAGCTCTGGCTCGGCAACGCCCACAGCGGGGTTGGGGCGGGAAGCAGTCGCCACGTTGCTCATAGTGCGGAGGGTTCGATCAAAGGCGCAGATGGCCGAGTCGAGCGAAATCAAAAAGTTGCTCAATTTTTATCTCTGAGTGGAAATGTGTGGTTGAAAAGCGACAAAAAGTTAGTGTTTTGACCAAGAAATAAAGATTAACTTTGCCGCAACCATCAATATTTGCTCCAATGCAAGATGACTCTAGATCCCCTTGGTCTTGGAGCATCGTTTTCGCGTAGTCGGTCGATCAAAGCGGCCGAATACCGGCAACGAAATCTTAGCATCACAACATTTTGGAGATTACCCAATGAAAAAAACTCAAATGGCTCTGGCCGCCGTGGCGCTGGTGGCTTCGACAGCTGCAATGGCAGCTGATGTGACTGTTTCGGGTCGTATCGACTACGGCTACGCAACCGACAACGGCGCAACTTCGAAGCAAACTGGCCTCCAAGGTGGCTTGCTGGCACCTAACTTCTTCAACGTGGGCGGCTCGGAAGATCTGGGCGGCGGTTTGAAGGCATCGTTCAACTGGTCGAACATCATCGTCGGCAGCGGCATTGCTAACGCACAATCGTGGGTTGGTGTTGATGGCGAAATGGGCGGCATCAAGCTCGGTAAAGTGGTTGACTCCTTCTGGGGTTCCGGCGTTGCTAATTTTGACGTGACTGGCGGTCAGAACATCGGTTCGGCAGTTTCGCCAGTAATTCAGTTCGGCGCATCCAACATTTTCCAGGCAGGCGCAGTGCAGGCTAACGCTAATGTTGCTGGCGTCTCAATTGGTGCGACTTATGTTGCAAATGACTCTGGTGAGTCGGTCAGTCTCGCTCAGGCAACCGCAGGAAATTGCACTATCGCAACAGCCTGCTACTCTGGACACAGCTCTGCAAAGGGTGATTACTCAATCGCTGCGACCACTGACCTGGGCCCAGTGAAAATTGGTGCTGGTGGTTCACGCCTATCGACATCTACGGCCGACGCCTCGGCAACGATCGCTACTGCTAAAACCCACTGGTTCTTTGGTGCCGGCACAACTATCGGCGGTGTTACAGCCAACGGTCTGTACATGAAGCTCAACACCACGACGGTCGCAGGCCTGAACGGCTCGATCCCGCTGTCTGACGCAGTGACAGCCCATGCTGCTTACTACGACTACAGCGATGCCACTACTGCAGCTAACGGTGGCTCGATGACCGTTATCGGCGGCAAGTATGCTCTTTCGAAGAGCACCTCGGCTTTCGGTAACTACCAAACAGTCTCTGGTGGCGCAGCCGCAATGGTCGGTCAGCCAGGCGGCACCTCTGGCCTGACAGCACGCTCGATCTTCATTCTGGGCGTTGCTCACTCGTTCTAATTCGGATTCGGTCTTGTACCGATTCGTTTAGTTCGTCAAAAAGCCACCCCTCGGGGTGGCTTTTTTGCGTCTCTGCTCGGTAAATGATTTTGTTTCCGAAGGCGTATGCGTCTTCGCCCACAAGACTCTAGCGAGCGAAGTTCGACAGCGGTATCTGTAGTTGAAACATCAGGTTAAAGCTGGGTAGCGCTACCTGCGCCTCATAGCCGTTGCCGAGCTTCCAGCTCAGTGCCGGGATAATGGCCGGTGAGAAGCCATTGTGGTTAAGCGGCACTTTATCCTTCCACTCACCAACGTAGCCATAAAGAAGACCAGCAGACCACTTCGCGGTCAGCTTTTCAACGCCCAAGAAATTGGGATACGCCTGACCCCAAGGGTAGGCATAAATCGTAGGATCACCGTAAGAATTACGGAAGTAGGAAAACCCCATAACACTATTGTCGGCATCATAGCGTTCGATACCCAGCAACCAGACATTTTCGTGCTCAGTCTTGTGGTACCAGTGGTGCATGTAAGGCGAAAATGTCAGGTACCACTTACCAGTAGTTAACGGCTGGGCGGGCAGTGCTCGAGATGCAGACTCTTGGGCGGCAACAGCCCCCGGCACGACTAGAGCTGCACATAGAAGGCACGGCAGACTGGCTCGGCCTAGTAAATGACGGATGAAGGTTTGCATGAGATCACTCGGCTTAATCTTGAATTATAGCCGGAAGGAAAGAACCATCCTGCAGTCCGACGCTTCAAAAGGCCTGCCTCAAACGCTTTGCGGCAATGGGATTTCACTGCCCAACATATTTGCATTGCCTACCGCCGCGGATGCGATAGCTGGCGCTACGCACCACATCATCAGACGCAAATTCAACAACAAACGAAGAGCATCCGGTATTCCAATACCGGTAGTGCCAGACATAGCCGCGCTCGCGGGCCAGCCCATGCGTGATTCTTGAAATACCAATCAAATCGATGACTTGGTCATTTGTCATACCCGGTAGGATTTGGTTGAATCGTGCTTCGGTAAGCACCTGTTCCCAATCGACTACTCGGTCTTCATCATTGAGATAAACGAAGTAGGTATGGCTTCCGCCAGGCCCACGCGGGAATTGAAGTTTCTTTTTGCCGTCGAAGACGGTTTCACGCTCAGGCTGACCGAGCTGTTGAATTAATTCTTCTCGGCGCTGACCTACCGTGTCCGCACTGGGGGCATAACCCGCACATGCGCTGACGGTCGCGACAACGCAAAGCACGATGGTGGTGGGGAATAGTCTGCGGAACATACCCCACGATAACAAAAAGCCACCCCGAAGGGTGGCTTTTTGTCGGACTAAGCGAATCGGTACGGGACCGATGCCGGATTAGAACGAGTGGGCGACGCCCAGAGTAGCGATGGAGCCAGCGGTGCCGTAGCCACCGTTACCGCGGCCGAGCTGCACTTTGTCCGATGCTTGTTCCCAGTTAGCGAACGCAGTCGTTCTTGGCGACAAGGCATACAGACCAGTCACAACCGTCGTGGTGCCGTTGATGGTGGTGTTTGTGCCCGAGGTGTTGTAGTAGCCAACACGAGCGGAGAGAGCACCAGCGACTGGGATTTCAGCGTTCACGCCAGAGGTGCTAGCTTTCAAGCCGGCAGTGCCAACATCGCTGCTGCTCAGATGGATAACGTTAACCTTGGCAAAGCCGAGGTCGGTACCTGCGCCGAGGAACGATGAAGTGTTGTTCAGTGCACCTGCTTGGGAGTAGCCCGCACCGACTTTGATCGAGCCGATATCAGCCGAACCAGCGATAGAGTAGTCACCCGCTTTGGATGCAACCGCAGCCGTGGTGCCGTCTTGGACGATGTAGGTTGCTGCAACGTTTACGCCACTAAAGCTAGGTGCAGTGATCTGGATCGAACGGTCATGGAAAACGCCCGACGCGCCATGGGAGAACAAAGCAGAAACAGCCGAACCGATGTTCGAACCAGCGGTTACGTCAAAGCTCAGGTAGGTACCAGCAAACGAGTCAACAGTTTGACCCAGCTTGATGCCACCGAAGTCACCGGAAACGCCAACCCACGACTGTGCTGTACCGATGGTGCCTGAGTTGAAGCCAGCCGAATTGATGATCGACGACACCATGAACGATGCCTTCATGCCATTGCCCAGGTCTTCCGAACCCGAGACGTTCAGGAAGTTAGGTGCCAGCAGGCCAGTGTTCAATGCCTTACCCACAACCGTGTTGGCGGCTCGGGTGTAAGTCAATGCACCGGCTGTGGGGGCAGCAGGCGTCGAAGTAACGGCTCCCGAAGTGCCGTCAAGGTCTGCACTACCAGAACCCGACATGTAACCGATGTCAAAGCGGCCAGAAATCTTTACGCCGCTTTCTTGTGCCATAACGCCTGCCGAAGCCACCAGTGCCACTGCGGCCAGAGCCATTTGAGTTTTTCTCATTTCGTAATCTCCAAAACCTTGCGACAACACGTGGCTATTGCTTCTTTTGCCTTGAGGCCGCAGGGGTTTTGGATAAACTGGCCCGATGCTGTTTCTAACTCAGCACTTTGAAACACTTCAAACAGTTACCCTCAGTAAATACTGTTTGATAATAAGTACCTATATGTAAAATAAAACTAATTACTCCGGCTGCGAAGCCATTCGACTTTGATACAGCGAAGCGCAAGATGGAACTGTCTTTACCCGCCAACGACGCCTCATTTTCTTCGCAGCGTGCACGCTCGGTGCCCGTGCTGTCGTCGATGTCGACCATTCGCGGTTATCCCAGCAAACTGAAAATCTTCCGCATCAGCGGTAGTCGTTTCTGGCAGGTGCGTTGCTACATAGCGGGGCGTATGTATGTGCGCAGCACCCGTTCGCAAGAAAAGCAGCATGCGATTGATGCCGCTAAGCAATTCTATGATGAGCTCTTGCTGAGTCACCGCCATGGTGAAGAGCGGGAATTCCACTTGCCATCACGCGATCGGCGTGCAGAGCTTGTTCAGCAATACGCAGGTTTGATGTTCCGCACCGTGGCCGAGCGCGCGATTGAAATGGAGCGTGGCCGCATGATGCGCGGCGAGTTAGCCATGCAATCATTCCGGGCTTTGCGTAATCGGCTGCAAAAGCAGATTTATCCTGCGCTGGGAACGCTTGATATCCGCGCAATCAGCCACCATGATTTGCAGCAGTTTATTGATGGGCTGGTGCAGCGTAAATCGTCCTCGGTCACGATTGCACAATACCTGCAAGCGATCAGGCTGTTATTCAAACATGCCTTGGTCGAACAGTTGATTGACCGCATACCGCCGTTCCCAAAGTTACGGCTTAGTTCGCAGCCGCGAGGTGGTTTTACGGTGTCTGAGTATCGGGCGCTGCTACGCGCGTCCAAGCGTCTCGCGCATGCGGAAGACCCGCCCAAGTTCGCCACCCATAGAAATCGGGCGGGCGGGATTTACACCAAGACGTCGGCTGTGCCTGACGAATTGGTGTGGGTGATCGGCTTCATGGTGAATAGCTTCTTGCGACCCAGTGATCTTAAATTCATCCAGCATAAGCATGTCGAGATTGTGCGCGGCCATCATCTGTACCTACGCCTGACGATACCCGAGACCAAGCGCCATCGTGCACAGATCGTCACGCTACGGCCTGCGGTGCGGATTTATCAAAGCTTACGCAAGTACCAGCAGGTGCGCGGCTTAGCGGGCACTGAGGATTATTTGTTTTTACCGCATATTGAAGATCGTGATGCCGCTGCGGTGGTGCTGTCAGCCAATTTCAATAAGGTGTTGGCGGCGACGGGTCTTAAAACTGGGGAACTCGGTCAAGCGCGTAGCCTGTATAGCTTGCGGCATACCGCCATCATGTTCCGGCTGTTGTATGGCAAAGGGATTGACCTGTTAACGCTGGCGAGAAATGCCAGAACCTCGGTACAGATGATTGAGCGTTTCTATGCATCGCAACTGACCGCCGAGATGAATATCGGCCTGTTGCAAAGTAGGCGGTCTTAACCGCGCTGCTTGACCGCGCAGTCAATTTGTAGCTACAATTTGGCTACTTATTGGAGGTGCCCATGCTAAGCGTTGATGTGCGTTGCCGAATCGACCCCAAAACGAAGGAAGATGCTGCTGAGGTGATTGAATCGATGGGACTGACCGTCTCCGATGCTATTCGCTTGTTCTTAACGCGTGTGGCGTCTGAGGGTGCGATTCCTTTTGAGCTTCGCGTACCAAACGCAAAAACCGTAGCTGCCATCGCGGAATTGGAATCGCCCAAAAGCCGCAGCAAACTCAAGCGTCATAAAAATCTCGACGCCATGCATGACGCTATTAAGCGCAAATGATGCTGGTACCTGTGCCAAGCACCCAGTACGGGAAAGATTTTCGGCGTATCGTTCAAAGCCCCAAATTCAACCAAGCAGCGTACCTAACGGTGCTGAGTCTGCTGATTGCTGGCAAGCCATTGCCGGCCAAATACAGTAACCATCCATTGAACGGTGACTACGCCAGCTATTGGGACTGCCACATCACCAATGATTGCGTCTTGATCTACAAAGTCGACGGCGACGAACTTCGCCTCGCTCGGATTGGAACGCATTCGGAGCTCTTTAAAAAATAGCGCTTATGTCGATGGCTCGTTCTTTTAAAAGAGAGCTTGATCAACAGAGAGCACTACCGCCCCAAGAACCTCGCCTCTTCCTCGCGCAGTAATTGCATCGTTTGCGATGGTGGCCGATCGACGGATTGTTTCATGTCGTTCCAGCTATAGCGTCTGCCAGCTGTGCGTTCCAGTACTTTGCCATCGACCAGATAGGCGCTACCCATATAAGAAGCGACCACAGTTCCGCGTGATTCCGGGAGTTTGTACAAGTCCTGCCCGTTACTGTAATCAGCAATGTCAGAACTACAGCCCAGTGCCGATTGCATGAGCGTTGGCACCACATCTTGATGTAGCGACATTTTTTGCTCGACACGACCTGAGGCAGTGCCGGGCGCTCTCACAATCATCGGCGTTTGGGTTTGCCAGCGTGTGAAGTTGCTGCCATGCCCCCAGTAGCCGAGGCCGTTCTCATTGAATTCTTCGGCATGGTCGCCGGTAATGATCACCCAGGTGTTATTGAGCTTTCCGTTTCGTTCAGCTGCATCGAGCAGCTTGCCGACTAGGGCATCAAGATAGTGAAGGCTGTTGTGATAATCGTTCTTGTAGGGGCGATTATCTGTCTGTCGATCAACTGCATAACCGCCCTCGACCAATGGTAATGGCTTGAATCGCGCGTATTCGGGTGGGTAGCTATAAGGTGAGTGGGACGAGGTTAGAAAAACAAAATCAAAGCGTTTTTCTTGCGGCGCGGCAGGTAGTGTGGCGATGTATTTATCGACCAAGGCAGCATCGGGCACACCGTCGTTAAAGTCTTGCGCTGCAATGTTCGGAAAGAACATGCGCTTCAATGAGAAGCCATCAAGATTAGTCGAGGTGAATACTCGCGTGCGGTAGCCCTGCTTGTTCAGTGTTTGCGTGAACAGGCTGGGGAAGCTCTCGGGTACTGAGCGGGTGAGCTCGAAGTAGTTCGGATGCAGGCCATACATCAAACCAAACAGCCCGGGCACGGTTGTCGCACCACTGGAAACATGCTGCGTGAAGCGAGTAGCCTTACCGGCGAAGCGCGCGATGTTGGGGGTGATCTCCGGTGTCATGGCGTCGGCCTGCCAACTCTCGAGCACGATCATCAAGATCGATGGTGGGTTGGCAGCCGGCGAGCATTGCGGTTGCGCGCGTGGGTAGCGCACGATACCGCCGCCCTGTGTGGGGGTGTTTTCTGCGGTGCCATAGGCCGCCGGAAATACGGATGGCCACCATGCGCTCACACGTGGCGCGCTGTGGTAGGCCTCGACGGGATAGTAGATGGGCAGGAAAGGGCGGTAGTGCGTGATCTCGTCACGCAGATAGTGGCTAGCCCAAATATGAATAACTGAGTTCAGCACCAATGTGAGCGGCATTAACAGCAAGCCCGCTACAAACCATGGCCAATGATGACGACGCCCGCTGCGGCTGCTGACGAACAGCCACACCACCAAGGCAAGTAGCACGGTTGCCAATAGTGCGAACAGCAGCAGCACAAACAGCGGGATGCCCATGCCATGAAAATCCCGCAGGAACATCTCTACGAACAGAATGTCGAGATGAAAGCGATATAAATTAAAGACCGCGATATCAATCGCGAGATAAACCAGCCAAGCCCAACCTAGCACTGGCCAGAGCCAGTTGGTAGCGCGGAATACAGAAAGCGGCAACAGCGCTAAGGCAACTAACAGCAGCAGCGTGCCGTAGTAACCGATTACGCTCCACTGGTACACCGCAGGCAGCATGCTTTGAGCCACCGGCGCGTCTTTCAGGAAAAGGCCGACGGCAGCAGCGGTCAACAAGCAAAGGTAGAGCGTCAGCTTGAAATGGCTGCCGATACGCTTGGGCCAGTGTTTCATGAGGTGTGGTCGCAAGACCTGAAGATAAAAGCCAAGGGCGCGCGCCTGACGGCGCTATTGGAAAAATTCAAAAAGAATCCAACCCCGAAGAGTAGCGCAAGATCATGTTGAAGGTGATGCGCCCGCCGCAGCGGGCGCTATGCCGCGTGAGCACCGCGCAGCATGCCGTGCGTGAGACCGTGCAGTCTCCGCCGTCAGGTTTTGGGTTTGTCGCTACCTGATTCGGGCGCTGCAGCCTCCGAAGCATCTGTCGCGGTATCTGCCTCGGCGGATACACTCGGCGTAGCTGCTGCAACGGCTGCAACTGCCGCAGCAATCTCGTCTGTCGCAGATGC
The DNA here is from genome assembly GCA_026399895.1 of Burkholderiales bacterium. Classification (GTDB taxonomy): domain Bacteria; phylum Pseudomonadota; class Gammaproteobacteria; order Burkholderiales; family Burkholderiaceae_D; genus Pernthalerella. Next base: position 26,475 of record JAPLQC010000088.1, read on the forward strand.
GGCGGCAGCTTCCGGTGCTGGTGCGGGTTCAGGTGCAACGGCGCGTGGCGGTTCAGGCGCGCGCGCAGGCGCTGCCGGCATTTCGCGTCCCACTTTGTAGATGCCGCCCTGCAGCGAACCGCCCTTTTTGATCTCGAGCTCTTGGTAGGTAATCGAGCCTGCTACCAAGCCAGTCGCCTCTACGACCAGCGTACGGTTGGCGACCGTGGTATCGGTCAGCGTGCCCGCCACGCGCACATGATTGGCGGTGGTTTGCCCATCCATCGAGCCATTTTGCTGAATAAACACTGAATCGGCACTTAGCTCGCCTTCAAGCTTGCCATCTACGCTGGCGACGCCGGGCACGCGCATGGTGCCCTTCATGAAAACACCTTCGCCTACCAAGAGTGACCCAGCCGCATGAATCTCTGCCATATTGTTCTCTTTCGACGAGTTTCAGAAGAAAACAGCTTTCCGCATCATACAATTTTTTTCTCACTTTAAAAACAAATCCGACAACTTTAATAATCATTTGAAAACAGTCGATATGCCCAACCCCAGACTCATCTTGTTCGCTGGTCATGCTGGCACTGGTAAAACCACGCTCGCCAAACGTGCGGTGCCGTTGCTGTCGCAGAAATTCGGCCACGACTTTTTTTTCCTGGACAAGGACACCGCATATGGCGCGTTCAGCTCACACATCATGGGTCTGCTGACCGGCGACCCGGCGGATCGTGACAGCCCGACCTACCTGCAGCATTTACGTGACCAGGAGTACTCAGGCCTGCTTGATATCACGCGCGAGAATCTAGAGATCGGCAACCACGTCATTTTGGTTGGCCCATTCACGCGCGAGATTTTGGCGGGCAATTTTTTTCAGCCGACCGAACTGGGCATGCCCGCTAACACCGTGTGCCGGGTTGCATGGATTGATTTATCCAGCGCAGAAGCTAAGCGACGTATAGAAGCGCGAAATGATGCGCGTGATCACTGGAAGCTCGCGAATTGGGAGACGTATATTAAGCGGCGTGTCGAGCCACCTTCGCACCCGGCATTGATGCGCTTGGATAACGGCAGCTTTGATGCGGCGAAGTTTGAGGAGCTACTGGAGTTTTTGTTGGGATGACGTCCTGATCAATGTTCCCTTAATCGAGAGCCTGATAAACCAAGGTCTTAAACATCCGCCGATACGCCTGTCGAATCGGACCTGGCGTCTGCGCCATCATGACCGCAACCAGTTGCTCTTTCGGGTCGATCCAAAAAAACGTACCTGCTGCGCCGCCCCAGGCGTAATCCCCTTCTGAGCCCGGTACTGCAGCGATGCCCGCTTGTTGTCGCACCATGAAGCCCAAACCAAAGGTATAGCCCTGTATCCCCATTAACACTTCGCCGGGTTGTACAGGCGTTGCGACCTTAGGGCCAAGATGATCAGCGCTCATCAGCGCGACCGTCGTGCGTGACAAATAGCGCCGGCCATCCAGCACACCACCATTCAGCATCATCTGGCAGAAGCGCAAATAATCATCGGCCGTGGTCGCCATGCCTGCGCCACCGGATTCATTACCTGTGGGCTTAGTGACATCGAGTACAGGTGCGTTAGGACCACCGCTAAGCGGATCAATTTTCAAGGGCTCGGCGATACGCGCTACCTTAGGTGCCGGTACAACAAAGTGCGTGTCTTTCATGCCGAGTGGTTTGATGAGTTTTTCGTCGAGCAGCGCACTGAGCGACTGCCCGGAAACTTTTTCTAAAACGCGCCCGAGCAGATCTGTCGACAGGCCATAGTCGAAGGTGGTACCGGGTTGCCACACCAGTGGCGCTTTGGCGAAGGCTTCGATTTGCTGCTCTGGCGTAAGCATTAGCGCACGCATTGGCGTCTGTGCAGAAAACAAGCCAGCTTCTTCGTATGCCGCCCTCGCGCCCGCAAAACGAGTGAACTCACCATATGTCAGTCCAGAGGTATGACGCAGTAAATCGTGAACCGTGATTGGACGTTTCGCCGGCTCGCGCGGGCTATTCGGATCGGCAGGGTTGCTAAGCACCTGCAGATTGGCGAGCGCCGGAAAGAATTTAGAAACAGGGTCATTCAGTTGAAGCTTGCCTTCTTCAACCAGCATCATGGTCACGACTGACACCAGCGGCTTGGTCATTGAGTAGGCGCGGAAGATGGTGTCGCGCTTCATCGCGGTGCCGACAGCCTTATCTTGCCAACCTATCGAGTCGGCATGCACAATCGCGCCCTTGCGAGCGATGAGCACTACTGCACCCGGCATGCGATTAGCGTTGATCTCGGTCTCGATTACGCTACGAATTCGAGATAAACGCTCTTTGGACAAACCTTGCGACTGCGGTGTAGCAACTGGTAGATCTGCGCTGATGGCAACAGTCGTAATCGAAGCCAGCGCCAGCGAGAACGTTAGTGCGAGTGGCTGTAACAACTTTCGCTTGAATGCACCGCTATTCGGTTTGCTGAAGAAGGTCATGGACTGTCTCTCTTTATTATTGGCTGTATTGATGCGTAGCCGCCGAATTAGGGCTAATGCATCGAGTTTGACTGCTCTTACTTTTATATGACCCGTTTTTGCAACGAATCCTCTTTGCGATCAGCAACCAGCTTATCGCGCCTTAAGCCATGCATCGCGTAGCTTTACCCCGGCGACTGGCTTCTCTTGCATCGCCAGCGTGACCTGCGGTGCGGTATCAGGCTGTAGGCTTACCTCAAATGTCATGAGTTCATCCCGACGGAATGCATGCATCACAACGACATCGCCGACGCGATAGCGCGCCAGCAAGCTATCCAGATTCGACGCGGTGATCCGCAGATCATCCAACGCCACCAGCGTATCACCGGCGGATAAACCAGCGTGATGCGCAGCGCCGCCTTCGTACACTGAAGCCAATTTACAGTCGGTGCCTTCTTTGCGCGTACGCACGCCCAGTGAAGGTGTACCTTTGCGCGGCCGGTCTTGCATTTGAATCGCAAATGCCGCAAGTGCTTCAGCTAAAGGAAGGTCTTTGGTGCCACGCACAGCGTGATCAAACACGGTCTTCAGTGACAGCCCGGTGACTTCATCGAACAGCGCTTCGACATCAGCATCACTGACACCCACACCGCGACCGTCTTGGTAAAAATCACGTCCATAGTGCCGCCAGAGTGCACGCATGACGTCATCCAACGAACGCTTACCGCGGGTACGCGAACGAATCAGCAGATCAAACCACAGCGCGACTAGTGAGCCCTTTTGGTAGTAGCTGACGATAGCGTTGGGGGCGTTCTCATCTTGTCGGTAGTACTTAGTCCAGGCATCAAAACTCGATTCAGCCACGCTCTGTTTCAAGCGGCCGCTACCTTTGTTAACGGCGTTGATGGTTTTAGCGAGTAAGCCGAGATAGGCGCTGCGATCAATCAGCCCGGTCCGCACCAGCGTCAGATCATCGTAGTAGCTGGTAAAGCCTTCGAACAACCACAGTAGGGGCGTATAGTTTTCTTGAGTAAGGTCGTAGGGCGCAAACACCGCGGGCTTGATGCGCTTGACATTCCAAGTATGAAAATACTCATGGCTGCATAAACCAAGAAAACCACGATATCCATCGCTAAGCGCTGCTTGACCTTGCACGGGTAAATCCGAGCGCGCGCAAATCAGCGCGGTCGATGCGCGATGTTCCAAGCCACCATAGCCATCACCAACCGCCAGCGTCAGAAACACATAACGCGACATGGGTGCACGCTTGGTACGCGGCTCGAATAGCGCGATCTGGTGCTCGCAAATACGCTGCAGGTCATGCGCCAAGCGCTCGGTATCGAGATTCGGAACGCGACCGGTGATTGCCATCTCATGCGGCACACCATGGGCCTCGAATTTGATCAGGTTGAACTCACCCATCTCAACGGGATGATCAATCAGCTCGTCGTAGTCTTGCGCGATGTAGCTACCAAAGCGATGACGTCGTGCTTTTAGCTCGGGCAATGAGGTAGCGACACGCCAGCTTGCATAGGCTTCACCTTCCGGCGGCTGTATATCCACTACATGCGGAAGTAGCTCTTTGCCGTGCACCTTGAGGAAGACACTGGTGCCGTTAAAGAAGCCATGGGTTTGGTCGAGATGCGCTGCGCGCACGGACAAATCCCATGCATAGACCTCATACACCACACGCAACTCACCCTTGCAGCGAGCTGCGCGCCAAGTATGTTTGTCGAGTTTGGTGAGTCTGAGTTTGCGCCCATCCGCTTCCGCGCGAATTTGCACGATATTGCGTGCGAATTCGCGAATCATGTAGCTACCGGGAATCCATGCCGGTAATGACAGCACCTGACCCTCTGGGTCAGGGTGCGACACCGTCAGTACTACTTCGAATAAGTGCAGCGCAAGATCGTGTGGACGGATGCTGTAGTGGATGGTTTCGCGGCGTTTGGGCATGGCATCAAGCTTTAACGTCGACCACCAGTCGCCCGCGTACTTCGCCCGCGAGAATTTTTGGGGCCCATGCCAAAGCATCTGCGAGCGAGATTTGCTGCGTGATTTTTTCCAAGGTATCGGGCTTGATCTCGGAGGCCAGGTTCGACCATGCCGCAACACGACGATCAATCGGTGCCATCACGCTATCCACACCAATCAGTTTCACGCCGCGCAAAATAAATGGCGCCACGCTTGCCGGGAAATCCATCCCCTGTGCCAAACCACACGCAGCTACCGTACCACCATAACGCACCTGCGCTACTGCATTGGCCAGAGTATGTGAGCCGACTGAATCAACCACGCCTGCCCAGCGCTCTTTTTGCAGTGGCTTGCCGGGTGCAGACAAATCAGCTCTATCCATCACATCAGTGGCGCCCAGCGATTTTAGGTAATCCGCCTCGGCAGTCTTGCCAGTAGACGCCACCACGCGATAGCCACGTGCAGCAAGAATCGCCACAGCTACACTGCCGACACCACCCGACGCACCCGTCACCAGCACCTCGCCATGTTCTGGCTTTACACCATTTTCTGCCAGCGCCATCGCGCACAGCATCGCTGTATAACCAGCGGTACCAATCGCCATTGCAGTACGCGATGTCATGCCATGCGGCATTGGGATTAGCCAATCGCCCTTCAGTTTCGCGCGCTCGGCAAGGCAACCCATGTGGCCTTCGCCGACACCCCAGCCGTTCAACAGAAAATGGTCACCTGCTTTCCAATTCGTGTTTGATGAGGCGATCACTTTGCCAGCGCCGTCAATACCCGGCACCATCGGCCACTTGCGCACGACTGGTGATTTACCGGTGATTGCCAAGCCATCTTTGTAATTGATGGTGGAGTACTCGACTGCGACGGTAACGTCGCCTTCAGCGGGTAGCTGCGCATCATCGAGTTGGGTCAACTCGGCGCGGGTGGAACCGTCGTCGTTCTTGTTGAGCAGAATGGCGCGGAACATAGTGGTGGTCTCCTTGAGTGAGCTATTTATTCGTAACAAAACAAACACTGAACAGCGCTGGTGACATGGGACATGACCGAGCGCGTATCACCGACAGCGGCAAGGCAGCGACCTACATCAGGCACCACCGAAAAAGCCAGCATGGTTTGAATTAAGCGTTTAGGCGATGGTAGCGGAAGACCGCGGTGGTTTCGGCGCAGAGCATCGTCTGCGTCGATGAATGATTTTCAAGTGATTAGGCTTGACGCATTAGGGCGCCTTGACCTGAGCCAGCTTGTTTTCAAGGGTTTTAGTGTCGATAGCGCCGGGGATACGTGAGCCATCCGCAAAAATAATCGTCGGCGTTCCGGTGATGCGATGTTTTTTGCCTAGTTCGATCACTTTATCGATTGCTGCAGTGCTGCATGAATCAGCGGCGGCCGGCGCAGCCTTGCCCTCGATCATCCAGTCATCCCAGGCTTTGGCACGATCGGCGGTACACCAGAGGCTTTTTACCTTTTTCAACGAGTCGTCGCCGAGTACAGGGTACATAAAGGTATACACAGTGAGGTCTTTCACCTCTACCAGTGACTTGCGAAAGCGTTTGCAATAGCCGCAGTTCGGATCTTCGAACACGGCGATCACACGCTTACCACTACCTTTGACTGACTTCGCTGCCAGATCCAACGGCAAATCCGAGAACTTGATCTTGTTCATCTCATCCAACTTGGCCTGAGTGAGATCTTTCGAGGTTTCCGTGTCGAACACATGGCCGATCAGCACAAACTTGCCATCGGCATCGGTGTACACCAGCTCGTTGCCGACCTTCACTTCATATAACCCGCCATAGGGTGTCTTAGTGACGGATTCCACGGGTTGTTCGTTACCGAGTCGTCCTTGCAGCAACTTCTTCAACTTGGCCTCGGTGGTTTGTGCGACTGCTGTTGCTGAGAGCATGCAAAGTACTAAAGCGAGCCAGAGGAATTTGATTGTCTTGATCATCACTTGCCTTGAGCAGAAACTAGTTGGAAACAAAGGGGCTAAACCAGGAGCGAATATTTGGGCGAAAACAGCGCGCAAATCAAGGCGCCAAACAGAACCTTAAACAGAGCGGCCTAAGGCATGCGTCATCAGCTGGCGTTTTAAGAACGGTAGCTTATCAAGCGCGGTCATGCCGAGGTTACGTAAAACCTTCACTGGCGCCAGATCGGTATCGAACAAGCGTTGCAAGCCGTCGGTGGTGAGTTGCATCAGTAAGACTTCTTCTTTGCGATGACGAGCATAGCGAGCCAATGTGCGGGCATCACCGCAATCGCTCGCTTGGTCGCGTTTGGCGATTGCAGCCAGCAGGGCATCGATATCACCAAAGCCGAGGTTCATGCCTTGGCCGGCAAGCGGGTGCACAACATGCGCGGCATCACCAATCAATGCGACACGGTTCGCCACCATGGCACCCGCGCGAATGAAGCGCAAAGCAAATGATTGCGGCGTGGTGGGCGTCAACATAGTGAACTCACCAAGCGTTTGCCCCGGTAGCTGGGCCAAGCGTTGGCAGAGTTGTTCAGGCGACTCTTGCAGGATGGTGTCTGCGAGCTTATCCGGTGCTGACCACACAAGTGAAACGCGTGACCCGGGGAGCGGCAGTAATGCAACGATGCCTTGTTCGCCCAAGAACCACTGACTTGCGACACCGTGGTGCGGTTTTTCGCAACTGAAGTTTGCGACGATGGCAAGTTGGTTATAGGCACGATAGTCGATGCCGATATCTGCCTGCGAGCGTACCCAAGACTGCGCACCATCGGCACCAACAATCAAGGACGCATGAATTTTCCTGCCATCGTGCAGTGTCACTGCGGCCTGGTGTTCATCGGTATGCAGTTGCGTCGCTGTGCTGTTGATGATTTGCAGGCCATTGGCAAACTTGAGTGCGCTGTCGAGCGCTTGGTTCAGGTTCTGGTCTTCCACAATCCATGCCAACGCATCGGTACGCGCGGCGTAGGCGTTAAAGCCAATATGCCCGGCCGAGGCGCCATCCCCATGTACCGCCATAGCGTCCACTGGAGCTATACGTGTTGCATCCATCGCCTCCCACACCTTCAGGGAGGCGAGCAGGCTGCGCGCGATAGGATTGAGCGCGAAGACGCGCTGATCCCAGTGATCGCTTGATATTGGCTTCGTCGGGGGTGTGGCAGGGGTCACCAGGCTGACTTGCATACCCGCGCGCGCTAGGGCGAGCGCAGCGGCTTTGCCGATGGCGCCACCACCAATGATGCAAACTTCAGATTGAATGGACATCCTCAGATTATATCTGGGGGTGCCAGCGACGGTTCTTTGGGGCCTATCCGGGGGCTTTCCTTGCCTTCTCCTTGGTCCAGCAGGGCCCCATTACTAGGCGATGGTTGAATGTTTTGCTATACTCCGGCCCCTTGGCCTGGTAGCTCAGTCGGTAGAGCAGAGGATTGAAAATCCTTGTGTCGGTGGTTCGATTCCGCCCCGGGCCACCAAGTAAGCAAAGCCCTCGTTAGCGATAACGGGGGCTTTTTGCATTTGGAGCGGGTTCGGCACGTATGTGGAGGTATCGATTGCACTTCCCTGAGGACGTGCTTACAGTGTACATATGAATTCACTCCGATTTGCGTCATCTCCGCAAGAAAAGCTACAACCTACGAGACTAAATCTTATAAACAAAGGTGATTGCCATGCGCGATGAGTATGATTTTTCAAAGGCTCGCAAGAATCCCTATTCAACGCAGTTGAAAAAATCCATCACCATTCGGCTCGATGAGGATTCTGTTGGTTACTTCAAGGCTATTTCTGAAGAAGTCGGGATTCCGTATCACACCCTAATTAACTTGTATTTGCGAGATTGCGCCACCTCGCACAGAAAACTAAATCTCAATTGGAAGTGATTTCGAGCCGGGTGAGACATCCTCAGTCCCGATTAAGTCTGCCATGGAACACAATCAAATGCCGGCGTTGCACTTCAGTGCCCTTAACTTCGTCAAGAACGGCTTGAGGATCGGGTAGTTAATGTCGGGTTAGGTTGGTATCTTTTATCGTTTTTACAAGCATATCTGCACCTGCCGGCAAGCATTCTCGTGAGCAGTTGCCTTAAGGTATAATTAGATCTAATATATCGAACTTATGGCAACTTTCTTGCAGTCTCTCAGGCTAGGGGCAGATACAGCTCCCGAAATCGTGAGCCTGTGATAGATACCTCCGGCTTTTGCGGCAGGTGGTCGCAGGTGGATGGGGCTAACGAATCTGCTCAAAGAGTTATGATTGGAAGGCATTCAACCTGCCTTGTGGGCCAAATCTCAGGCTGGGATGCGAACACAGAGGTAGCGGTAGCTTTGCTGGGCATCCGTGTCTGATACCTGAGGTCCCATTCGGTGGTTCCCAAAGCGCCGCCCTAGATGTGAAGTGTATTTCTCCATTCTGAATGCCTAAGGGCACAAGAACTACAAGCTGCACCTTACCGTTCGCAGGCTTTGGGGCACACATACTGTTTTGGAAGAGGGGTTTTGCTTCAAAATCAAGCTCATCAAAGTCAAGCTAGCGGCTACGGCCAGCCTGCAAATGTACCGCCAGCGCAGCCAACACTGGGTGTTAGGCAGTGGCGCACCCAACGTGATCAATTGCGACCGGGAAATCCAATTGCAGCCAAGCCAATTCACCGAGATGCCCGCTGGTCATAAGCGCCGCTTGACCAACCCCGGCGCATGCCCATGTGTCACGATCGAGGTGCAATGCGGAGAATATGTTCGTGAGGACGACATCGTGCGACTTGAAGATGCCTATGGGTGCGTTACCCGGGTGACCTGAATTGTTTTTTTCTCTTTGGCGTCACCGCAGCCTGGTCATTGAACTCACCAAGCGAGAATTCTCAGGCAAATATCGCGGCTCTTTCGGTGGCCTTGTTTGGTCGTTCGCACAGCCTTTGTTTTTGCTCGCGGTGTACACCATTGCCTTTGGGGTCATCCTCAAAGCGCGCTGGGGGTTTTCTGGAAGCACCAAGGAATACGCACTCATGTTGTTCGCGGGTTTGATTGTTTTCAACGCATTTTCTGAGGTGCTTAGCAAGTCGACAGCACTGATCACAACCACCCCAAATTTCGTTAAAAAAGTGGTGTTCCCGCTGGAGCTCCTGCCCGTCATTACGGTGACCACAGCAATGCTGCATGCTCTTATTGGCGTCTGCGTATGGCTGGCCGGCTACGTTTTGTTTATGGGCGCGCCAAATGTAAAGGTAGTAATTTTCCCGTTGGTGTTGATTTGCTTTGTGCCTGTGCTTTTGGGACTGGGGTGGTTGCTATCGTCAGTGGGCGTCGTAGTCAAAGACCTTAGCCAACTGACCGGTATGCTCAACCATACCTTACTGTTTTTGACTCCCATTTTTTACAGCATTGAAGCGGCCCCCCCGTTGCTCCAAAACTTGCTTATGCTCAATCCGCTGACCTTTGTAGTCGAACAATTCCGTTTGGTGTTGTTCTACGGACAAATGCCCGCCCTGAAGGGCTTGGCGGTTTATTTCGGTCTAGCCTCTGTTTTCGCTTGGGTTTCTTTTGCATTGTTCAAACGGTTACGCCCCAGCTTTGCGGACATGGTGTGATCATGAGTGATATCGCTATTTCTGTCAGTAACGTCAGCAAGTGTTACCGTGTTTTTGATAATCAGCGCGCGCGGTTACTGCACGCAGTATGGCCAGCACACATAAAGGGTATGCAAGAAATCTATGCACTAAAAGACATTAACTTTGAAATCAAGCGCGGTGAATCGGTAGCCATTATTGGCCGCAATGGCGGCGGCAAGAGTACGCTGCTTGAGATATTGACAGGAACCCTGACCCCGACAACCGGTAGCGTAAAAGTCAATGGCCGCGTATCCGCACTCCTAGAGCTCGGCAGCGGGTTCAACCCAGAGTATTCGGGTAGAGATAATGTAATTTTGAACGGTCTATTACTTGGTCTAAGCAAAAACGAGATATTGAGCCGGTTTGGCGAAATTGAAGCATTTGCCGAAATTGGCTCTGCTATAGACCGTCCTGTAAAAACCTATTCCAGCGGCATGACGATGCGGCTGGCATTTGCGGTGCAGGTGCTGTGTGATCCGGATATTCTCATTATTGATGAAGCGCTGAGCGTAGGTGATTTTTTCTTTCAGCAAAAATGTCTTAGACACATCAGTGAGTTATGCGGCAGCGGCGTTACTCTGCTGTTTGTTTCGCACGATATGGGATCAGTGCGTGATTTATGCAGCCGTACCATTTATCTAGAGCAGGGGTGCATGGCCTGGGATGGTGGGGTGAATGCAGGTATTCAGCTTTACCTAACTGAAGGTCAGTCAATAAAAAAGCAAAAGAAAGTACTTGTTACGCAAGAAGATTCACAAGCTACCAACGCTCCTCCCGTTTGGGGAGAGGGTGCCCTCTGGCAGGCTGAGGCAGTGGAAGCTAAGGCAACACAAATCCTAGCTGTGAAAGTTGAGAGTGATTGTGGCGATCCAGTACAAGAGGTGCGAATTGGCGAAAAGCTTCGCATCGCGGTGTGGTATCGGGCAAATGAAGACAAACCGGTGCATATCAGCGTGACTTTCAAAAACCGGTACGATCAAGTTGTTAACTCTACAAGCTCGTTTACTTTAGACGCATCAATGCCTTCAAGCACAAGTAAAGCCGTTACGGCATATGTGTTTGAACTCGAAATGACTATTGAAGCCGGGCAGTACTCTGCGATGGTGAATTTAGGTCATCTGGGTGAAAAGCCCAACCAAGGAGTTGTACTTGATGAAACAACATGGTTTGGTCCGCTAGAAATAAAGTGGGATTACTTGGCTGATACTGCACCGTTCTTGGGTATGTTTGGGTTGCCTGCTCGGGCAGTTACAAATTCTGAACGCCGAAAGGACGCATAGTGGGGGCTGTTAATTTTTCCCTTGATAAGCGTTTGGTTGATGCGCTTCAATCGATACTGCCTTTGCGAGTGCTAGTTGAAACCGGTACTTTTGAAGGTCAGTCTTTGGCTAACTTACAAGACACCTTTGAAGCACTTCACTCTGTTGAGCTTTCACATCAGTATTACCAATCTGCTGTTATGCGTTTTGCCGGGATCCACCACATCTATTTGTACCAAGGGGACTCGGCAACTGTATTGCGTCAATTAATTCCTCGGCTCGGCTCAGAAAGTATCCTTTACTTTTTAGATGCGCACTGGTGCGTTGCGATCAACGCCGTTGGCCAAACTTCGCAATGTCCCTTGCTGGAGGAGTTGCAAGCCATCGGAAAACTGAACGAACAATCCGTAGTATTGATTGACGATGCCAGATTATTTCTTGCGACACCACTTGCGCCGCATGAAGCCTCACATTGGCCAAGTTTTCACGATGTAGTTTCGATCCTCTTTTCGATGAGTTCCGAGCATGAGTTAATGGTTGTCAATGACGTGATTGCATATTTCCCAAAGCATGCTCACTCTGTGATGAAATCCTATGCACAGTCGTGCGGTACCGATTGGTTACTAGCGTCAAATTGCCTAAAAGAAAATGCTACAGTTATGCAGCAGCTGGTCGAAAAAGAAGCTGTCATTCAGGAGAAAGAAGCTGTCATTCAGGAGAAAGAAGCTGTCATTCAGGAGAAAGAAGCTGTTATCCAGACCTTGTCCAGAGCATTAAGGGCCCACCAACTCGCATATCGTTATTGGTCGCCTTTGCGATATGTCGGATACCCGCTGCACAGAATGTCTGAGATCATTCGGCCAAGGTTGGGGAATTTGAACCAATACCAAGCTCGTCCGTTAGGGTTGCGGCCCAATGATCAGATCTCGCTGCATGCGTGCCCACGCATCTCAATTGTTACACCCTCGTACAAGCAAGGTGATTACATCGAGCGCACTATCCAAAGTGTTTTTGAACAGACCTATCCGAATTTGCAGTATTTCGTACAAGACGGCGGCTCTATAGACGGCACTGTGGATGTGTTGAAACGATACGAAGAAAAGCTTTCAGGATGGGCATCGGAAAAAGACTCTGGCCAATCCCAAGCCATCAACCTGGGATTCACCCATACCGATGGCGAGATCATGGCGTGGTTGAATTCAGATGACCTGCTATTGCCGGGTGCCTTGCATACTGTCGCTGACTACTTCAATCGTAATCCTGATGTCGACGTTGTTTACGGTAATCGCCTACTGATCGACCAAAACGATATGGAGATTGGACGGTGGATCCTTCCTGGGCACGACAGTGATGTTCTATCCTGGGCGGATTACATTCCGCAGGAGACCCTATTTTGGCGACGTCGAATCTGGGAGAAGGTGGGTGGCAAGATTGACGAGTCGTTCCTTTTTGCGATGGATTGGGATCTGTTGGTTCGTTTCAGAGAAGCGGGAGCCAAGTTTGGTCACATCCCGCAATTTCTTGGCGCGTTCCGCATTCACAACCACCAGAAGACTTCCGCTGCTATCAACGAGATTGGTCGTCTAGAGATGGATCGAATTCGTGAACGCATCTTGGGTAGAATTCCCCAGCACAAAGAAATTCGTAAAGCCGTTCTGCCATACCTCGTGAAGCACATTGTTGTTGATATGGTTTTCCGAGTCAAAAGCCGACTGGGTTGGAGAGTATGAAAAAAATTACCTTCCCCCTTACTCTCTGTTGCGCTTTATTGATGACCGCCTGTTGGCAAAAAGATGTCGGCCGTAGCTTTTACCCATCCGGAAAAGTTCGCACCGAAGCGACAGTCAGAAACGGATTACTGGATGGTCCTTCGACAATGTATTACGAGAGTGGTGCAAAGATGAGTGAAGCGAACTACCGTGCTGGGCTTGTACATGGCAAAACAACCTCTTTCTATGAGAGAGGTTCAAAGAAGGCTGAAGCCGAATATCAGGATGGTGTTCTCCACGGCACCAGTATCAAGTGGTCGGAGGACGGCAGTGAACAGTCACGCTCCACATTCGTAAATGGTGTTCTTCAGGTTGCAACCGGCAACGTTGAATAATTGGGTGTTGCAGGGGCTTTTGTTGTCGCCCGCTTTAGGCATAGCGGTAACGATACTCCCAGTATTTTTTATTAACAGAATGGGAATCCCCGTCAAGGATTTCGGTGGTGTTTTGTTGCCTGCGCTGGCGTTGATGTCAGTGGTTCTGTTGGCCCTCAATCGTCCAGTCTTTCCGATCAAGCGACTATTACCGTACATAGGGATCCTAGTCGGCGCCCTAGTTTTGGTCGGTCGACCGATGTTCAGCTATGGCTTTGACTGGTTGAGCTTTAGCAACGATGACATGGCTAACTATTGTTTGGCTGCGCAGCGGTTCTTAAATCACGGGTATTTTGACCAACCGAATTTAGATGATCTTGTAAATGGCAAGGATTACTCGCAGGCATACTGGTTCATGCATGCGGCTGGTGGCGTGCGCTCTGGCAGTGAACTGATGTTGGCTGTGGTTTGGGCATTCTCTGGGCTCAACGCGCATCAGATTTTTATGCCAGTCATCATGGCTTTACATTTAGCTTTGATTGCTGGAACAGGAGCAATGGTGGTAGGTGTGGGTAAAGCTAGACGCACACCGCTTATCGCCATGGGGTTGCTTGCGATTTCTCCGCTCACCTCACTCGGGACGCTTTACCAATTGATTGGACAAGTTGGCGGTCTGGCCTTGTTAACTGCGGGAATTACGCTCACCTATCGCCCTGTTTGCTTCAAAAATATCTTTGCACTTGTACGCGGAAGTGTGCCAGCTGCTTTCATCTTTGCCAGTATCTTTGTCTGGTACCCGGAGGTGCTTCCATTCTTTGGTTTGGGATGGATTGTCTACTCATTACTAATGCTCATATTCAGCTGGCAAAGTGCACGGCTTTTGGTGAAGCCCGCCATAGTTGTTGGCATATTGGTGTTGATTGCGCTAAATAAGTATGTAATCTCCGCGATGACGTTCATGTTGGAGCAGGCGGCAGGTGGAATGCAGTCCGCCGACGTGAGTTCCGTTTTGTTTCCATACTTTCTAGTACCAAGTGGTATTGCTGCGTTTTGGGGGCTTATTCCAATTGCGGGCGATATACACGAGCCATTCGTCTCATTTGGTATTGCTGGTGGTCTCATCCTATTTTTTTGGCTGGGGCGTTACGTTCTGCCAAAGCAAATCAAACGTGCCGATGCGCCTATCAGTGTGTTGCTGGTGATGATCACAATTGGCTTGCTCCTTTTTTACCGCAACAATGATTTTGGGCTCTTCAAGTTGGCGATGTTTGCGCAGCCATTTTTGATGGGTGTACTCGCGATTGAACTGGGTCGAATGAGATGGGGTCAAGCTCCTCGGTACGCAAAGACTACATTGCCTGCCATTTTTCTACCGCTAGCAATATCCCAATATGGTTATGTTGGCAAAAGTACGGGGGAGGAGTTCGGTGGACTTAACGAAATTCCCCATGCCTCCGCATTAAAGGTCAACCGTCAGTTTGAGGGGTTAATAAAAAGCCTACCAAAAAAAGAAGGAACTTTTCCAGTGCTAGCAATAGCGACCTCAAACATCGTGCTTGCGAAGCTGCAATCTCTGTACACAACCGGACTGCCAATTTTTTTTATGTCGAGGAATTTCTATGGAGAAAAGCAATCCCCGATTTATTCTTACATACGAAAAAACGAAGATCTAAAAAAAGCGGAGTCTGCAAAACAGTATATAAAATCAGAAATCGGTGAAAATGGATTCGACCTTCTAAAGCCTGGATTGATACCTAATAAAGATTTTCTTCTAATTTATACATCAATTGACGACGAAATATTTAATAAGTACAAAAAGATATTAAGCGACGGCACATATTTTAATTATGCAAAATCACCTGAAAATTGGCTAGTTTTTCATCACTCAAAGCTTGGGAATCATTATTACTTGGGTGATAGAGAATTCATATCCTTTTACCAGCTGGAAAGCGACCCTATGTTTCCTGGTCAAAAATTTTCTTCTTTGGGCAGATTTATTTTGCTGGAGGCCATGAACCCATCAAATCAGCCCCGGATGGTCATGGAATTGACCTCAACAGTCGCCAAGCAATTTGGCGGCGAGTTGCCGCAGCCGCGCGTTGAAAATTCAATGATGAATTTCGTCGGACGCGGCTCGGGAAGAGTAGTTTCAGAGCCACTCATACCATCGAAAGCTGACGGTTCCACCTATGTATCAATTGATATAGGGCGCGACGGTAAGCAATTTCCCAGCGCTGCTAAGGGGTTGATGATGCTCTACGGGCGCTCGATTCCTGCGGACCAAAGGCGAATAACAGCTTTCGGCCGAGACATCTCTCTCATATCTGAAGAGCAATACCAAGCTATTAAGCCACCTGCCAACTTGCAAAGCTTTCCTGCCGATCTGGCTAACAAGAACCTAGAGTATTCCGGGATCTATGAAGATGGTTGGATCTCGGAAAAGTCGTTCTTCTTTCTCTCCCCCAGTGCAACTTCAAAGTTCATCACCGTAACTGGAAGCGTCCCGCAGATCGATGACCCAGCGTTCTCTACAGTTTTGAAGATGAGCGTTAATGGAAAAGAGATTGCCTCTAAGAGTCTTGGGTTGGGCAACTTTGAATTTAAGGTGCCAGTGACATCGCAGGTTTCAAAACAGCGTATTGAACTTGCGTTTTCAAAATATCAAACGCTGCCAGGTGCTGATGGACGGATTGCGCCCGCGAAGATTAATTTCATTGGATTTGAATAAATGAATACACATGTTTTCCCTGTGCCGCCTGCGAGCGCAGTCGAAATATCTCTCATCGTGCCGGTCTATAAAGAGGAGGCAAACATTCGCCCCTTCTTGGCGCGTGCCGAAGCTGTTTTTTCACGCATGCAAGTCAGCTACGAGATCATCTTTGCTCTTGATCCATCGCCGGACAATACAGAGGAAGTGATCCTTGAAGAAATCAATCGCAACCAAAGTATTAAATTACTCGTGTTTTCGCGCCGTTTCGGACAGCCTGCGGCCACGATGGCGGGAATACTGAGTTGTACGGGTAAGACCTGCGTGGTGATCGATGTAGATCTTCAGGATCAGCCCGAGTTGATTGAGCAGATGTACCAGAAGTTGGATGAGGGGTACGAGGTTGTCTACGCAAAGCGTCGTTCGCGCAAAGGTGAAACAGTCGTCAAGCGATTGATTGCACACGTCGGCTATTCACTGATCAACAAGCTAAGCGATGTGCAGATTCCTCGCAATACCGGCGACTTCCGGATCATGACTCGACGCGTTATTGAGGAGCTGCGCCGGCTGAACGAATCCCATGGTTTTCTGCGTGGATTGGTGGCCTATGTCGGCTTTAAGCAGGCCTTTATTGAGTATGACCGTGATGAGCGATTTGCCGGTGCAGGCAACTACAACAGGTTCACCGGGTCACTCAAGATCGGGCTAAACGGACTTATTAGTTTCAGTGCACGCCCTCTCTTCCTGATGTCTATCAGTGGCTTTGTTTTGGCCGGATTCAGCTTCCTTCTAGGCGCATGGTACGTTGTTCAGAAATTGATCGGAATCGATCTTACGCCCGGCTTATCGACAACGGTGCTCGTCGTTACCTTCTTTGCGGGCATTCAGCTTTTAGGCCTCGGTTTGATTGGCGAGTACGTTGGGCGCATATACGATGAAGTGAAGCGCAGGCCGATGTACATCGTCGGCAAGAGAGTTAACTTTTGATCATTTATAAAAATCGTCCTACTTAAAATTTAACTATGAATGATAAATGGCCAAAATTGTTTCCACCACTGACTCCGGCTCAGGCGGAAATCAGCGACGACTTCATGAAATATTGGCACGAGGTTCTACCGAAGCGTTACGGCATTGTTGACAGGTTCAACCACACTTACGCGGTTAAGGCCGCGCCCGCAAACTTTTCAAGAACACTCGAAATCGGCGCAGGTAATGGCGAGCACCTCAAGTACGAAAAGCTCAGCGCGGATCAAAAGGTAAATTACTTTGCAGTTGATATTCGCGAAAACATGGTGTCTGAGTTGCGTGCGCAGTTTCCGGATGTCAATGCGATCGTTGGCGACTGTCAAGGCGTTATGAGTTTTGAGGACGATTATTTCGACCGAGTCCTAGCTATCCACGTTTTAGAACACCTTCCAAACTTACCTGCAGCCGTAAAGGAAATGCATCGACTCTGCAACAAAAGTAGGGGTGTACTGTCGATCGTAATTCCTTGCGAGGGTAGTCTGGCATATTCACTGGCTAGAAAAATATCCGCACAGAGAGTCTTCGAGTCACGCTATAAGCAAAGCTATCGCTGGCTGATAGAGCGAGAGCATATCAACCTCCCTCGTGAAATCTTTGAGGAACTAGCGCCATATTTTTCTCCGGTCTCATCTAGTTATTTTCCGATCCCAGTACCGCTTGAGTTTTGCAACCTTTGCATCGGCATGACATTTACTCCAAAGCGGTTAGTTGCTCAATGAATTTAATCGAAAAACTCTTAAATCGGGAATTTTTGATTTACCTGTATGTTGGGGGGGTAACTTTCATTATTTACATGGCTTTTATTGCATTGGCCGTCGAAATATTGAATTCTGACTACCGTGTGGGTGTGAGTGTTGCATATCTATTCGCCGTCACCTTCCATTTTTTCGCCAACCGAACGGTTACCTTTCGTGCCGCCAATTATCGCTTGGTTGATCAGTCAATTCGCTATATTGCCATATTGATATTGAACTATTTGATCACATTGATGGCGGTCTCTTTTTTTGTTGGGAGCTTGGGGTTTTCACCTTATATAGGTGCGGTCTTCGCTATTGTTCTTACGGTTGCCGTGGGATATTTTGCTTCCAAGTTTTGGGTTTTTCGTGAGAGTAAGTCATTACATGATTAAAAAATACATCATCACAGGCTGTGCAGGCTTTATTGGTAGCAATCTAGTCGATCGACTACTTGCAAATGGTCATCATGTTCAGGGCATAGACAACTTCTCCACAGGCCAACATCGATTTCTTGATGGTGCGCTGGCACACTCAAATTTCAGACTCAATGAAATTGACCTACTTGACCTCGATGCCTTAAAGCTGGCGTTTGCGGGTGGCGAAGCAGTCTTTCATCTAGCAGCCAACGCAGATGTCCGATTTGGTACAGATCACCCAAGCAAAGATCTCGAGCAGAACACGATAGCCACCTACAACGTGCTTGAAGCCATGCGGGCCAACGGGATCAAGAAAATTGCCTTCTCCTCTACCGGTTCGGTTTACGGTGAATCGCCCGTTGTGCCGACGCCGGAAAATGGGCCATTTCCCATCCAGACCTCGCTCTACGGTGCTTCAAAGGCGGCGGGCGAAGGTTTGATTGCGGCCTACTGCGAGGGCTTTGGCTTTCAATCTTGGATTTTCCGTTTTGTATCCATCCTTGGGGAGCGCTATACACATGGTCATGTGTTTGACTTCTATCAGAAACTCAAGGCAGACCCAAGCCGCCTGCCTGTGCTGGGTAATGGCAAGCAGCGCAAGTCGTATCTGTATGTTCAAGACTGTATCGATGCCATCCTCTTGGCAATCGACAAGGCCACCGAGAAGGTCAATATCTTCAACCTAGGGGTGGATGGTTACTGTGAAGTAAACGACTCTATCGGTTGGATCTGTAAAGAACTCGGGGTTCAACCGACGCTAGAGTATTCGGGTGGGGACCGAGGATGGATTGGAGACAACCCGTTCATCTTTTTGGATACAAAGAAGATCCAGTCTTTGGGGTGGAAGCCCAGATTCGAGATAATGGATGGGGTTGTCAAGACGGTGGAGTATCTTCGGGCCAATGAGTGGGTGTTTAAGTCGAGAGTTTAATATGAACAATTTATGTCCAATTTGTTCGAATCAAACAAGGCTTTTCGGTATTCAGAAGGGCAAGCTTGATCAACGAGATTTCAAGATAATGACTTGTAGCGGTTGTCATTACTCTTTCGTTCAGAACTACCGATCTGATTTCTCTATGATTTACAACGAGGACTATTACCGTGGGCGAGGAGCAGACCCAATGGTTGATTATCTATACGAGTTACAGCACCCAGACCGTTCAGTCAGGAATTACGAGTGGGCGGGTATCTATAAGATATTTAGAACCCATTGCCCAGATGGGGGGCGTTGGCTTGACTTTGGTTGCGGTGCGGGAGGGTTAGTCAGATACGCCATAAAGAGGGGCGCAGACGCTCTCGGTGTCGAAGATGGATGGGCAGCAAATCAAGGGCGCCAAGCCGGAATACCTATCTTGCATCTCGACGAGTTGGATAGTTATTCTGGACAATTTGATTTTATTAGTGCAATTGAGGTGTTGGAGCATATTCCGCAACCAATTGATGTTCTCGTAAAGATTAGAAAATTATTAAAACCGGGCGGTATTCTATTCTTGACCACAGGAAATGCTAGGCCATGGCGAACTAGGTTGTTGAACTGGTCTTACACGCAGTGTCCGGATGTGCACATATCTTTTTATGAGCCTCAGACTTTGGCACAGTGTTTGCTCAAGTCAGGATTTGAGGCGAGGGAAATTGAATCATTTACTGGGTTTGTTGAAATAATTAAATTTAAGGTATTAAAGAATCTTCGATTTAAACATCGAAGCCGTGCCCTTGATTTTTTACCGTGGAGACTGATCAGCAAAATTGTCGATGCAAGATATCAGGTATCTCGACATCCGTTTGGTGTTGCTGTTTGACCGTGAAGAAAACTTGCCTCATTACAGGTGCTTCAAAAGGACTAGGCGAAGCATTGGCGAGGCGATTCTGGTCTGCGGGTTACTGTCTGCAATTGGTTGCGCGAAGTCACCAAGATCTCAGAGCTGTCAGTGAGTCGCTCTCTCCAATCAATGGACAAAAATGTACGCTTCATGTTTGTGATCTGAGTGAATCATCTTTAGTTAAGGAGTTAATCCATGCGGTGTCTTCTAATTTGCCGAAGTTAGATGTACTGGTGAACAATGCTGCGATACAGGGACCGATCGGTCCCTTGTGTGAAAACGATCTACTGCCTTGGCAGCAGACTCTGCAGGTCAACCTGCTTGCACCGGTCGCTTTATGTCAGGGGTTGGTGCCTTTGATGAAGAGATCGGGCGGAGCATCCATCATCAATTTGTCCGGGGGCGGTGCGACGGGGCCTCGTGCAAATTTCAGTGCCTACGCAGCTGCTAAAGCTGGTTTGGTGCGTTTCAGCGAGACCATTGCCGAAGAGTTGAAGTTCGATGGTATCCGCGTTAACTGCATCGCTCCAGGTGCTATGAAAACTGCAATGTTGCAAGAAGTGCTGGATAAGGGGGGCGCCGCAGGAAAGCGGGAGGTGTCTTTAGCGAGTGAGGTCTTCGAAAAAGGTGGCGCCTCTATGGATCGTGTCGCTGACTTGGCTCTTTTTTTGGCTAGTGATTACAGCAAAGGAATTTCTGGCAAGTTGATCAGCGCTGTTTGGGATAACTGGGAGGAATGGCCAAAGCACCTAGATGAACTCTCCCAAAGCGATGTCTATACCCTGCGCCGTATCGCAGGGAGAGACCGTGGATTTGTTTGGGGTGATAAATGAATTTGAAAGTTAAGCCATTTGGTGTTGGCATTGTTGGCTGCGGTTTGATCGGCCAGAAGCGTGCTAAAGCCTTGGGTCAAGGTGGTCAACTGGTGGCCTGTGCTGACATTGATGTCGCGCGTGCAGACAGCCTGGCGCGAACAAGTGGTGCCAAGGTGTTTCGGGACTGGCGGGAACTTGTGTGGTCGCCCCTGGTGGACGTGGTCATCGTGGCCACGTTGCATGACTCGTTGGCCGAAATCACGCGCACAGCCGCTGAAGCGGGGAGGCAGGTGCTTGTTGAAAAGCCGGCCGCACGCACCGCCGCTGAACTTGATCCGGTGATGGAAGCGGCAGCCAAGCATGGTGTGAAAGTGCGCGTGGGATTCAACCACCGCTATCACCGGTCGTTGCGCAAGGCTAAAGAGGTGGTGGACTCTGGAGCGCTAGGCGAATTGATGTTTGTGCGCGCACGATACGGCCATGGCGCGCGTATTGGTTATGACAAAGAGTGGCGCGCTAACCCCGCACTGTCTGGTGGCGGTGAGTTGATCGATCAAGGCCCACACCTAATCGATCTCTCTCGTTGGTTTTTGGGCGAGATAGCAGAGGTACAAGGCTTTGCCCATACCTACTTCTGGGATATGCCAGTAGATGACAACGGTTTCATGTTGCTCAAAACTGCAAAAAAGCAGGTCGCGTTTTTACATGCGTCTTGTACCGAATGGAAAAACCTTTTTTCCATGGAGATATACGGCAAGCTAGGTAAGTTGGATTTATCGGGCCTGGGTGGAAGCTACGGTATAGAAAAAATCACCTGGTACCGGACGCTTCCAGAAATGGGCCCACCAGAGACAACATCTTGGGAGTACCCAATGAGTGATGACTCGTGGGCGGTTGAGATTTCTGAATTTTTTGATGATATCCGCTTGAACCGAGCGCCCTCCGCAGGGTTACGAGATGCCCAAGCTGCATTGAAGGTTGTTGAGTCAATTTACAGTGAGTCTGGCTATGATCATTGCGCGTAGTCCGTTACGCATCACATTGGGTGGTGGTGGCACCGATCTGCCATCGTATTACCGGGGCTACGAGGGTTTTCTGGTGTCGGCGGCGATTGACAAGTATGTTTACGTGAATGTCATGCGACCATTCACGCAGGGTATCTATCTCAAATACTCCCAGCTTGAACATGTAGAGCAGATCGCCGATGTCAAGCACCCGATCATCCGTGAAGCATTGCAGATGCTAGGCTTCAAGACGCCACAAGTTGAGATTACAACCCTCGCGGACATTCCTGCGGGTACAGGGCTCGGCTCATCCGGCAGCTTCACAACCGCCTTACTCAAGGCGCTCTACACCCACCGTAAACGCCATTTGCACCAGGAGGAACTGGCCGAGCTGGCGTGCCATATCGAGATTGATCGCTTGGGTGAGCCAATCGGCAAACAAGACCAGTACATCGCCGCTGTAGGTGGGGTAACTTGCTTTACTTTCCATAAGGACGACAAGGTCACTGCAGTGCCTTTGGGTATCAGTATGGACACTATGTTCGACCTTGAGGATAACCTCTTGCTCTTCTTCACCGGCTTCTCACGCAGTGCAAGCGGTATCTTGAAAGACCAGAAGGTGAAGTCACAGCAGAATGATGCCGACATGCTGAAAAACCTGCATTACGTCAAAGACCTGGGCTACCGCAGCCGGGATGCATTGGTGGACGGCAAAACAGAACTATTTGGTGAGCTGATGCACGAGCATTGGGAGCACAAAAAACGCCGCTCGGGTGGCATGAGCAACCCAAAAATTGATGAGTGGTACGAACTAGGCATGAAAAACGGCGCAGTGGGCGGCAAGCTGGTGGGAGCCGGTGGTGGTGGCTTTTTAATGTTTATGGCACATGACCGCAACAGGCTGCGCCATGCCATGGCACATGCAGGTTTGGAAGAAGTGCGCTTCAAGTTTGACTTTGAAGGCGCCAAGGTTGTGATGTCTTCCTGAAAAGCCCGGCCCCATGTTTTCTGTTGCTATTCTGGCCGGTGGTCTTGCCACACGTCTGCGTCCTATTACAGAGACCATACCGAAGGCTTTGGTCGATGTTGCTGGCAAGCCGTTCATCGTTCGTCAGTTGAGCTATCTGCGCGAGCAAGGCATCCGCCACGTTGTTTTGTGCATAGGCTATCTTGGCGGCATGGTCCGAGAGGTGGTAGGCAGTGGTGAAAGTTTTGGGCTCGAGGTCAGCTACTCTGAAGACGGCCCGAACTTGCTAGGTACGGGTGGAGCACTCGCGAAGGCTATTCCCCTTTTGGGTGACGACTTCTTTGTTTTGTATGGTGACTCGTTCTTGCCGGTTAATTTTTCGGCCGCTCAAAGGGCCTACGAGAAAAGTGGGCAGTCTGCATTAATGACTGTTTTAAAAAACCAGAACCAGTGGGACAAGAGCAACGTGCTGTTTGTGGATGGTCAGCTAATTGAGTACAACAAGCACGCCCCTCGAGCAGAGATGACCTATATCGACTATGGATTAGGAGTTGTCTCAGCATCGGTACTGAAGCAACGCCCTGTTGGTCAGTTGTTTGATTTGGCAGATGTTTACCAAGACCTGTCTTTGCAAGGGAAATTGGCGGGGCTTGAGGTTCACGAGCGTTTCTACGAAATCGGTTCGCACACTGGCTTGAAAGAAACTGAAGACTATTTTTTAACCAAGGAGAAAGCATGAGTTACGCAGCACAGCACATGAAGGAAGCCGTCGAGATCATCCAAAAAATGGATGTGCCTGCCATTGAAAAAATGGCAGACCTGCTGGCAACGGTAAAAGCAGATGGGGGGCGCATTTTTTTCCTAGGCGTAGGCGGGAGTGCTGGTAATTGCTCCCACGCAGTGAATGATTTCCGCAAGATTGTTGGCATTGAGTCTTACGCCCCTACCGACAATGTGTCTGAGCTGACGGCTCGTACCAATGATGAGGGATGGGCAACCGTGTTTGTGGAGTGGCTCAAGATCAGCAAACTGCAACCCAAGGATGCATTGTTTATCTTCTCTGTGGGGGGCGGCAACTTGGAGAAGAACATCAGCCCCAATTTGGTGGAAGCCATTAAGTTTGCAAAATCTGTCGGCGCAAAAGTAACTGGCGTTGTGGGGCGCGACGGTGGTTATACGGCGCAAGCTGCGGATGCATGCGTCATCGTGCCAACGGTCAACCCCGAAACCATTACGCCGCATTCCGAAGCGTTCCAAGCTGTGGTGTGGCACTTGTTGGTCTCGCACCCCAAGCTTAAAGCTAACCAGACCAAATGGGAATCTGCGGTCAAGTAAGACTGCGAAGAGGAAAAAAATATGAATCGGGCAGTCTTTTTAGACCGGGATGGGGTGATCAACCGCGCCATAGTGCGTGATGGCAAGCCTTATCCGCCCGCCGATCTAGCAGCACTAGAGATCCTGCCCGGTGTGTCTGATGCAATGCACTTGCTGCACGAGGCGGGGTGGCTGTTGATTGTGGTGACCAACCAGCCAGATGTAGCTAGAGGAACCACGCCAAGAGCCGATGTGGAGGCCATTAATGCGCATTTACAGAAGTGTCTGCCGATTGACGAATTCCGTACCTGCTATCACGACAGCGGTGACGGGTGCAATTGCCGCAAGCCCCTTCCCGGCGCGCTGCTTGCGGCAGCGGATACCCATGGGATTGACCTTGCATCGAGCTATATGGTCGGCGACCGTTGGC
>JAPLQC010000055.1 GCA_026399895.1 Burkholderiales bacterium
GCGGTGGAGATATAGATCATGTCGTCACCAAGGATGGCATAGTTTCCGGTGTCGCTGGCGCCCGCGGGCTGCACCCGCTCGGAGAACGTGATGATCACGCTCTTCAGATCGAGGCCAGCGGCCACATGCACGACTGAGGGCGGCATGATGTCCTCGCCCCAGACGCCAGTACCACCTGCTTTGATTTTAGCGGCCAGTTTGGCGGTAGCAGACGCGTCACCCGCATATTTAGCAGCGACTTCTCTCAGGACCGGACCATACTTGCGTTTATCAATCATGTGACAGGCCAAGCACTGATTTTTTAACAATAAGCCATTCAGTGGTTCAGTGTCCTCGGCCATGGCCTTGCCGAAAACGGCCACACCCGAGACCAGCAGTAGTGCGATAAAGCGACGCATGAATATCTCCATAAAAAAACGCGCTGCCCGAGGGCAGCGCGTTTAGACACAACCGCTACTTATTCCGGTGTAACACGGTAGATCATGTTGGCAGCCTCATCACCAACGTACAGAGCGCCGTCTGGGCCCGTAGTCAGGTGACGGAAGCGACCAGCAACGCCTGGCCATGACAACTCTTCACGCTTGGATGACATGCCGTCCTTGGAAATATCCAAGACGTCGATGCGGTTACCAGTAGGCGTGCCGTGGATACCGATACCAGCGTAACCAACTGCCAGGTGGCCTTCCCAGTCTTTCCACTGCTTACCAACCAACCAGGCGCTACCGCACATACCCTGCGACAGACCGTTGTTGTTCCATGCCGGTTTCATCGCTTTAGGATAAGCCTTCAGGTCAGTCATAGGCATGAACGCTGCGCGCTCTTTCGGAGGCAATGCGCCCATCTGGTTAGGCGAATAGCCGCAGTATGCGTCTGGGCATGCTGGACGACCATTAACTTCACCGCGTGGATCCCAACCACCGTTACCGCCGTTGACCAGCTTGGTTACTTCATCGCTGTGCCATGGGCCATTCTCAGAAGTGAAAGGCTCATTGGTACCTGGACGGAAAGTAATACCCTGTGGGTTACGATGGCCGTAGGTGAACACACGCTTGTCGAAACCTGACGGTGGGTTGTTACCCGGTGCTGCATTACCGTCGCGGTCAACGCGCAAGACCTTGCCACGCAGTTGGGTTGGGTGCTGAGGACCCTCGCCGCTGTGGTTATCGCCAATCGTCACGTACAGGAAGCCGTCAGCTGGGCTGAAGCGGATACGACCACCGTTGTGCGCGCCAGGACCACCGAATGGGTGGTTCGATTTCTTCGGCTTGTAGCCGAGGTCGTTGATGATTTCTTTGATATCAGATACGTCTGACAGTGAACCATTCACTTTCATGCGCATCACGATGTTGTTGTAACCACCGTAGGTACGGTTGTCGCCGCGCGAGCTGGACATCAGGTAGATGTAGCTGTTCGACTTGAAGTCAGGGTCAACTGCAACGCCGAGAACACCAGCCTGGCCATCGCAGAACAAGTCGCCTTTGGTTTTAGCGTAGCCGCTGGAACCACCGACGCCGAGCAGTTTGTTAACGCTGCCGGACGCTGTACGCACCGACAGGCCACCGCACTTCTCAGTGTAGAACATGGTGCCATCTGGAAGGAAGGCCATATCCCATGGCGACTCCGCTTTTTGGAAGGACTCAACCTTCACATTAACAGCTGAAGCCGGCACAGCTGCCAGCAGAGCTGCCGCTGCTACAGCGCTGAGTGAGAGAGAAACGACAGTTTTTTTCATTTTGTCTCCTAGTTTGAGTTGGGGGCAGCATCGCTTCGCATTTCCTCGCCGCTAGCATTTCCCTACGTACCTACTACACGAGCCAAAGAACAGCGCGTGGAGATCATTCCGCTACAAAGTACCACTCCGAAAGTAGGCACAGCTTCATGATTCGCTTTTCAGCATACATGAATTACTAACGATTTCAAGCAAATCACACACGTTTTTGATTTGAAAAAAGATACACCCCAAAAAATGCTGCGAGTGCAAATGGAAAAACAAACGACGTATTCGAAAGAGCAGACTTCTATCGAAAAAAGATTGGAGGCGCAATTTAGCAAAATCACCAGGAAAAATTCCTGATTTGGCAAACGCCAGCGCAAAAGCTATTGATAATTCAAAGGGTTATAAAGTGTTACCACTCCAACAATTCTCTCCTTCATTGTTTTCATAAAAACAATTACTTAACATTTCTCAAACAGCTTTTATACGGCGCCTGTCCAAACTCATGACTGATGAAATGTTTGAAACAAAATGAATCATCGCCAAACCCTGACTCACTTCATGGATTTACCCGGGCGGGCATTACCGGCCGCTGTTGACGGCAGTCAGGGCACGAATAGTTTGTAATTGCAGGTGAAACGAGCCGGCTTGCTTGTCTGCGATCAAGATACCCAGTTCTTTGGCATCAGCGAATACCAAGTCAGGCGCATCCACCGCCCGGCCCCGGAAGCTTGCTCTGAAATCGCTCGGCACGAATCGATACGTGTGCCAACCCTCGGCAGCGACGAAGTCGGCTTGATACATCGGCGAGCGTGGTGAAGCGTCAGTGCGAAGAATGAACTTATAACGTTTGCCATCCCCTTTGATCTTCAGCTCAAGAGCAACAGTACCTACACCAAATGCTGCTGCACTCCTTACCGATGCAAAGCCACCATTGTTTTCAAGCGAGACGATGCCTTCAATCATTACGCCCTCGGCGTCATGCCGAAAGCGTGATTCTGAAACACCGCCCATCACACCATCATTAACGACCCACATCTGCGCCGTGGTTTGGGCATTGGTGAAATCAAGCGTTTGGGCGTTGGTCATGGCAGATAGCATTGAAAAAGAGATGAGCAAAAGTCGGTGGCGAAGTGAGTTCATAGATACCAATGCACAAGTGAACTGAGTTGAAGGAGCCGAACAAAACAAGAAAGGTGCACGGATAAGCTGCCGAGCCCGCTACGGTGACTCTGAAGATCGCGTACCAAGCGCCTCGATCATCGTCGCGCCAAGAATCATCAGGGCACCAATGATCTCGCCGATTGATAAGGATTCACCGCCAAGCAGTACGGCAGAGACCATTGCCACAATCAGCTCGAGCACTTGCATGACAGCCGCGCGGCTCGCTTGCACATAGGTCACACCGTACGTCGAGAGCAACGTACCGCCAACTAACCAAATAAAAGCATAGAGCACCAACAAGGCCCAGTCGCTGGCGACCAGCATAGGCACTGCAGGCACATGAACCAATAAACCGAATAGCGCGATCGTGGTGCAACCGACAAACGCCATCGTAGTGCGGCTTGTCATTGGTATGGCAACTGCAAAGCGATTGGTAATGCCTGCACCGGTATAAGCCATACCCGCAAAGAATGCAGCCGCATCGGCAAAGCTGAGCGGCGTATCGAAGACCTCTACGCCGCCCACAATAGTAAAAACGCCGACCAAGCAAAGTGCAACCGCGATTAGACGCCGCGGCCCAAGCTGCTCATGCAGAAATAGCTTGCCGCCAATCACACCCCAAGCAGGCAACAGAAAAAACAGCAACATGCCGCGCACCACCGAGCCCACCATCAAGGCCCAAGTGAACAAGAAGTTGGCAATACCGAAAAGCAGGCCAATCAAGAGCAGCAAACGCCATTCGCCTCGCCACAAGTGACGCTCACGCCAGATCAATGGCAGCGACACCACCGCTACTAGTCCATATGCAGTCAGTGCAATCGCATGGCCATCCAAGCCTTGCTGACCAAAGTATTTCAAGGGCCACCAAGCCAGACCCCAAACTACGCCGCCAAGCATCAGAGATACGAGTGCCAGGCGCGACTCGGCTTTGGGCGCAACGGAATCAAGGGAATTCATGCTGTATGGGACTAATCGCCAAGGACATCGGCGGCATTTTGTTGTAGGGTGTCCGTCGTTAATCGCTACTTCAGCGAAGAACTTTGGACATCATAGCGCTTTCACTGATCTACTTCTTCAACGCTCGCTGCATGGCCGTTGAGGACAATTTGTTTAGACCATTATGAACTTCACACTGACACTGCGACTCGCTGGCCTTATAACCGCAATGACCACTGCCCTGCTGGCTGGCTGCCAGACCTACGGGCCCTCTGAGCGCTTCATCGGACTGTCGCGCGAACAAGTCATTGCGCAAATGGGCAACCCCTATCCAGCACCGCCGGATTTGAGCCAAGCGCAAAGACTCGATTTCCCGCGCGGGCCATTCGGCAAACACACCTATTCGCTGCAATTTGACGCTGATGGCAAAGTGGTTAGCTACAAGCAGCTGCTAACTGAGGAAAATTTTCGGCAAATCACGCCCGGCATGGATGTGAGCGAAGTGATCGAGCGTATCGGTATGTCGCGCGATCAATTCGGGCTTGCGCGCTACCGTGGCTATGTTTGGAATTTTCGGTACATCACGCCGTTGTGCCAGTGGTTTCAGATTGAATTCACGGCAGAGAATAAGGTGAGGTCAACGGGTTATGGTATGCCGCCGGAGTGCAGGCCGAGGGTTTTCGTGGCGCAGTGATGGCGCAACTGGGTGATGCATGAGGGATGCCTTAATGCATCACCGTTATCGAACGTTCCAGCCTATATAGTCGGTGCCAGCTCAAGCAAATACCACGCTGGTGCGGCCAGTTGCTCGAGTACGAGAGGGTTTGCGCACGACGATCTCAACATCGCGACCTAATCGGTTCATGCACTCCAACATTTTCGCTTCACTGATTCCACGAAACTGACCGCGGAGCATTCCCGATAGCTTGGGCTGAGGGATTCCCAAAATCTCCGAAGCCTGTACCTGGGTCAGGTGTCGATGTCGGATGACTTCACCGATCTTAGCTGCCAAGATCGTCTTAACTTGCATCTCTGCTGCGTCGACCATGCCAAGATCCTGGTACACATTACCGGATCCTTTTTCAATCTCGATCATTTCAAGCTCCTTTGGCATGGGCCTGCGCTGCCCTTAATCGTTCGTGAATCAAATCAATGTCTTGCTTTGGTGTTTGAATGCCATGCCTCGACTTTTTCTGAAAACAGTGCAACACATAAACGGCGTCGGCACCAACGCGAAGGCTGTACCATAAAGGCAAAGGATCAACCGGTATACCGTCCACGATTGACCAAGGCTCGCAAAAAGACTATCCCGCAGCGGCTGCGCAGGATATCGCTGGCAGAAGATGATGCCAATCAGCGGAGCAAATAACTGTTTGTCTGAAACCACAAACGAAACAACGAGATGAACCAACTTCTTACGCTCAGCAGGGGGAATCTCAGATAGCGATAGAGTTCACCGCGACTCCAGAAAGTGCAGCAATTTGGCACCCCCCCTATACTCACCGCATGGACTACCCCACCCTCGCCTACTACAATACCCATGCCCCTGAGCTCGCAGCCCGCTACGAGCAAGTCAGCAGCATCGCCGTGGCGAGGTTCGAGTCCACCTTCACGACGGGCGGCAAACTCCTCGACATTGGCTGCGGATCAGGCCGCGATCTGGAACTACTCGCGCGCATGGGGTTTGACGTCTACGGCGTCGACCCCTCGGCAGAATTCATACAGTTGGCGCGGCAAACCCACCCGGAGCTAGAGGGCCGGCTGAGTGTTAGCGGCTTACCCGAGATCGGCATACCGTTCGGTGGAAATTTTGATGGGGTACTTTGCTACGGCGTACTCATGCATCTCAATCAAGAAGTACTTGTACGGTCGGTGAATTCGCTACGCGCTTGCCTAAAACCTCACGGACGCGCGATTGTCGCCATCCCTGCTAAAAAATCCGGCATCGATAAACAGCATCGCGATGAAGAAGGTCGCTTGTTTCAACTGCATCGCGGGGAGGAACTGCAGAGCTTGTTTGCATCGAATGGCTTTGAGCTGATCGAGCAATGGTCTAACCAACAAAGTATCGACGAAACTGGTATCGAGTGGCTTGCTCAGTCATATAAACTGACATCATCCTGCGCCGACTAGTAGCTCTCGAACTTATTCTCTGTCACGAGCTTACTAATAAAGAATTACAGGAAATCCCAGCCGCGGCAAATTTCCAGTCATTTATGATTCGCTATCCCGCGCTCCGCTGGGATAACCGTGAAGTTGGCCTCATCGGTAACTATGTCCTGTACTATCCATTCAAACTGAATATGCCTAACCTGACTTATTGCATCCGAAAGTTTGTGGATACCCTGCGGGGATATCATGAAGAACACAAATCCGATGAACGTCTTTTCCGAATATAAAAACAGATCCTAATATGCCCAAGGCCATTATTTTTGATACCGAGACTACTGGACTCGATTCGCCGGAAGTTATTGAAGCAGCTTGGCTTGAGGTGACGTCACTATCGCCACTTACGCTGGGAGAGGGCTTTGAGCAGCGGTACAAACCAAGCAAGCCAATTGGCCTGGCTGCGTTAGCCACCCATCATATTCTTGACGAGGAACTGGCTGATTGCGCTTTATCGAGCACCTTTCAATTACCCAAGGACCTTGAATACCTTATCGGTCACAACGTCGATTTTGATTGGACGGTAGCAGGCTCGCCGGATGTACGTCGGATTTGCACCTTGAATCTGGCAAGGGCGGTATGGCCGGAACTGGAATCTCATAAACAAGGCGCTTTGCTCTATCTGCTTGACCGACCCAATGCGCGAGAAAGACTTAAGAATGCGCACTCCGCTGGCGCGGATATACGCATTTGTGCAACCCTACTTGAACATATCTGCCAGCATCTGAAGATTGATTCTCTCGAGGTGCTTTGGCAGAAATCGGAAGACGCACGGGTACCAACGCATATGCCTTTTGGTAAATATAAAGGCAAACCAATTAGCGAGGTACCGAAAGACTATGTACGGTGGCTGCTGGATCAGCCGAACGTTGACCCATTCATACGACGCGCATTCTCCAAGCAGTGAGGTCTCGCTGGGCCAGCGAAAACAACTTGCTAGAACTTATCCCACAACTTTCTTACGACATAATCCGCGCCTCGATGACTTAGGTGGTCATCATCGATATAGAACAAGGTATCATCCCTTGCACCCCAACACCACTTCTCATCGCAGAGGGCGGCAGATAAATCGATCACTTTGATTTCTGGCCGTTGTAACAAAATTTTATTCACCATCGCTCGGTAGGCTTCTGTTCTGGCTTCAAACTCTTTTCTGCTCACTGCACAGGGGCTGACGACCTTACTCGTTATAGTCAATGGCCTAAAAGCAAAGCAACTCCTGATATCGAAGCCAAGCTCTGGCACGTCATGTAAGAAGGTAAGCTTTTTTCCGGCTGCCAGTAGAGCATCCAGCGTCTTTGTTAGGCCTAAGGCGAACACCTCTTCATTACTTCGTACGCCTTTGTCTTCGCCATCAAAATGTAGAACCCACGACCCAAACTGCTCTAGTTCAACATCACCAAAGCCTTTTGCGGTGGTGTACATCGGCCCTCTGCTCGTCAAGATGACTTCTTTAATCGCCGCATCGGCAATAACACGCTGAACCGCCTGAGTACCTTTTTTTAGGCAGTTTCTGAAGTCACCACCCTGGTCTTGAATAACCACATTCAATAGCGGTGGGCATCCATCACTCGCACCATACAGACCGATATCCTGACCTTTTGCTTTAAAGCGCTCTCTTAGCCCTGAGTAAATCGTCAGCGCGTGGCTATCACCGATGACAACGACTGATGGGTTGGGTCCGGTGGAATGACACCGCGGACTATCGTGATTCATATCCTGGCAATACCACCCTTCGCTGTCAGGAATATCGAATTTCAAGTCGGTTAGTTGTGCTTCTATCGCTTTATCGGTAGTTCGGGATTTGAAACCATCTTGCGAATAGGTTGCCAGGCCTAGCGCTCCTAATAGGCTCATCGCCATGATTAGCACATACGTTTTGAAACGCAGATTTCTCCCGAAACGAATTGGCTGCTCAATGAAGTAGTAAGTCAGGATGGCCAAAACAAATGACACTGCAACCAAAACAGCACGGATCTGCCAGTCAGGCTTGCTGCCTTCCATGATTCTCGCAAATGATAGCAACGGCCAATGCCACAAATACAAAGGGAAGCTGATCAATCCAATCCAGACAAGGAAGCGATTAGAAAGCACCGATGTATTGATCCAAGACTGATTACCCGTGAAGATGATGAAGCACGTACCGAGTACTGGCACCAATGCCCAAACACCGGGATACAGCATGTCTTGATCAAAAAGAATTGCCCCTAGTAGTAGCAACACCAAGCCAAGTAATGAAATAGCATGACGAATCAATTTGATCGAGCCAAGCTTAGCGTTAAAGGCTTCGAAAGCTGGCGGTTTGGAGCTCACCAAGTAGGCAAGCAAGCATCCGGAAAGCAGTTCCCACATTCGGGTAAGGGGAGAGAAAAAAGCCGCTAAAGGTGCTTCCTCGATCATCATCAGGTTCAACGCCAGCGAACCCAGAAATATCGCAATACTAACTTTGAACACACTAACTCTGTAATTCAACCCAAGCCAAATGACGATGGGCCAGAATAAATAAAACTGCTCTTCAATACCCAGGCTCCAGAGGTGGAGTAACGGCTTGGCGTCGGCGGCGTAATCGAAATAGCCGCTCTCGCTCCAGAAGATGAAGTTAGGAATGAATGCTGTACTTGCAGCGATATGCTTGCCAAGAGCTTTGTATTCGTTGGCAAGCAATGCAAACCAGCCGAATACTTGGCAGGCGAGTAGGACAATCACAAGGGCAGGAAAAAGTCGCCGCACACGACTGGCATAAAACGCGCGGAAGCTGAAGCTTTGCTGTTGAAGACTGTCTTGGATCAGGGTGGTGATCAGAAAGCCTGAGATAACGAAGAAAACATCAACCCCGATAAAGCCGCCAGATACCCATTCTGGAAAAGCATGAAACGCGATAACGGCGAGTACGGCAAGGGCGCGTAAGCCGTCAATGTCAGCCCGGTAGCTGGGCTTTATCAGAGGCCTCTCTGATGATGACGCGTTCGGGTCAGCCTTTTCGGGCATTAAAACGACCATTCATCCATTCGCCTTTTTTTGTCGGGCGACCATCGGCATAGCTCTCCGTTCCCTGACCTGATTTTTCACCGGCGACGAATTCACCCGTGTAGCGGTCACCATTGCTGTGAAGATAAACACCTTTACCGTGCGGCTGGCCGTCTTCAAACTGCCCTTTGTATTTGCTACCGCTAGCAAATGTCAGCGTTCCTTCACCTTGGATTTTGTCGTCGGCGAAATCACCAATGTAGATATCGCCATTAGCAAAGTTGAACATGCCTCTGCCGTGCTGATGATCTTGCTCGTAGCTGCCCGTGTACTTATCACCATTGGCATAAAAATAAGTACCGCGGCCATGGTAGTGACCTGAATCGAACTGCCCTTCGTAGCGGTCGCCACTCGCATAAATTAAAACGCCTAGACCGTGGTAGCGATTATCTTTGAACTCGCCCTCATATTTGTCGCCGTTAGAAAATAGCAGCGTCCCGACCCCAATGTACTTGCCATTGAAGATTTCACCAATGTACTGGTCGCCGTTCGGGTAATTGATAGTTGTCATGATTCGCCCCCCTGCTGTTGGCGCATCATAAACCAGCCGTGCGGCTTAGCTATCTATTTCTCGCTTGCGATCTTGGCTAATCATGCGTGATTTGGGACTGTCCGCTCTGGCGTGGGGTACTTAACTATTCGGCGGCGACGCACAGCTTATCGGCTGGATACGGCTGCAAGAAACCCAGGCTTTGTTCAGGTTTTGCACGAAGCCAGTCGTCATAGCGCTCGACCGGCAGTATGACGATCATGCGTTTTTCATCTTCAGGCTTGTGAAACTGCCGCATCAACCCGTGACTATCGGCATTAATCGTCAGCAGGGTGAAGCTCTCGAGCTGCTCGCCATTTGGAGCTCGCCATGTGCTCCAAAGGCCCGCAACCCCCATGGGCGCACCGTCGGCAGATTCAATACGGGTGGATTTGGCTCGTCCGGTGCGCCAATCGGGTTCATAGAAACCAGCTACTGGAATGATGCAGTGCTGCGAACGGCGCCAGGCATCCCGAAAGCTGGGTTTCTCCATCACAGTCTCGCTACGAGCGTTGTAGGTATGACGACTGATCTTGTCGTCCTTGGACCAATGCGGAATCATGCCGAACCGACCTACCGATAACTCACGCTCGGGCACCGCCTCATCACCCACGTCGGCATGTGGATGGCGACGAATAAACACACTACTGTAGGCCGGCCAAACATCAGCCCGCGCTTCTGCTGATGAAGTATCGACTCCAAAATGACGCCGCAGGGTTGGAACATCAGTGACGGCTTGGTAGTGGGCACACATGGCGGGCGATATCCTTGGTCTTTTGGTGCTTAATGAACAGCACTACCAACGCTGGTATGCACAGATGATAAAGTAGACCGATCAATTTGTAATCGCTGGGGGATTGAAATGAGGTTGCTGCCAATCTTGCTTATGATGGTTTGTTGTTCTGCTTCAGCTGACTGGCTGCTTTTTTCTAAGGCGGATAACGGTGATAAGCACTATGTTGATCTAACCAAGATGCAAACTAATAAACACTTGGTAAGTATTTTTTCTTTGGTGAATTTTAATCAAACAGGTAGTGATGGGCTGTTGTCAAATCAGATTCATGAGGAATTTGACTGCTCGAAAGAACGAGTACGGGCCTTGTCTTTAAGTGGGCACTCGGAGCATTTTGCGCGCGGAAGAGTCTTGCATAGCCACAATACGCCGGGAGATTGGACGCACATTCCGCCAGAGACAGCTCTGTCCGAAAGGTTTTTGATTGCTTGCCGCTGAAATGTATTTCCGCTATTGCCTGATAAAATCGACGCGGCGCGGAAAAAGATCTGTAGAACAAATTGTCACGCCAAGCGATGGCGCTGAATCGGAAATAGACGACGAAGTTTGTGGGTGATTCGGTATGGTTATTGGTTGGAAGATGAATATCAAACAAAAAGATTGAGCTTGCAATGAAACGACTACTCTTTGTTGTATTGATGATGGTTTGCTCGGTGTCTTGGGCAAAGTGGGAGATGACGGGTAAAGCGGATGATCTTACTCACTATCATGATAAATCTACGATAAAAAAAGATGGCATAACTGCACAGATGTGGGTGATGTATGAATTTCCTCAGGTGCGAACTAACACAGATGGGGGTAGGTACAAATCAGCCAAATCACTCTTAGCGTTTAACTGCAAGTATGAGACATTGGCAATGACTTCGGTGCTTCAGTATTCTGGTCCATTGGGTACTGGTGATGTTGTTTTGTCTGACACATTCAATGAGAGCGAATGGATATGGGACCGAATTGTTCCAGACACGCTAGTTAAAGTTGAATTGGACATCGCATGTGGTAAGAAGTAATCACGACTTCGGAGCTTGGATCAATATTGAGCGTCCGAATGTGTTCTGGCGGAGAGGGTGCGATTCGCCTACGTATTACAGGCCGCGGTTTGGCTTGCAAGCCAAACCCTTCGAATCCTCCACGCGAAGTCCGCAGGGACTTCGCTTCTCCCCGCCCAAAAAATGCCCCTTACGGGGCATATGTTCTGGCGGGCTAGAAAATTCCGTAGCCCCAACCTATCCAGCACAAGACACATCCTTTACGGTACGCCCGTCGGCGGATCCTTATCTCGGATTCTAAGGTTGCATAAAAAGAAAGGTTTATGTAGAGGAGCCCTTCCACACCTTCCGGTAATTTCAGTTATTATTGAAAGATCAGAACGCGGAAGAATATGAACTTACCTCCACTTACACAGCGCTTTGTCATGCACTTTGGTGAAATGGGCAGCCGATGGGGCATCAACCGAACAGTGGGACAGATCTATGCCCTGCTCTATGTCTCTTCCAAGCCGCTAAACGCTGACGACATCGGCGAAGCCTTGGGTTTCTCGCGTTCTAACGTGAGCATGGGCTTAAAGGAACTTCAATCTTGGAACCTCGTTCGACTCTTTCACCAGCCCAACGATAGGCGAGAGTACTTCCAGGCGCCAGAAGATATGTGGGCTATTTTTCGAACGCTGGCAGCCGAAAGGCGCAAGAGGGAAATTGATCCAACGCTTTCGATGTTGCGAGACGCTTTGATGGAGCAGCCCAGCGTCGCCGAAGACATCCATGCCCAAGAGCGAATGAGGCAAATGCATGGATTCATTGATCTGATGACTAACTGGCTTGATGACGTGCTTCGAATGGATTCGTCGACACTCGCCAGCCTCATGCAAATGGGCTCCAAGGTCAAAAAGCTGGTGGAGATCAAGGACAAAGTTAAAGGCGCAATCTCGGGTAAACCGTGAGAAGTAATTGCCGACGAAAGCAGCGATCCTAAGATTTGATTTCAGGCACTACCGCTTTCCCGCGTTTAGCAGCGATTGTCTGAATAAAAAAGCATCACCGCGGGTATAAAGTTTCGTGAATTTTTAAACGCAATAGCATTTGAATACACAAAATTTTTAAAAGTATGTCCGAGAGTTCGGTCTATTTTGAAAAAAGTTTTCTCAATTTTTAGCCCGAGTCAGCATTTTCTTTTTTCTATAAATCAGGAGACGTTATGTCGACAGAAAACAAAAGCAGCCGAAGAATATTCCTTATGCAAGTTGCTACGAGTGGGTTAGCGCTGATCGCTGTTAGTAATGCACAGGCACAAGCTATGGTGGTAGAGACAGACGCGCAAGCAAGCTCACTGGGGTACAAAGCAGACGCCACAAAGGTTGATAAGGCAAAACAGCCAAAGTACGCCGCAGGACAATTATGTAGCAACTGCGCTTTGTTTCAAGCACCCGCAGGCGCTTCTGCAGGCTTGTGTGCGATTTTTGCAGGTAAACAAGTCGCAGCAAAAGGCTGGTGCTCAGCTTACGCAAAGAAAGCGTAAGAGACACAACAAGACTTTGATTGTATTGATAACTAATTTCAAAGAAAGTAGATTCAAATGTTAACTCAAAGACTACCTGATGCTATCAACGTAAAAAATTATTGGCGGCAGTTGCCAGATATTAGCCTTAGCCACATCCTTTTGAGGATACCTTTGGCAATAATGTTCATCAATCAAGGACTCAGCAAGTTTCCATTCGACCCCGCAGTGGGACAAGGAATGGGCATACCTGCGCTTGTCTGGTGGTTTGTTTGTTACGGTGAAGTTGCTGCTGGACTCGGTCTGTTGGTCGGTGGATTAGTTACACTTCCCAAGGTAAAAGATATCGCGATCTTGGCTGTGTTAGGTGATTTGATCACTCGCTTTAGCGGAATTGTGATGTGCTGCGTTGTAACTGGCGTCATTTGGACAGTCTTGAAGCCTGAAAGCCTGATTACATTCATCATGACCGATTACATGCACTTTTCTCTTTGGGCAGGTGGTCTGTATTTTGGACTCAGAGGAAACTGGGCAGTTGCTGTCGACAAAAAGCCTTGATGGCTCAATGTACATGTCCCGCCTGACAGTAATCGAATAATGTGTATTCGCCAGCTAGTTCGGTCGAGCACTTCGATCGGACCATGCTGGTGTAACAGGCGCGGTTTACGCCTCGATCGAACCTCGAAAGTTACCAGACTTATGAGCGCCTTTAAGCGCCTAAGCGAGATAGCTCATGGCACCAACCACTGCAGCATGCCAGCGGGTGTGAGCCTTGCTCGGCGGTGCCCATCTTTGCTCAACGCCAACCAGTCCATTGAGCACACTTTAAAGTTCAAAATCGCCAAATGATGCCCATGCGGAGAATTTCCCGAGTGTTCCGTAGCGGGCTCGCCAGATGATTGGGGATTACCGGGCGGTAACACACTCAGATAGTCGGCAGCAGCGCGTGATTGCCCCACACGCTCCCAGGCAGCATTGACCTGCTCGCCCTCAAAATCAACCGTTGCCAGCGCAGACACACGTAACTGCCAATTGAGTCGCTTGCTCCAAAAGGTCAATTGCGCCAATGGCTGTGCCAAAAGCTCTGAACATTTCGCAGAGCGTGCGTCTGTATAGACACGCAAAGTCCACAAGCTTGCATCGGCATGCCGGAGTACCACTGTCCGCGCTTGAGGGCCGCTCCCATCAATGCCCTGTGTAGCCAAAATCGGCGTGCGCCAATCGTGGTGCCTGTCATGCGGCGCACGCGTTAGTTCTTGCCATAAACGAGCAGGCAAATGGTCGGGCGATATATCCAGGTTCTCTTGCGGCATAAAAATTTAAGCTGAGGTTAGCAGCGCCTATGCACTGAGGTGATGTCTTGCCAACTCGGCTTCTGCGAAATTGAATCGCTGCCCTTAGTAGCTGAAAACTATCTAAGGGAGCGAATTTAAGCCGCTAAAGCGAGATTAGATCCTTCTACACAGTGGGCCTGATTTAACCCGATCGAAGTGCAGTAATTGCGGCTTCATCAAGCTTCAAGCGAACGCCCAGTGATCCGGTACCCGATCGTACGGGTGACTTTTTCAGGCATATCTCCATGAACTGAATGGCCGGGTATGCTGCACATGCACTTGCAATGCGCGTGATCAGTCGTTCCTGCGTATCATAGTGAACGTCCTCGGCGAGACGGTCGATTTCCGTGACTAGTGGGTCATAATCAAACACGTGCTCCATACCATCTTGGGCAATGACCACCTGATTGACTGAAATTCCAAGTGTCAAATCGAGGATGTGAACATCTGGCTTAGTGTCGCTGGGACCATAAGTTCCGATGTTTGTCTCGAGATGTAGATCTCGCAATTCAATGACAGCCGAACTAACTTGCTTCATGCTTTTACCTTGTATGCGGTTAACTTCATAAGGCCTTTCATGGCTTCTTTTATAAAATCTGACAATAAAAGATAGGCTACAGGACTATAACAAGCCCACACAATATGATCTTCAGTTCGAAGCCTCACCCCAGTGCACACTGAGGAATTATTGTTTAGAGGCAGACTTCCTGCGAAGTTAAGTAATCGGTGGAATTAGAAAATCGTCTTTTAGTCATGGAGCGTCGCCGTGGGGGCTACATTCTCTCAACGTTATGCAAGCCTTTCAGAAGGGGATATCTCAGCCATCATTCAAATGGCTTGGGAAGATCGTACTGCCTTTGAGACCATTCAGGAGCGCATCGGCTGGTCAGAGGCGGACGTTATTCGCCTCATGCGACACGAGCTTCAGCCTAACTCTTTTCGGTTGTGGCGCAAACGTATGAAAGGGCGCACGACTAAGCACCGGGCACTTAGACATCCAGAAATGAAATTTGATGACCGCCTGGTAGCGGATCATCGACGGGCTAATTGTTGATACAACTCGCGCGGCCACACTATATATTCCACGCGAAGTCCGCATTGACCTCGCTTGTCTCCACCCAAAAAAATGCCCCTTACCGGGCATGTGTTCTGGCGGGCCAAAAAAGTTCGTTCCACTAACCTGCTCAGCTTTTAAGCACCTCATTTCTGCTGATGGTGGGGATTCGAACACTTTAACTTGCGCTAAGCCCTACTATTTTTGTGCGCATAGCCCGCTTATGAAATTTGTTTTTACTAAGGCCAATTGTTTCCACATTTGATCACGTGTCATACCCGTAAAGGCTCCGGATACCGCCAAGCATGAAACACCATGAATCATAGAAAAAGCTAAGTATTCAGCGTTCTCGCGGGCGTTATCACTAATGACTCGCGCATCCTTAAGATCATCCAAGGCTTTGCACAACATTGTGAAAGGATTATCCGGAGAATGAACCTGAAACAATGACCAGCTTGCAGAACCAGTGCCATAGGGTCCAAACATTAGTTGAAATAAAACTGGATTTTCAGTGGCAAATTTAAAATAAGCATCTGCACCCGCCGAAAATTTTGCCAGACTAATCGCCTGAGGAGTGGAATCAATACTCGCGGCAGGGCTTTCAATCAAGTCAATCCATTGTTGTCCAAGCCGGAAAAACCCATCTTCACAAATAGCTTTTAATAAAGCTGATTTGTCTTGGTAATGACGATATACAGCACTAGATGCTACGCCCAATATTCCAGCCGCTTGCCGGATTGAAAAAACATCAACGCCGTGCTCTGCAATTAATTTGAACCGCCTTATTTTTTATCGTCATGACTGAATAATATCACCCATGTGATCATCGATCACATTTTATGTTAGCATTGATCACATTAGTACTTAACAACTAAGGAGCATTCAATGCAAACAACAAAACCATCCTCATTATTTTTAACAATGCTCAGCGCTTTGATTTGCGTCTGCCTATCAGCCCAAAGTGAGGAACTGACAGTCAAGGTTACAGGAATCAAAAAAAATAAAGGCGACGTTGTTTGCGCGTTATTTAAATCAGCCGATGGTTTTCCAATGGAGCTAGCTAAACCACAAACTATTTGGTTAGCAGCAGACTCAGATGAAGTTACCTGCAAGTTCACGGACATAACTATAGGTAATTATGCTGTATCAGTCGCTCACGAT
Source organism: Burkholderiales bacterium (assembly GCA_026399895.1). Taxonomy (GTDB): domain Bacteria; phylum Pseudomonadota; class Gammaproteobacteria; order Burkholderiales; family Burkholderiaceae_D; genus Pernthalerella. The sequence goes on from JAPLQC010000055.1 coordinate 16,369, forward strand.
GAAAATACAAATAAAAAAGTTGATACTAACTTTGTGGGAATGCCTACTGAAGCATGGGGAGTCTCCAATAACATTCGCCCACTGATGCGCGCACCTCGCTGGCAAGAAGCTCAATTTTCTCTCGCTACGGATGAGAAAAAGATTATCAACATCCATTTGGAAAAATAAATATGATATTCAAAACAGGTCAGTGTTGAATAAAGTAGGAACGCCTATAACCTGCTGGACGCAGCTCGGCATACAAGCGAAATCCTTCGAATCCCTCGCGCGATATCTGCAGGTACAACGCTGTGCACAACTCAAAAGCAAAATGCCCGCTGAAATCAGCGGGCATTTTTCATATTACTTGGCGGAGAGGGTGGGATTCGAACCCACGGTACCTTGCGGTACGCCTGATTTCGAGTCAGGTACATTCGACCACTCTGCCACCTCTCCAGGTCGAAAACGGTGTGGTCGTTTCCGGAAGCGGCGGATTGTAGCAGATTCCCTATGGCACCTACATGCCACCCGGCCTTGCGACAGTGATAATCAGGCCTTCAGAACTTTCAACCCACCCATATACGGCCACAGCGCCTCTGGCACTGCGATGCTGCCATCGGCTTGCTGATAGTTTTCCAGAATAGCGACCAGGGTGCGCCCAACGGCCAGCCCAGAGCCATTTAACGTGTGCAGTAACTCGGGTTTGTCTTGTGCGTTTCTGAATCTGGCCTGCATGCGACGCGCCTGAAAGGCTTCGCAGTTGGACACGGACGATATTTCTCGATACGTATTCTGCGCAGGTAGCCACACCTCGAGATCGTAGGTCTTGGCAGCGCCGAAGCCCATGTCACCGGTGCAGAGCGCCATCACTCGATAAGGCAGGCCAAGCTTCTTGAGAATATTCTCGGCATGGCTGCACATTTCTTCCAGCTGCTGGTACGACTGCTCGGGATGAGCGATTTGCACCATCTCGACCTTATCGAACTGGTGCTGACGGATCATGCCGCGCGTATCTCTACCGTAGCTGCCTGCCTCAGACCGGAAACACGGTGAGTGCGCGACCAATCTCATCGGCAGCGATTCGGCAGGGACAATCTCATCATTGACGAAATTAGTCAGCGTGACTTCTGCGGTAGGGATCAGATATAGCGGCTCACTTTCGCCTTCTTGCCCGCCTTTCTTGACTGCGAATAGATCAGCCTCGAACTTTGGTAGTTGCCCGGTACCTTGCAGGGTGCTGCCGCTCACAATGTAAGGGGTATAGCACTCGGTGTAACCATGCTCAGCGGTATGCGTATCGAGCATGAACTGTGCGATCGCCCGGTGTAGACGTGCAATCCCAGCGCGCATGACGGTGAAGCGTGCGCCGGAGAGCTTTGCGCCGGTATCGAAATCTAGCCCAAGGGGTTCGCCAAGATCAACGTGGTCTTTGACCTCGAAATCAAATTGACGCGGCGTGCCGACTTTACGCAGCTCGACATTCCCAGTTTCGTCATGCCCCACCGGTACCGATTCATGCGGGATATTCGGTATCAGCAGAACAAAGGCAGAGATTTGCTCTTGCAGCGCCTCGAGGCGCTCGGCAGAGGCTTTGAGTTCATCACCGATGCCGCCCACCTGCGCCATGACGGCGCTGGCATCTTCGCCCTTGCCTTTCAAAATGCCGATCTGTTTGGAGAGACTATTGCGCTGGGCTTGAAGCTCTTCGGTACGTGTCTGTATCGCCTTGCGCTCGCTCTCGAGCGCATTAAAAGCGTCGACATCTAACTTGAATTTTCGGTGGGCGAGGCGCTCGGCAACGGCGTGGATGTCTTTACGGAGGAGATGAATATCGATCATGGGATCGCTGGGGTGGAGGATTTGGCACCATTGTACCAATTGCCGTGAATGTTCCAAACTTGACGGAGGCAAACGAAATCGGATTGTTCGCGTGAATTCGCGGCGCTATTGTCAGGGCTTCAGCGCCGCTCCGGCAAGTAAACCACTTGACAGAATGTATCCCATTTTATACAATTTGAATGCCGATGATTTACGTAACCGATCGATTTGATCGATGGTTCAGGAGTCTGCGGGATGCAAAAGCAAAAGCCTGCGTCCAGGCGCGGATTGATCGCATTGAGGACGGTCATCTCGGTGACTATAAGTCAGTCGGAAATAAAATTTATGAGGCCAGAATTCACTATGGGCCGGGATATCGCCTCTATTTTGCTCTCCAAGGATTAGATTTTGTCCTGCTACTGGTAGGTGGCAACAAATCTACGCAACTAAAAGATATCGAACAGGCCAAAATCGAGCTTGGCCGACTAAGAGACAGCATATGAAAAAACATGTTCTCAAAAAATGGGATAGCGCTGAACATCTTACCGACGATGAATCGATTGCCTTGTATCTGCAGGCCTGCTTTGAAGAAGCGAGTGATGACGCTGCCTTTATCGCAAAGGCGCTTGGTAATGTGGCGCGCGCAAAAGGGATGTCGCAGCTCGCTCGAGATACCGGGCTTGGGCGCGAGAGTCTCTACAAAGCGTTGTCCGGAGAAGGTAATCCTAGCTTCTCGACCATATTGAAAGTTCTGTTAGCACTTGGGCTGCGGCTGCACCCCCAGCCTATCGGTCATTGAGCGTCTAGAAAATCAAGCTAACGCACTACACACGAAAAGAATTACTTCGCCCCCTTCTCCTTCGCCTCTTCATCAAGCTTTCTCAGATACGCCAACTTCTCGGCAATCTTCCCTTCGAGTCCTCTCGGAGTGGGCTGGTACCAACCGGGGTCGCCCAAGCCTTCGGGCAGGTAGGTTTCGCCAGCGGCATAGGCTTCGGGCTCATTGTGCGCGTATCGGTACAACTTGCCATACCCAAGCTGCTTCATGAGTTTAGTCGGCGCATTGCGCAAATGCTCAGGCACCGGGCGGCTTTGGTCTTTAGCGACGAAAGCGCGCACCTGGTTGTAGGCGTTGTAGACGGCGTTGGATTTAGCGGCGCAGGCAAGATAAACCGTCGCCTCGGCCAGTGCCAACTCGCCCTCGGGTGAGCCGAGCCGTTCATACGTCTCGGCAGCATCCAAGCTAAGTCGCAGTGCGCGCGGATCTGCCAAGCCGATGTCTTCTGTCGCCATACGAATCAGGCGCCGCGATAAATAGCGTGGATCGGCACCACCATCGAGCATTCGTACCAGCCAGTACAACGCGGCATCGGGGTTCGAGCCGCGCACCGATTTATGCAATGCGCTGATCTGATCATAAAAAGCGTCACCGCCTTTATCGAATCGACGAAGCGCATCACCGAGCGTCTGCTGTAACACTGCAATAGTGATTGTGCTCGAGCCGCTTTGGGCTGCGGCACGCATGACGATTTCGGTATTGTTGAGCAACTTGCGGCCATCGCCATCGGCACTGGCAACCAACATCGCTTTTGCTTCTTCTTCGATACCGAAAACCTCATCAAGCGTCAGGGCGCGCATCAGCAACTGCGAGAGGTCTTCGTCGTTCAGAGGTTGCAGCACATAGACTGCCGCCCGCGACAACAACGCACTATTGACTTCGAATGAGGGGTTCTCGGTGGTGGCGCCGATGAAGGTGAATAAACCACTTTCCACATGCGGCAGAAAAGCATCTTGCTGGCTTTTATTGAAGCGATGAACCTCATCGACAAACAAGATCGTTGGTCGGCCAGAAGTCGCCTGCAGTAGTTGTGCGCGCTCGACTGCCTCGCGGATATCTTTTACACCGGATAGCACCGCTGATAGTGCGATGAATTCTGCATGGAAGCCCTGGGCCATCAAGCGCGCCAGTGTGGTCTTGCCGACGCCGGGCGGACCCCACAGAATCATGGAATGGGGCTGTTTGGATTCAAACGCAACCCGCAGCGGTTTACCGGGGCCAAGCAAATGCTGCTGGCCGATAACCTGATCAGGTGTTGCGGGACGCAGCCGTTCGGCTAGAGGGGCAGCCATATCACGCTACTGCTGCAATAAATCAGCGCCCTTGGGCATCACGAACTTGAACTGGTTTGCAGGTAGTGAAGGGTTCTTTTCAAAGCGGGTGAAGTTAATCACGGACACCTGACCAAAGCTGTCTCGTAATTCCATCCCTACCGGCAGACCATCACGTAGACCAATACCAATACGTTCGAACTGGGTGTCTTTATTCTTGGGTATGGCCTGCAACCAGTCGATACCATCTTTATTGCCAGCATCGGATAGGGTGAAGTTTTTCTCGAGGTCGTTACTACCAAACAGAATCGCTGCAGGCGATGAGCCGATCGCATTACCCAAGGCGCGCACAGTTACCTGATTCAAGTCTTGGTCATGGATGTACAAATTAGTGCCATCTGACTGCAACACCTGCTCGTAGGGTTTTTTATAGTTCCAGATGAATTTACCCGGACGTGAAAACGCGAAGGTGCCGCTCGCCTGACTTGAGACGCGCACCTTATCGCCTTCGCCTTTGACCATACGTTGATTGAACTCGCCACGTGCAGAGCGGGTTTCGGTAACGAAGCGTTTGAACTGTTCAAGTGCATTAGCGGACGCCATAGTCGGCATGCCAATAAGGCTGACCATCGCAACGAAAGTCACCAAACCCGCAGAAAAAACAGGGGGGCGATTCACCACGTTGCTTCGCTTGAACACGTTCACTCTGCCTGAGTATGAGGTACTAAGATTTCACGGTTGCCATTCGACTGCATGGATGACACCAAACCACTCTGCTCCATTTGCTCGAGCAAACGAGCCGCGCGGTTATAGCCAATACGTAGATGACGCTGCACCAATGAAATAGACGCACGACGATGCTTCAGCACGATCGCTACCGCTTGATCGTACATGGGGTCTGCTTCGCCAGCCGGGCCATCGATGCCACCTAGTTCACCACCCTCGGCAACGCCGCCTTCGAGTATGCCCTCGATGTAGTTAGGCTCGCCTTGTGCGCGCAGATGTTCAACCACACGGTGCACTTCTTCATCAGACACAAAAGCACCGTGCACACGCACAGGGAATCCGGTGCCCGGCGGTAGGTAGAGCATGTCACCCATACCGAGCAAGGCCTCGGCGCCTTGTTGGTCGAGAATCGTGCGCGAATCGATTTTTGAGGATACCTGGAATGCAATTCGGGTCGGCACGTTGGCTTTAATCAGGCCGGTAATCACATCAACCGAGGGGCGCTGCGTTGCCAAGATCAAATGAATACCCGCTGCACGTGCTTTTTGTGCGATACGTGCGATGAGCTCTTCGACTTTTTTACCCACCACCATCATCAGATCTGCCAACTCATCGATGATGATCACGATGGTCGGTAGTTTTTCTAGCGGCTCGGGCGTATCCGGTGTCAGGCTGAATGGGTTAGAAATTTTTTCTGATTTTTTACTAGCATCAGAAATTTTCTGATTGAAGCCTGCCAGATTACGTACACCGAGCTTGGACATCAGCTTGTAGCGGCGTTCCATCTCATTCACGGCCCAGTTCAAGGCGTGGCCCGCCTGACGCATGTCGGTGACTACCGGTGCGAGCAGATGCGGTATACCCTCGTAAATCGAGAGCTCGAGCATTTTCGGATCGATCAGGATCAGGCGCACTTGGTTCGGATCGGCCTTGTACAACAAGGACAAAATCGTGGCATTAATGCCGACTGATTTACCGGAGCCTGTTGTACCCGCCACGAGTAAGTGCGGCATCTTGGCAAGATCAGCCACCACCGGGTTACCGGCAATGTCTTTACCCAAACCCACGCTCAGCAAGGATGAGGTGTCGTTGTAAACCTTGGAGCCAACGATCTCCGACAGACGAACAATCTGCCGCTTGGGATTGGGCAGCTCGAGGCCCATGTAGTTTTTACCAGGGATGGTTTCCACTACACGAATCGAAGTGAGTGACAGCGCGCGCGCCAAGTCGCGTGCGAGGTTCACGATCTGGCTACCTTTGACACCGGTCGCGGGCTCGATCTCGTAGCGGGTAATTACTGGCCCCGGATAGGCTGCAACCACTTTGACCTCAACGCCGAAGTCGCCCAGTTTTTTCTCGATCAGACGGCTGGTGTACTCCAGTGTCTCAACACTTACAGTTTCTTGTTCAACCGGTGGCTCATCGAGCAGCGATAGCGGTGGCAGGTTGGTATCCGGCATATCGAGAAACAGCGATACCTGCTTCTCTTTCTCAACGCGCTCGGACTTAGGCACATGCACCACTTGCGGCACGATCTGTATCGGTGGCGCTTCGACAAATTTTTCGCGTTCTTTGACGACAGCTTCTTCACGCTTGACGATGGCCACTTCACCGATCTTGCGATCCTGGTACGCGCGGTACATTTGCAGCACCCATTGCGCGGCACCCTCGATAGCGCCGCCCAGTCTCTCAGCGACTGCCAGCCATGACACATGGAAGCACAGCGAGAAACCGAGACCGAACAGCATTAAGAGGATGAGCGTGGCGCCATTGAAGCCGAGCGAAGTTTGCGCGACGCTACCCAATGTCTCGCCCAGTACCCCGCCAGGGTCGCGCGGTAGCTGTACCTTCCAGCTATACATACGCATGTACTCGAGCGCTGAGCTGCCCAGCACCAGCAACACAAAGCCGCTGCCGCGAATAGCGGTTTCGAAACGGTGGCGTTTCTCTTGCTGTTTGTTCAGCAAGAAGCGACTAGCAAGATAGCGGTAGCTCACCCAGACCGAGGCGAGCAGCGCGATGCAGAACCACCAGGCAGAGAAGCCGAACACGTACAACATCAAATCAGCCAGCCATGCCCCGGCCGAGCCACCCCAGTTGTGCGGACGTGCGCTCATACCGGCGTGTGACCAACCGGAGTCGGCTGGGGTGTAGGTGTACAGCACCAGTGTCAGATAAACGCCCAGCACTGCGAACGCTACCCAGCGCGCCTCGGACAGTAGGCGCAGCAGTCGATTCGGCAGCGGATCGGTGGTGGTGGGGGTCTCGGGCTGGGCGCGCGAGTAACTAGTGCCGGTTCGGGTCATGGATGACTGGTTTTTAGCAGCCCGCAGGGATTCGGGCTGTTCCACTATAATTTCGGTCTGTTTTGCGGCGCAATATCGCACCTTCAAAGCCCGGATGATACTCCGTCCGAGCGCTTGAAACCGTGAAAGCAAGCCGCCCCACCACCCGTTTTTTGTTCACGCTGAAGATTCCCATGTCCACTCCCAAGCACGCTCGTGTCCTGATCGTTGGTTCCGGCCCCGCCGGCTATAGCGCTGCGGTGTATGCCGCCCGCGCCAATCTAAATCCGGTGCTGGTCACCGGCGTCGAGCAAGGCGGTCAGCTGATGACCACCACCGACGTCGAAAACTGGCCCGGTGACCCGATGGGGGTTCAAGGCCCCGAGCTGATGCAGCGCCTGCTGCAACATGCCGAACGCTTCAATACCGAGATCGTGTTCGATCATATTCATACCGTTCACCTCAACCAGCGCCCGTTCCGGCTGGACGGCGATAGCGGCAGCTACACCTGCGACGCGCTGATCATCGCCACCGGCGCCTCGGCGCAATACCTGGGGCTGCCCTCGGAGCAGGCTTTCATGGGCAAAGGCGTGTCAGCCTGCGCGACGTGTGACGGATTTTTCTATAAGAACCAAGAAGTTGCCGTGGTTGGCGGTGGTAACACTGCTGTCGAAGAGGCGCTGTATCTATCGAATATCGCAACTAAAGTGACCATGATTCACCGCCGCGATAAGTTCCGCGCCGAGCCGATCATGATCGATCGACTGATGGCGAAGGTGAAAGAAGGCAAAATCGAGATCAAGTGGAATCACACGCTTGACGAGGTGACCGGCGATGGTAGCGGTGTCACCGGGCTGAAAATCAAGAGCACCACCGATGGCGCGGTTTCTTCGCTAACAGTGCACGGTCTGTTTGTGGCCATCGGGCATAAGCCTAATACCGGTATTTTTGAAGGCCAGGTGCAAATGAATAACGGCTATATCGTCACGCGCAGTGGTTTAGACGGTATGGCGACCATGACTTCGGTGGAAGGCGTGTTCGCGGCAGGTGATGTGCAAGACCATATTTACCGTCAGGCGATCACCAGTGCGGGTACAGGTTGTATGGCGGCGCTGGATGCTCAGCGCTATCTCGAGGCGCAAGAGTAGGTTCGAACGCGCTACCTGCGCGTTCGCCAAAACGGAGGCCTTCGCATGAAAAACCTTGCTGAACTGAAGGCCTTGCAGCAGCGTTTGCAGGAAAAAGCTGCTGCTCATGCACAAGCCGAGCGTAAGCGGCGCGACGCACTCAGCTATGCCCGACCCGGTGTCGGCCCGGATGTGCTGAAGAAGTTACGCAGCGGCAGTTGGGTGACGCAAGATCAGCTCGATCTGCATGGACTGCGTGTGGATCAAGCACGTGAAGCCATTGGTCAGTTTATTCGGGATGCGGTGAAACGCGGCGTACGCTGCGTGCGCGTTATTCACGGTAAAGGCCTGGGGTCTATGGACAAGAAGCCGGTACTGAAAAGCAAAGTCAGAAACTGGCTGGTGCAAAAGGAGGAGGTGATTGCCTTTTGCACTGCGCGCGCGGCTGATGGTGGTTCCGGCGCGTTGATGGTACTGCTGAAAGCGTAAGATCCCGGCGCAGGCCGGGATCTTAATTTTTTCAGTTGCACACTGGCTTAGGCCAAGTGCAGCGTCTAAGACTCAATCAGACTAAGCCACAATCAAACCGCGTCAGGCCCTGTCTCGCCGGTTCGAATGCGCACCACCTGCTCAACTGCAGTTACGAAGATTTTGCCATCGCCAATCTTGCCGGTGCGCGCCGCTTTCACAATCGCCTCGATCGCGTTTTCAACGCTGTCATCGGCCACCACGAGTTCTACCTTCACCTTCGGCAAGAAATCGACCACATACTCGGCGCCACGATACAGCTCGGTATGACCTTTCTGCCGACCGAAGCCTTTGACTTCAGTCACGGTCAGGCCGCTAACGCCAACCGCGGCCAGCGACTCGCGAACCTCGTCGAGTTTGAATGGTTTGATGACGGCGGTGATCTGCTTCACAGGAACTCCTCTCGCAAACGGAATAGTAAAAAAATTATTCGCTGAACTTGGACGTTATCGGGTAACGCCAATCGCGCCCAAATGCACGATGCGTAATCCTCGGTCCGACCGGTGCCTGACGCCTTTTGTATTCATTGATCTTGACTAGGCGGGTGATTCGGTCGACATCTTGCTTACGATACCCTGCGGCCAGAAGTTCCGCAACGCCTTCACCATCTTCCATGTACAGCTTCAGGATGCCGTCCAGCACATCGTAGGGTGGCAGCGAATCCTGATCGAGCTGATTCGGCCGTAACTCGGCAGATGGTGCGCGGGTAAGAATACGCTGCGGGATCACTTCGTCGATAGCATTTCGATAATCACAGAGCCGGTAAACCAAGGTCTTGACGATATCTTTGATCACCGCATAACCACCGGCCATATCGCCATACAAGGTGCAATAGCCGGTTGCCATCTCGCTCTTGTTGCCGGTGGTGAGCACAATTGCGCCGGTTTTATTAGAGAGCGCCATCAACAGCGTGCCACGTATGCGCGCCTGCAAATTTTCTTCGGTGGTGTCTTCCGGCAAACCTGCGAATAGCGGCGCCAGTGATCGCTGAAATCCATCGAAGCAGTCGGCGATCGATATTTCGTCGTAACGTATCTCCAGCCGCGCTGCCATATCGCGGGAGTCCACCCACGATATCTCAGCGGTGTACGGCGACGGCATCATAACGGCGCGAACTTTGTCTTTACCGAGCGCATCCACTGCAATGGCCAAGGTCAACGCAGAATCAACGCCACCCGATAAACCAATAATCGCGCCCGGGAAACCATTTTTGCCGACATAGTCACGCACGCCTAGCACCAGAGCTGAATAGACCTGCGCCTCAAGCGACAGGGGCTCCGGCAACGGCAGTGGTAGCGGTTGGCCATCATCGAAGGTGACCAACGCGAAATCTTCCTCAAACGACTTCAGCTGCGCGCACAACTGCCCTGCCCCATCCAACACGAACGAGGTGCCGTCGAACACTAACTCGTCCTGCGCACCTACCAGATTGAGGTACACCAAACCCATCTTCTGCTGGCTTACCGTCTCGCGAAGGGTATCGATACGCAAATGCTGCTTATGCATGTGATACGGCGATGCATTTAGTACCAGCAGCACCTGTGCGCCCTGCTCACGCGCCTTGCGCGGCATTTCTGGGTACCACGTGTCTTCGCAGATGTTGATGGCAAAGCGCGTGCCTTTGACATCAAACATGCACACATCATCCGCCGGATTGAAATAACGCTTCTCGTCGAATACGGTGTAGTTCGGTAATGCGTGTTTACGGTAGGTATGCAGAATCTCGCCACCACACAAGACAGAAGCTGCGTTGTACTGCGCACTGCTTCCTTCCCGTAACGGGTGACCCACGACAACGCGCAAGTCGGGTAAATCAGCGAGCTGCGCGGCTAGATCGCGCAACGCGCTTTGTGATTTTGCGTAGAATGAAGCCCGCAATAGCAGGTCTTCTGGCGGATATCCGACCAGCGACAATTCCGGAGTGAGCACAATATCGGCACCCGCAGCGGCAGCGCGACGGGCCGCATCTACGATGCGCGCGCTGTTACCGGCGAGGTCACCAACGGTGCTATTTATTTGGGCAAGGGCTACAGTGACTGGCATCACGAAGAAACGTATGGATAGAGAGCCCGACGGTCTATGACTCAGACGCCGAATAGCCCGGATTATCGCACGCGCATTGTCTCTTCATTATCGGAGGTAGGTCAGCCCGCTTGGGATGCATTGGTACAGGCGCAGCCGGGCGCGAATCCCTTTCTGCCGTTTGCTTTTCTGCATGCGCTACACGAGTCGGGTAGCGCGTCGGACGAGAAAGGCTGGCAGCCGCAATACCTGACACTCTGGCGCGAACAAGCGCTGGTGGCCGCCCTACCGATGTATGCCAAGTTTCATTCCTACGGCGAGTACGTATTTGACTGGGCCTGGGCCGACGCCTATCGCCGCAATGGCCTTGATTACTACCCCAAGCTACTGAGTGCGATTCCCTTCACGCCCGTCACTGGAGCGCGACTGATGGCTATCGACGCAGACGCGCGCACCGCCTTAATCGGTGCGCTGCAAGAGGTTCAGCGTAACAGCAACTTATCATCCACCCATGTGCTGTACCCGCCCGAGGACGAGGCGCAACAACTCGCAGCTTCAGGTTTTATGCTGCGTAAGGGTGTGCAGTTTCATTGGCAGAACCAGGGCTATGAGAGTTTCGAGCAATTTCTTTCAAGCCTGGAGCAGAAAAAACGCAAGAACATTCGCGCAGAGCGACGCAAAGTGCATGACGCCGGGATCACCCTTCGGCAGGTGATGGGGCGTGATGCCAGCGACACGGATTGGCGATTTTTTAAAAGTTGCTACGACCAGACCTATCGCGAGCATTACTCAACGCCTTACCTGAATCTGGATTTCTTTTTGCGTATCGGCGAAACCATGCCAGACAATATTCTGCTGGTGATTGCCGAGCGCGATGGGCTGCCGATTGCGTCCTCGCTCCTGATCTACGATCAGAACGCTTTGTATGGTCGTTACTGGGGGTGTATCGAGCAGCACGCTTGCTTACATTTCGAGACCGCGTATTACCAGCCGCTGGAGTTTTGTATCGCGCACCGTATCGCCGCATTTGAAGGCGGCGCTCAGGGCGAACACAAAATGGCACGCGGCTTTTTACCGCAGCAAACTTGGTCCGCCCACTGGCTGGCGCATCCTTCGTTCTCGGATGCGGTGGAGCGCTTTCTACGTCAGGAAGGCAAGGGCATGGAGGCGTATGTCGGCGAATTGAACGAGCGTAACCCGTTCAAGTCTTGAGCCGGATGCGTCAAGCCTTGTTCAGCTCGCGCTTGTAGTTCTCGACACCCGCCAGAATTTCTTTCTTTGCTTCGTCCGGGCCGTACCAGCCATCGACCTTCACCCATTTGCCTGGCTCGAGATCTTTATAGTGCTCAAAAAAATGCTGAATCTGCTGTAAGCGCAGATCATTCATATCGTCCGGCTTTTGCCAGTGGGTGTAGATAGGCAGCACTTTATCGACTGGCACCGCAAGCACTTTGGCGTCACCGCCTGATTCATCGGTCATTTTCAGAACGCCGATCGGGCGGCATCGAACCACCACACCAGGAATCAGTGGGAATGGCGTGATCACCAGCACATCGACCGGATCGCCATCATCGGCAATGGTATCTGGCACGTAGCCGTAGTTACAGGGGTAGTGCATTGACGTACCCATGAAACGATCGACATACAACGCACCGGTTTCTTTGTCGACTTCATACTTGATCGGATCGGCATTCATCGGGATTTCGATGATGACATTGAAATCGTTCGGCACATCACGGCCGGCCGGCACATTATTGAGACTCATTGTGATCCTTGGTTACGATGGGAAAATTTTATTGACGCTTTTACTTGCTTGATTTGGAATTAGGCACTTGGGTGGTCAGGGCACACAAGCGGAAATGCGTTGCTGCCGCCTCCGGTTGCCCCAGCACTTCATACATCTGCGCAAGACGCAGGTGTGCTTCTTGCAAAGTGATGCGATCACTGGCGCCGAGTACCGCCTGTTCAATATGACGCTGCGCCTTACCCCATAGCTTCTGTTTTTGACATAGCGCGCCGAGCAACAAGGCCAGCTCGGCATCATTAGGACGCTCACGCAGCCACTGCTCGACATATTCAATTTGCGATAACAAGATCGCCGAGCCCTCTGGTGCTGCACACTGGCGGTAGGCGCGCATGAGTCGTACATCCCACTGCACTGCGAGCGCCTTTTGCAGAATATCGGCCGCATCTTGCTGTCGACCGATTTTCATGAACGCAGTAGCCGCCAGACTCGCTACCGCCGCGCTCTGCCGGTCAACCGTAGGAATGGTGGCCCAGAGTTTTTTCAGGGATTCTGCATCCTCGGCTGCCTTGGGTAACAGCGCCTCATAGGCCAAATCACGCAATCGTCGTGAGAGGGTCGGATGCAGGGCGTTATGCTTATCTAGCAGATGCACTAGCCGCAACACCTCAGGCCAGTTACGTGCGCTCTGATTGACCTTGAGTGCAAGTCTCAGTGCATGTGCATGACGGATACCGCTACTGCTGAGTTCTTGCAAAGCAGCGAGCGCAGCGTCGAGATCTTTGTTGTCTTCCGATAGTAGATCGACCGCGCTCATCAAACGCGCTGTACGTAAACTGTTGTCAGCGGCTGCCTCGCTCAACCACTGGTCGCGACGACTCGGTTCTTGTAAACGCTGTGCTGCACGTGCGCCAAGCAATGCAGCAAGGCCGGCATACTCGGCGGATTGCGCAGCCTTGCGCGCGGATTTTTCTACCCGCCCGAAACGCCCCTCGAAATAGGCGCGTAGAGCTTCTTGTAGTGCACGCCCTGATTCACGCAACTGTCGCATCGCACGGTACTGCTCCACACGGCGCGGAAGCGCCATGGTGGCTCTCACGGTATTCACGATCAACAGCAACAGCAAGAAACTCAGCAGCAGGATGACAATGAAAAAATTTAGCGAGATGTCGATACGATGCGGCGGATAAAACAAGACGACATTGCCCGGATTAAAGCGTGCGAGCACCGCAAGCCCGATCGCCGCTGCGAACAGGCCAACTAACCAAAGAAAAAATCGCGTAGTCACGGACGTGCCTTGCTCATGGCCGCGAACGTGACTGCCGCACTGCCGCCAAGCTATGTGACAAGGTCGGCATTTCTATGTTCAGCACACTCTCGCGAATCTGCCGGATCAGCTCGCGACCCGCACGGGTGTGTGGATCACGCAGATCAAAGTAGCGCTGCAGCGCGCGATCGGCTTCTGCCAGATCACTACGGAATGCCGCATCGTTGCGTGACAGCAGCGCCACCCGCGCATTCAGCAAACGTAGCTTGACGTTCTCACGCGCAAAAAACGCTTGCTCTGGTGTTAGCAACAAAGCCTCGGGCGCCGTCACGGTACGAATCCGCATCAGCTGCTTGAGATCGCTCCACAACTCGCTGCTCCAGGCCGTCCAGCGTTCCTGCATCTCGACGCGCCAGTCGAAGGCGCTATTGCTCTCGATTTTTTGACGGTTGGAGAGTTTGGTTTTAGGTGACGGCGCAACGATGCCAGGCTTCTCATCTGATAGCAGCGGCATCGCATCGACTTGCGCCACCAAAGAGTCAAGTCGAACCGCAACGCCGGTCAAGTCAACACTGGGTAGGCTCTTGAGTTTTTCGATGTCTTGCGCGATCGCGCGTCGAATTGCGATGAACTGCGGCCGGTCTACTCGCGATAAACGGGCGTCGGCGCTTTGCAATGCCACCAGCGCGCTTCGCACATTGCCGGCGAGTTGTAGTTGCTGGCTAGCGGTGGATAGCACTTGTTCTATTTCTGCTAGCGCCCAGTCATCACGGTTTTTGGCGAGATCACGGTAAAGCTGCTCCAGCGCGGCTTGCTGATTCTGTGCATCTGATTGGCGCGCCTCAAGCACTGAGACCTTGCCTTGCAAAACCCGCAGCTGATCATCAACCCGATCAGCGATCAGTTTGGTTTGGCTATTGAGATTTTCGCCAGATTGCAATCGCTGCGCCACGTCACGCTTTAAATCGGAGATATCAGAGCGCGCATTCCACCACTGCAGCGCGAGTAATGCGGCAAGACCACCTAATACGAGTTTTAGGCGAGCTTCCTTGTCATCCGGCCAGCGCGGCCACCACCAGGATCGCCCCGTCGACGGAGGTTCACTTGATGCAGGCGCTTCGGGCGTTGCTGCGGTCGGTGTTGCTTGTGCGTTTTGTGCGTTTTGCGCGTTTTTAGTTGGGGCGGCGTTTAGCGGAGTGTCCGCGCCATGTTCTGCCGCATTAGCTCCAGCGGAAGATATCGCGGAATCTGCTACCGAATCTTTGCCAGCAGCTGCCTCAGTCGATGCGGCAGACTCTTTGCTGGTGGACGCATCGGCTTGCGCGGGTGAGCCTGCATCCATCGCCTTTGATGTATCAGGCTCGGCAGCTTCGGGCGTTCCTTGGTTGGCGGGTGATGATTTGTCGCTCATGCCGCCGATTGTATCGCGGCGACTAGCGCTTCGTCCCCTGATGCGGTCTGCGTTACGCGAGTGAATCCGAGCGACTGCGCAGTCTCGGCGATGCGCGGATGGGGTACGACCAATTGGCTATTCAAGATTTGCGTCATGCCGGGCTCGCCGGGCCCCAGGCGCACCATGTCCAGCAAATTTCGGAGTGCCTCGGAGCTGGTGATGATCCAGGATGAATCAGATGCCATGAGCTGATTCAGCTGCGCATGACACGCGGCATCGAACACAGGCATGCCACGTTGGTAGGCGGCGACTTGCTCTACCTCAACGCCCGCCAATCGCAAACGATCAGCCAACAACTCGCGACCGGTTTCGGCGCGAATAATCAGCACGCGTCGGCCTTGTAAGGCTGGCAGATCTAGCACCTCGAGCAAGGTCTCGGAATCCGTGCGGTGCGGGTCAACCGGACTGACGATGTTCGCACTTGCCTCTGTGACGCCATGACGCGCCAGTGCCTGCCGGCTACCTTCACCGACGACGGCAGCGATCACTTCCTGCGGCCAGCGATCGATATAGGCAAAGGCGGCATCAATCGCGTTTGGGCTGACAAACGCCACCATGGCGTAATCGGCCAAGCGTGACAGGGTGGCGCGCAGTGCGGCGCTATCTTGAATTGGCTGTATCTCGAGCAGGGGAAACACATGGACCGTCACACCGAGCTGCGCAAAACGCGCAGCAAGTGCTTCAGCTTGCGCGCGGGGACGGGTGATGACGACGCCCTTACCCACGCGCTGTGTTTAGTCGGTGCGGCAGGCGGCGAGGATGGCGGTGGCGTCTTGCGCCTCTAGCGCCTGCGCTACCTGCACACCAACGGCTTCGGGCGAGTCAGCGGCTCCTTGCGCCACGGCGCGCGCAATACGCTTACCGTCCGGCGTAGCCACCATCGCCGTCAGCGTGAGTGCGTGCTGGTCGACCGTCGCATACGCGGCCAGTGGGATCTGACAACTTCCGCCGAAGCTGCGCGAAAGCTGGCGCTCGGCGCGTACCGCATTCTCGGTATCTGCGTGGTTCAGCGGCGCGAGTAACTGCATCAGCTCGTCACGACCACTACGAACCTCGATCGCCATGGCGCCCTGTC
This sequence comes from Burkholderiales bacterium, assembly GCA_026399895.1. Classification (GTDB taxonomy): domain Bacteria; phylum Pseudomonadota; class Gammaproteobacteria; order Burkholderiales; family Burkholderiaceae_D; genus Pernthalerella. The sequence continues at coordinate 32,502 of JAPLQC010000055.1, forward strand.
CTGGTGCAGGCAAGCTCTGCGCCGGATCAATGAAAGCGCGTATGCGCTCGGCCATGCCCAGACGCTTGAGGCCCGCTGCAGCCAAAATGATGGCGGCATATTCGCCGCGGTCGAGCTTGGCAAGCCGGGTGTCGAGGTTGCCGCGCAGCGGGTGGATCTGCAACTGCGGGAAACGCGCCGCAATCAGCGCCTGTCGGCGAAGGCTGCTGGTGCCGATAATCGCCCCCGGCGGCAAGGCCTCGAGGCTGTCAAAGTCGTTGGAGACGAAGGCATCGCGCGGGTCTTCGCGCTCAAGCACGGCGGCGAGGGTGAAGCCTTCGGGCAGCTCCATTGGCACATCTTTCAAGGAGTGCACTGCGAGATCGGCCCGACCCTCTTCCATCGCGACTTCGAGCTCTTTGACGAATAGGCCCTTACCGCCCACTTTGGACAGGGTACGGTCGAGGATCTGGTCGCCACGCGTCGTCATGCCGAGGATTTCGACAGTACTGTGCGGATATAATTCGAGCAGGCGCGCGCGAACCGTTTCAGCCTGCCACATCGCGAGACGGCTCTCGCGAGAGGCGATGATCAGTTTTCCAGAAAATTTGGCGTTCAATGCGGTCTCTCAGTAGAAGGTCGCTTGGCCAGCGACGCTTCGAAGAGATGCCGCTAACCGCGGCGCATTCTATCACCCCTACTACCTCCGGCAGCGCGGCGCTGAGCCCGACTGAAATCACGATGGCGCTTCGAACTCCTCCGCTTGCCCGCTCGGCGAAAACCAACGACAAGGACGCCCCGCTGCGGGAAGACATCCGCCTTTTGGGTCGTCTGCTGGGTGAAGTGATTCGGCAACAAGAAGGCGAGGCGGTGTTTAAGGTGGTGGAGACCATACGCCAGACCGCCGTGCGATTCCGGCGCGAATCTGACCTCGAGGCCGGTGCGGATCTTGACCGCCTGCTTAAAAAGCTCAGTCGCGACCAGACAAACGCCGTGGTTCGCGCGTTCTCGTATTTCTCTCATCTGGCGAATATCGCTGAAGACCAGCACCATAATCGGCGCCGGCGCGCCTATCTGCTTGCAGGTTCTGCGCCGCAGCCCGGTAGCCTGGCGGCAACGCTTTCGAAATTGAGAACTGAAGGTGTCACTGGCAAGGCGCTGCAACAGTTCTACGACGGCGCGCTGATTTCACCGGTACTTACTGCGCACCCAACCGAAGTGCAACGCAAAAGTATTCTGGATGCGGGGCGGGAAATTGCGCGTTTACTGGCCCTGCGCGATCAGCCCACCACACCTGCTGAGCGCGAGCGGAATATCGCGCTGCTGCACGCGGAGGTGGCCAAGCTATGGCAGACGCGCATGCTGCGCTATCAGCGACTGACGGTCGCGGATGAAATCGAGAATGCACTCTCGTTTTATCGCATCACGTTCCTGCGTGAGTTGCCGGGACTGATGGAAGACATCGAACACGAAACCCTGACGCAGTACCCGAACCTACGTCAATTACACCTGCCGCCGTTCGTGCAAATGGGTAGCTGGATCGGTGGTGATCGCGACGGCAATCCGAATGTCAATGGCACCACGATGCAGCAAGCCATGTCGCGTCAGTCGACCACGATTTTCGAGTTTTATCTGGAAGAAGTTCACGCGCTCGGCGCAGAGCTATCGATTTCTACGCTGCTGGTGTCAATCAGCCCTGCGCTGCAGGCGATGGCAGATATGTCGCCCGATAATTCGCCACATCGAACCGACGAGCCCTACCGACGTGCATTGATTCTCGTCTACGCCCGATTGGCTGCGACCGCGCGGCGATTAGGTGTATCCAATATTTTGCGCCATGAAATCGGCTCAGCCGAGCCCTATGTATCTCCCGAAGCTTTCACCGCCGACTTGGACGTTATCGGTGACTCGCTGCGCGCGAATCATGGTGCTGCACTGACCCGACCACGCCTGAATACCTTACGACGTGCCGCTGATATTTTTGGTTTTCATCTCGCCACACTGGACATGCGTCAGAGCTCGGATGTGCATGAGCGCGTCATCGCTGAACTGTTCCAGGTTGCTGGCTTGTCGGAGGACTACCGTCAGCTCAGCGAGGATCAAAAGCTAGGCTTGCTGCGCGCTGAGTTGGCGCAACCGCGGCTGCTGCGTTCGCCTTATGTCAGCTACTCGGATGAAACGGTGTCTGAACTTGGCGTGCTCAGGGCTGCGCGCGAAATTCGTGTGGCGTTCGGCGAGCGTGCTATTCGGAACTACATCATCTCGCACACGGAAACCGTATCCGATCTTCTTGAAGTCTTGCTCCTGCAAAGAGAAACCGGATTGCTGCGCGTAATGCCAGACGGTAGCTTGGAATCCGGCGTGATGGTGATTCCATTGTTCGAAACGATTCCCGACTTGCGTAATGCACCGGAGATCATGGAAGGATGGCTGTCACTGCCGCCGGTACGCGCTTTGGTGAAGCATCAGCAGTCTTTGCAAGAAGTTATGCTGGGCTACTCGGACTCGAACAAGGATGGTGGCTTCCTGACCTCTAACTGGGAGTTATACAAAGCCGAGGTCGCGTTGCTGGAAGTTTTCGCGCGCCACCGCGTCAAGCTGCGGCTGTTCCACGGCCGCGGCGGTACCGTGGGTCGTGGCGGTGGTCCGAGCCATGACGCTATTCTTGCGCAACCTGCGGGTACAGTGAACGGGCAGTTCCGCCTTACTGAGCAGGGCGAGATTATTGCGTCAAAGTTCTCCAACCCCGAGATCGGTCGCCGTAATCTCGATTTGGTCGTTGCGGCCGTGATGGAGGCCAGCCTGCGTCCGCCCAACGCAGATGCCAAACAAGCGCAGCGCTTGGCAGAGTTCGAGCGCGTGATGGACATGCTTTCCCAGAACGCTTACCGCGCTTACCGGCACTTGGTTTATGAGACCCCAGGCTTTACCGATTATTTTTTTGCTGCCACGCCGATCGCAGAAATCGCCGAACTGAATATTGGCTCACGTCCGGCTTCACGTAAATCAACACGCCGCATCGAAGATCTGCGCGCCATACCCTGGAGCTTTTCTTGGGGCCAGTGTCGGCTACTGCTGCCGGGTTGGTATGGCTTTGGCAGCGCGGTCGATCAATGGTTGAAAGACGAGAGCAGTGGCAGCATCACCAAAAAACGTGCCTTGCTGCGGGCGATGCTGAAAGAGTGGCCGTTCTTCTCGACCCTGCTGTCGAATATGGATATGGTGCTATCCAAGACCGACTTGGCGCTGGCCTCGCGCTACGCCTCGCTGGTACCTGATCGCAAAATGCGCCATTCGATTTTTGCGCGCATTGCCGCCGAACATGAGAAAACCTTGGAAGCGCTCTGGATGATTACCGGATCGCGCGAGCGCTTGGCAAATAACCCAACGCTGGCACGCTCAATCAAAAATCGTATTCCCTATCTTGATCCGCTAAACCATTTGCAAGTCGAGTTGATCAAGCGCCATCGTAGCCAGAACGACCAAGGTCGTGAGCCAGATATACGCGTTCATCGTGGTATTCATCTGTCGATCAACGGAGTCGCCGCCGGTCTCAGAAATACTGGTTGAAGATTTTCCACTTTATCTCTGCCCTTTATTCCTGCCCTTTATAATCGCGCCATGACTGATCAATTTTCAAAAAAAGCAGACGCCTGGTCTGCCCGCTTCAATGAGCCAGTATCTGATCTGGTGAAGCGTTATACCGCCTCGGTGTTTTTCGATAAACGTCTGGCCCAGGTCGACATTCAAGGTTCGCTAGCCCATGCCGAGATGCTGGCAGCGCAAAATATCATCAGCGCCCAAGACTATGCCGACATACAGCGCGGCATGGCATTGATTCTGAGTGAAATCGAGAGCGGCAAATTCAATTGGTCACTCGATTTGGAAGATGTTCATCTGAATATCGAAAAGCGCCTGACCGAATTAGTCGGCGATGCGGGCAAACGGCTGCATACCGGTCGCTCGCGTAATGATCAGGTAGCGACCGATATACGGCTTTACCTGCGTGCTGCGATTGATGACATTCTCGGTTTGCTCAAAGCCCTGCGATTAGCCCTTGTGCAAGTCGCGGAGCAACACACCGACACGATCCTGCCAGGTTTCACGCATCTGCAGGTAGCGCAACCAGTCACATTTGGCCATCACCTGCTTGCGTATGTCGAGATGTTTGGTCGCGATGCCGAGCGTATGGCCGATTGTCGTAAACGTGTGAATCGTCTACCGCTGGGTGCTGCAGCATTAGCAGGCACAAGTTTTCCGATCGATCGTTTTAGAGTAGCTACTACGCTGGGCTTTGATGATGTTTGTCACAACTCGTTGGATGCCGTATCCGACCGCGACTTTGCCATCGAGTTTTGTGCTGCTGCGGCACTGGTGATGACGCATATCTCGCGGCTATCAGAAGAACTGGTGATCTGGATGAGCCCGCGCGTTGGCTTCATCGACATTGCCGATCGCTTCTGCACCGGCTCGTCGATCATGCCGCAGAAAAAAAATCCGGACGTACCCGAACTCGCACGCGGCAAGACAGGCCGGGTGAATGGTCATTTAATCGCATTACTGACATTGATGAAGGCGCAACCACTCGCCTACAACAAAGATAATCAGGAAGATAAAGAGCCGCTGTTCGATACCGTCGATACCGTGCTCGACACCTTACGTATTTTTGCCGATATGGCGACCGGCATCACAGTCAAACCCGAAGCGATGCGCGCTGCTGCGCTGCAGGGCTTCGCCACCGCGACTGACCTGGCTGATTATCTGGTGAAGAAAGGCCTGCCATTTCGCGACGCACACGAGGCGGTGGCGCATGCCGTTCGCAGCTGCGAACAACGCGGCTGTGATCTCGCTGATCTGAGCTTGGAAGAGTTGCAGCGCTTTGCGCCGCAGGTTGGGGCCGATGTACACGCAGCGCTGACGCTCGAAGGTTCAGTGGCGGCGCGTTCCCATGTTGGCGGCACGGCACCGACGCAGGTTCGAGCTGCAATCGCAAGGCTAAAAACGCTCCTGTAGCAAGACGACGACGCAACATCGCAATGTTGCAATAAAGCGTCATAAACCATGACGCGCATCCCTTTCGAATCCAGCTGAGCCGGGCTATTGCCCGGCAACACTACCTCCCCCTCCAAGCGCGGCTACATTGCTGCGCACACTTGCCGCACCTGCGTCCTGGCACCAGGACAACAGGCCTCGCGGTGGTGACTTTCCAGGCAGTCTACAAATACAAATAAGGAGACCCCACCGATGATGATCAGGTCATCGGCGGCCACCGGATCTGTCGACTGCCTCCACTCTTCGAGAGAGCTTCGTCATGTCCTTCTTCCTGTCGCTATCCAAATCGATTGATGCCTTGAATGAGCGTATTGGCCTTGGTATCAGTTGGGCCTTATTGGCCGCGGTTCTGATTTGTGCTGGTAACGCACTAGTGCGTTATTCACTCAATATCAGCTCGAACGCCTGGCTGGAGATTCAGTGGTACCTGTTTGGCGCAATTTTCCTGCTGGCATCTTCCTACACACTCAAGCGTAATGAGCATGTTCGGATTGATGTCGTCGTGGGCCGATTTCCGAAGCGTACTCAGGTGTGGATTGATGTATTCGGATTTCTTCTGTTCTTGCTACCGGCCACGCTGCTGATTCTGTACTTCGCTGTTCCCTTCGCCATGGAATCCATACGTAGTCAGGAGATGTCTAGCAATGCCGGTGGGTTAATCGTCTGGCCGGCGAAGCTATTGATCCCCGTGGGATTTCTCATGCTGACCCTGCAAGGCATCTCCGAGTTGATTAAGCGTATCGGTTTCTTGCTGGGTCAGGTCGATGCGAGCGCCTTCGAAAAACAGCAAACCACGCCACAAGAAGAGATCGAAGCAATCGCCGCCGCTAACCAACTCAACCTGGCCGAGGTGACAACCGCCGCTAACCAATTCATCAAGAAGGAGGCCTGATCATGACTGAATTTCTCATCGCAAACATGGCGCCAGTCATGTTTGCCACGCTCGTGGTCTTTCTGCTATCGGGTTTTCCGGTTGCATTTTCTTTGGCGGCTAACGGTCTTCTATTTGGACTGATCGGCATTGAGCTTGGTCTACTCAAGCCGGAATTGCTACAGGCACTGCCAAACCGCTTGTTTGGGATTATGGCCAATGACACGCTGCTCGCTATCCCGTTCTTTACTTTCATGGGGCTAGTCCTCGAGCGTTCCGGTATGGCTGAGGATTTGCTCGATACCATCGGCCAACTGTTCGGACCGCTACGCGGTGGCATTGCGTATGCCGTGATTTTCGTGGGTGCGCTGCTGGCCGCCACGACCGGTGTTGTCGCGGCTTCGGTCATCTCGATGGGTCTGATCTCACTGCCGGTCATGCTGCGCTACGGCTATGACCAAAAAATTGCGGCTGGCGTGATCGCGGCTTCCGGCACGCTGGCGCAGATCATTCCGCCATCGATCGTACTGATTGTGATGGCAGACCAACTGGGGCGCTCGGTCGGCGATATGTATCAGGCGGCATTCATACCCGGCCTGCTGCTGACTGCGTTATACGCTGGTTATATCTTTATTGTTTCTATTCTCCGCCCGAATGCCCTACCTGCCCTACCTCCCGAAGCACGTAATCTGCGTCAGCCCGATGGCTCCAACGGCCTGCAGTCCTTGATGGCGATACTGGTGTTTGGTTTTGCTAGCGCTTGGCTTTTCAAGACGGTGTATCTCGCCTCGGCAAAACCAGACCTCGCTGACGATGTGAGCTTGGTCTACAGCGCCGTAGTTGGGGTAGTACTCACCTATAGCGTGGCGCTGGCTAACCGTAAACTGAAGCTTGGCCTGTTATCGAAAATGGCTGAGCAAGTAGTGTTAGTGCTCGTTCCGCCGCTAGCGCTGATTTTTCTGGTACTCGGCACAATCTTTGTGGGTATCGCGACGCCAACCGAAGGCGGCGGCATGGGTGCACTTGGTGCAATGCTGTTAGCACTCGCTAATCGCCGTCTCTCAATAGATCTGCTTAAGCAAGCGATGAACTCGACGACACGTTTGTCGTGCTTTGTGCTGTTCATCTTGATCGGCTCCAGTGTTTTCTCGCTCGTTTTCCGCGGCATCAATGGCGATCTATGGGTAGAGCACCTACTGAGTTCACTCCCGGGTGGGCAAGTAGGATTTTTGATCGTGGTGAACCTGCTGTTCTTTGGCTTAGCGTTCTTCCTCGACTTCTTCGAGCTAGCTTTCATTCTGGTGCCGCTGGTTGGCCCGGTCGCAGAAAAGATGGGTATTGATCTGATCTGGTTCGGCGTCTTGCTATCGGTGAATATGCAGACCTCCTTCATGCATCCCCCGTTTGGGTTTGCATTGTTTTATCTGCGCTCGGTGGCACCGAAGAAGGTCAAGACCAGCGATATCTACTGGGGTGCTGTCCCTTTCGTTGGTATTCAGGTGATCATGGTCGCACTCATCATCATCTTCCCGAGCATGATATCGGTCGCCAATAAAACCGATATGAAAGAACAGATCGAACTTAACATCGACATGGGCACAGACAGTGCTGCAGAGATACCGAGTTTTGATTTCTCCGCTGAGACTAGCTCGGGCAGCGATCTAAAGTTAGATTTTTCAGTAGAGCCAATGAAGAAGTAAGCGATCAGCCCTACTTCCCCGCGCAGCCGCCTTTTCAACTCAGGGCGGCTGCAAAAAAAGAAGCCCGCTTATGCGGGCTTTCTTTATTCAGCGGCTGTTTGAATCAGGACTTGCGGCGCCCAATCAGATAAGACTGAACTGGCGACTCGGCGACCGAATACCAGTTGTTCTGATCCTGATGGAAGCGGCGCCATGGCTCCAGTACCTTTTTGAACTTCGCGTTCTTCGTTGCTTCTTCCTCGATCACCTCCTGTGCTGCTTCATAGCAAGCGTCGAGAATCGCTTTCGAGAACGTACGCAACTTCACGCCATTTTTCATCAGGCGTGCCAGCGCGGTTGGGTTACGTGCATCGTACATCGCCTGCATCGCAACGTGCGCCTCATAGGTGGCCACCTCAAGCGCTGCCTGATATTCCTTCGGCAGTTTGTCCCATTCTTTTTTGTTGACGTAGAACGACAACTGCGCGCTGGGCTCCCACCAACCCGGGGTGTAGTAGAACGGTGCGACCTTGTTGAAACCTAGCTTCTCGTCGTCATATGGACCAATCCACTCGGCGGCATCGATCGTGCCTTTTTCTAATGCAGGATAGATGTCACCACCGGCGATTTGCTGCGGTACCACGCCCAGTTTTTGCATCACGCGGCCAGCGAAACCACCTACCCGCATCTTTAAGCCGTGCAAATCCTGGGGTGTCTTTACCTCACGACGGAACCAGCCGCCCATCTGACAGCCAGTATTGCCACCCATGAAGTTGATCACGCCATACTCTGCAAAAAAATCACGCATCAGTTGGCGGCCACCGCCTTGGTCTATCCAAGCGGTCTGCTGACGCGCGGTAAGACCAAACGGAACAGCGGTATCAAAAGCAAAGGTCGCGTCTTTGCCGAAGTAGTAGTACGACGCCGAATGGCCCATCTCGACAGTACCGGCTTGCACTGCATCCATCACCTGCAGAGCGGGTACAAGTTCACCGCCCGGAAACACGCGGATATTGAATTTGCCATCAGTAAGTGCTGACACGCGCTTAGCCATGATCTCGGCCGCACCGAAAATGGTGTCGAGTGACTTGGGAAAGCTGGATGCCAACCGCCAATTGATCGTAGTGTTGGCCTGAACGATGGCTGGCGCGCTGGCGATACCGGCAGCCACGCCGGCCGCAGCGCCGGAAAGGAATGAACGACGTTTCATGAAAGGTCCCCTATTTGCCTGGTATTTAGTCTGGAACCAGCACGCCGACCGGCGCAGCACGCTAGTGAGGTTTGTTAAAACCTTGGCAATTTTAGGAGGGGGGCTTCGAGACGGGCAATAGCTATTTCATAACAAAATTCCCGATGTTGTTTAAACGCACTACCTGCAACATTTCTTCCCATGCAATCAAAGTTTCTCTCGACTATCGAAAAAAGCGTATCTGAGGGAATACGTTGTAAACGCGCAGCAAATGCTGCTCAGAGGCAGCAAAGATTCAAAAGGGAATTGGTCATCACAACGCTCCGCAGTTCTGCGGGGTAAAGATGCCTCAATGGCTGGACTTGAGGACCATCAGCTTGCTCGAACGCAAGCTGGGTCGGTTATCGCTATTTAGATCCGGTGGCCAAACTTCACAACCAAAAAAGAACGTATTTCGTTGATTGAAGGAACTCAGGCACCGGCGATAGTCATACTGCCAATGAGAATCGAACCTGTCGATTTCGTACCACGTACCAGCACATCGCTACCGATCGCTGCGATGTCTTTGAACATGTCACGCAAGTTGCCCGCAATCGTGATCTCCTCGACTGGGTATTGGATAACGCCATTCTCGACCCAGTAGCCGGAAGCGCCGCGGGAGTAATCACCGGTGACATAGTTGACGCCATGCCCGAGTAATTCGGTGACGAGTAAGCCAGTGCCCATTTTTTTCAGCATGGCTACAAAATCATCGCTAGCGCGAGTACGCGACGAAAGTATCTGTATGTTGTGGGAGCCACCCGCGTTGCCAGTGGTTTTCATGCCCAGCTTGCGCGCAGAGTAAGTCGACAAGAAATAGCCTTGCACAATACCGCCGCTCACCACATCACGCGCCTGTACGCGAACACCTTCCTCATCAAACGGCGCAGAGCCGGTCGCACTTCGTATCGAGGGGTCCTCGACGATACGAATATCGTCGCCAAATACCTGAGTACCGATAGATTCGGTCAGGAAAGTAGATTTACGGTACAAGGCACCACCCGACACCGCCTGCACAAAAGCGCCGAGCAATCCGGCTGCCAGCGGTGCTTCGAACAGTACCGGGCACTTGCGGGTATCCAGCTTGCGCGCATTCAGTCGTGCCAGCGCACGCTCAGCGGCGTAGCGACCAACGGCTTCTGGATCAGCCAGTCGCTGCGGATTTCGGTCAGAGGTATACCAATCATCGCGCTGCATGTGCTGGCCTTTGCCTGCAATCGGCGACACCGAGATTGAGTGGCGGGTGTACGGATAGCCCGCCATGAAGCCACGTGAATTGGCCAACACAAAATGTGACTGCTGCGCGTATACGCCAGCGCCCTCGCTGTTAGTGATGCGCTTGTCGACGGCAAATGCCGCTGCCTCACAGCGCAGCGCAATCTGTACTGCCTGATCCGCGTTAATCGTCCAAGGATGAAATAAATCAAGGTCTTTGGGCGAGCGCTCCAACATCTCCTCATCCGGCAATCCGGCGCAGTCATCCTCTGCAGTGAAGCGCGCGATGTCGTAAGCGGCGGCTACCGTTTCTTTCAGGGACCGCAACGAAAAATCCGAGGTGCTGGCATTACCCCGTCGGATCGCACGACCCTCGCCCAGAAAGATGGTAACGCCGATACCTTTGTCTTTATTCTGCTCGATGGTGTCGACCTGACCCTTGCGCACGCTGACCGACAGCCCCTGCCCTTCGCTCAGCTCGACCACCGCATCCGACGCGCCCTTCTCTTGAGCGAAGCGCAGCACATCGGCGGCAATTTCTTTCAGCTGTTCTTGCGTGTGGGTGAAGACGTCAGCGCTCATGCGGGGTTCTCTCAGGTCAGGATCAAAGCGGTTATCATAGCAGTCGTTGCGTTTTTCAATCGGCCGTCCCCATGCCCAATGCCAACCGCGGCGCGGTCGGATTCCAGTCCAGCGAATTCGAGCAGAAGTACGAACGCCCCTCCAAGTCACAACTCAAGCGCGAGATGACCGCGCTGCAAAAACTTGGCGAGGCGCTGGTCGATGCCCCGCGCGATCGTGTCAAAAAAGTCCCCATGCCAGAGGATGTGCTGGAAGCAATCCTTGAGTGCCAGCAGATCAGCAGCCATGAGGGCCGTCGCCGTCAGTTGCAATTTGTCGGCAAAAAGATGCGCACACTGAGCGAGGAAGAGACAGCCATCATCCAAAAAACGGTCGACGGCTGGCGTGGCACATCCAAGTCCGAGGCCGCAGCGCTGCACGCGATTGAGCGGCAGCGTGAACGTTTGCTGGCCGATGACAATGCCATCACCGATTTATGCGCGCAGCACCCGACACTGAATGTGCAGCAACTGCGTACGCTGATCCGTAATGCACGCAAAGAGCAAGCGGACAATAAACCACCAAAAGCGTATCGAGAGATATTCCAGATTTTGAAGTCACTGCGGGCGCCAACGGACGACCAAGAATCCGACGAGAATGATGAAGAAGACGAGAACCCATCCTGACGAATTAATCATTGGTTTGGTATCGATTTCCGACCGGGCATCCGCTGGCGTCTATGAAGATCAAGGTGTGCCAGCGTTGCGTGATTGGTTTAGTCAGGCGCTGACGAGCCCTTGGCAGATGGAAACGCGCCTGATTCCTGATGATCAGGGCACCATTGAAAAAACACTCATCGCGCTGGTCGATGAGGTCGGCTGCGACTTGGTGCTGACGACTGGTGGCACAGGCCCGGCGCGGCGCGATGTCACCCCCGAGGCGACCTTGGCAGCCGCGACCAAACCAATGCCCGGCTTCGGCGAGCAAATGCGGCAGATCAGTCTTCGCTTTGTTCCAACGGCGATTTTGTCGCGGCAGGTTGCAGTGATCCGCGAATGCGATGATCACGCTGCGCTGATCATGAACCTGCCGGGGCAACCGAAATCGATACGCGAGACGCTCGAGGGTCTCAAGGACGCCGACGGTAACACTATCGTTGCCGGCATCTTCGCGGCAGTACCCTACTGCATCGATCTGATCGGCGGTCCGTATATCGAAACTAATGACGCCGTCTGCAAGGCATTCCGACCCAAATCGGCAATTCGAGCAAAATAAGATCTGAATATGAACGAGCTACCGCTACTGGAAACCATAGAAATCGAAACTGCGCCATCGCCGACGGCTGCCGTGATCTGGATGCACGGCTTGGGCGCGGATGGCAACGACTTCGCACCGATTGTTCGCGAGCTCGATCTAGCTGGTTGCCGTGGTATCCGTTTCGTATTTCCCCATGCGGAGACCATGCCCGTGACCATCAATAACGGTTACGTCATGCGGGCGTGGTACGACATTCTTGGCATGGATTTGGTGCGTCGGGAAGATGCGCAAGGCTTACGGGCTTCGCAACGCCGTATCGATGATTTAATCGAGCGCGAAATCTCGCGCGGCATACCGGCCGAACACATCGTATTGGCAGGCTTCTCGCAAGGGTGCGCCATGACCCTGCAAACCGGCCTGCGCTACTCGCAGACATTAGCGGGTCTTATGTGCTTATCCGGTTATCTGCCACTCGCTGATGCAGTGGCTAGCGAGCGACATGCTGCAAATCAGCAAACACCCATCTTCATGGCACACGGACGCGGTGACAGCGTGGTACAGATCAATCGCGCCGAAGCATCGCGTGACTTGCTGATTGAACTCGGCTATGCCATCGAATGGCATGAATACATGATGCAGCACTCGGTGTGTGCTGAAGAAATCGACGATATCAGCCAATGGCTGCAACGCGTCTTGAAAGCGAACAACGGGTAGCGATGTATCCATGACCATAATCGATACCCGCGCCAGCCATACTGCCTCATTCACAGAGCAGCACTTTAGCGTGCTGTTTCTGTGTATGGGCAATATCTGCCGCAGCCCTACTGCACATGGCGTGTTTCGACAAAAAGTTCAGCAAGCCGGATTAGCGCATAAGGTCTTTGTCACTTCTGCCGGGACACACAACTATCATCCGGGCGAGCCGCCGGATCGCCGCAGCCAACGCGCTGCTGCTGATCGAGGCTATGACATCTCCGACCTACGCGCACGGCAATTGAGCGAGCAAGATTTCGAGCAGCATGATTTATTGCTCGCCATGGACTGGGACAATCTTGCGCTTGCCGAGCAACACTGCCCGCCGACCCACCGGCGCAAGCTGCGGCGGCTGACTGAATTTTGCCACCAACACGATGCAGCCGTGGTGCCAGACCCTTACTATGGTGGGGAAACTGGTTTTCAGCAGGTACTCGACCTGATCGAAGATGCCTGTGATGGTTTGCTTGAGCATGTAAGCTCTCAATTTGTATCAACAACTGCTGCCATCAAGGGAGGACGCAGATGAGCAAGATTGTCGCCATTCTCACAGGGATCGTCATCACCGTCGCACTGGTCGCGGCCGCGCATTTCACTGGCCTGATCTCCCTGAATCTTGGTAGCAGTAGCAAGCCCAGCAAGTACAAAAACAAGGGCGTGCTGGAAGTCATCTGCGATGTCGAGATCAGTCGGCCCGGCGAGAAATTAACACCTCCCTTTGAGACCAGCCGCTCGCCGCTACCCGCGGTATTTGATTTCGAAGAAGGTACCGGCGCATACGCCGGTGAGTACACGATGTCGATGAACCGTAAGGGTACGTTGAAAGCACAGGGGGACCTGCTTGAGCTCTACCGCCCTGCGATGTTCAAGCGACACGGCGTCGTGATCATTGGTGAACATGTCACCTTGGATCGACGCACCGGCGAGCTCAAGCAGTGGCTGGACCTAGATGGCGGCAAGCGACTGGATCTGATCCACGGCTCTTGCAAGCGCACAGATAACGCACCGTTCTGAGTACCGAAGCGACACAGGCGCGCTCGGCGCTACACATCGCCATCGCCGGCGCTCTGTCCCTTGCAGTGGCGATGGGCATCGGTCGCTTCGCTTTCACACCGCTGATGCCGGTGATGCTGCAGCAAGGTCTGCTCGATATCGCAGCAGCGAGTTGGCTGGCGAGTGCCAACTATCTCGGTTACCTATTGGGCGCACTTCTGTGCACGTTTCAACCCGCGCTCTGGGCCCGATGGTCTTGGCCTGCGCTCGCTTCGTCCACCATGGTCAAAGTCGGTCTCACGCTGACCTGCGTACTCACCGCAGCAATGTCTACCGATATCGCTTCCGCTTGGCCAGCGCTACGCTTTATCACCGGCATCACGACCGCTATTGGCTTTGTCTATACCTCGACCTGGTGCCTCGCGCATCTGGCGCGCCTGAACCGACCCAGCGCTGGTGGCATTGTGTACATGGGTCCAGGAATCGGCATCGCCTGTAGCGGATTATTGGCGAGTGTGATGGTGCAGGTGGCATGGCCGGCAAGTTGGGGGTGGATCGCGTTCGGGGTACTGGCGCTGATCATCACGGTGCTGGTATGGCCGGTGTTTCGTCATGATGATGACTTGCACACGCCGACTGCAGCTAATGCTGCTGGCGCTGCTTTAGGCGGCACAACCACCGAGAAAGCCACGCTGGTGATTGCCTACGGCCTTGCGGGCTTTGGATACATCATTACAGCGACTTTCCTACCGGTGATAGCGCGCTCAGCTCTGCCGGGTTCGGTTTGGCTGGATCTATTCTGGCCCTTACTTGGTGTCGCCGTTGCCTGTGGCGCTTTGCTCGCCTCGCGCATTCCCGCGCGCATTGATCAGCGCAGTCTTTTAATCGGCTGCTATCTGATGCAATCATTGGGCGTGGTGATCGTGAACTGGATACCTACCCTGACGGGCTTTGCCATCGGTAGCGTTCTGGTCGGTTTGCCGTTCACCGCAATCACATTTTTTGCGATGCAATTAGGCAGGCAATTACATCCACAATCGGCGCCCGCGATCATCGGCTTGCTATCAGGCGCATTTGCCTTCGGCCAGATTATCGGCCCACCCGTCGCTGCTGCCATGCTGGCGCGCGCGTCGAATTATGCAACCGGCTTTGCTTGGGCCATTGATGTAGCCGCGATCTCGCTGTTGCTCGGTGCAGGTCTATACGGCTGGATGATCAAGCGGTTTAGCGCCGGATAAACAACACCAGCAACTCACGCAACCAAACCAAGCCTTCACCACAAGGTTGCTAGCTAGACGGGGATATCGAAGACAGTACATGACGTACGGCGAGACATCACCAACAACGCCAGCGACCAATTAGCCCACATCAAGCCTTCACCACAAGGTTGCTGGCTAGACGGGGATGTCGAAGACAGTACATGACGTACGGCGAGACATCACCAACAACGCCAGCGGCCTTGTGGTGAAGGCGTTTATTTTTCGAGGGGTGGATCGTTGTATAGCACCGTAATACTGATCCGGCGGTTACGCGGATCAGCCGGGTTCTGCGGGTTGAATGGCGCTGTATCGGCCACACCTTCAATGCGAACAATACGGCCACTACCAATACCCCCGGTCTCTAGCATGCGCCGCGTTGCTTCGGCACGCTCAATCGATAGTGACCAGTTAGTCCGCTCACTACCCTCGGGGAAAGGTGAACTATCAGTGTGTCCCTTCACTGCCGTCTTATTGGGCATATTTGCCAATGAGCGCGTGACCTCGTTGATTAGCGCACGCGCACGCGGATCCATCGCCGCATTACCGCTGCCGAACATCGAGAAGTTAGCTTTGTCGATGATATCGATCCGCAGACCAGTTTTCTCACGCGTGAACTGCACCTGATTTTTCAAGTCCGCCAAGGTTCTGTTGAGGGATAAGTTCTCAGTGATCTCTTGCTCGAGCTTGTCGAGTTTTTCACGCTCGGCTTGCTCCGCGATTTTCTGCTTCTGTTCTTCGGTCAGATTCTTGCCGTACTTCGGATTCGGTTTGTCATCCGGCGAGGTGCCGGCATCTTCACCCTTACCTCCTTCGGCGCGCGGACTCACTCGCTCAATCAGCGCTTGCTGTTTGGGGTCCATGGGCAAGGTCTCGGGGTCGATGATAGAGCGACCACCAAACATACCGTTCGAACCAGCTGTCTCACCCGAGCCGGAGACCTTCAAGTCAGTCGGCTGGAAGTATTCTGCGATACCGATACGCTGCTCCTCGGGCGTCGCACCCAGCAGCCACATTAGCAAAAAGAACGCCATCATGGCGGTCATCATGTCGGCCAGCGCGATTTTCCATGCGCCACCGTGAGCACCCGCGTGCCCTTCTTCTTCAACCTTTTTCCAGATAACCGGCGGCTTCGGCGGCTCCGCCTCCTCGGCTGGTGGCGCGTCAGGCGCACCCTCGGCCGCGGCCGCAGCTGCGGCTTCGTCTTCTGGTTTCTTCTCTTCTTCTGCCATGGTCGGATGTGGGGTGAGCAAGGCCGCGCATGCGCGGCAAACGCCTTATGAATCGACAGCAGTGGCTCAGGCTGCAGTCTTGAGTGGGGAAATATAAATGAATCAGCCAGCTACGTCGATGAACTCCTGATAACTTTAGGAGCAAAGATATTCTTTTGAAAACTATTTAAATAGGTCCGACAAAATGCCACAGGCACGCGATGATTTTCGACAGATCGGCGATAGCTGCCTATCGTCGATGCCTGGGATGTACGAAGCGCTCGACTCACCAGCCAAGATTGTTGCGAAAAACTGGGACAGGCTGCTTATACCTATGCAGCGATGGCTACGCGACTGATCGAGGAGTTATTTCAACGCATCGCCCGTGATTTCCCCCGTTTATCGAAGGTACTCACCGGTATAAAACCGTAATTGGACAGTGCAAGGTCAAGCGTTTTTCACTGATCTACGCTGAGTGACTCGCACTAAAGTGCGGTAGCAGTGCGCGCTACAATAGTCGCTTTTATTCAGCGACGATCCTCATGAAATACCTGCACACCATGGTTCGCGTCAGCGACCTCGACGCCTCCGTCAAGTTCTACCGCGATGCACTGGGCCTTGAAGTCTTACGAGCGCAAGAGTATCCCGGCGGGCGATTCACATTGGTTTATCTCGCTGCACCGGGCGATGAAGATGCCCAAGTCGAACTCACCTACAACTGGGACCCGGAGGAACTAGGTGGCGCGCGTAACTTTGGTCACCTTGCCTATGCGGTTGATGATGTGTACGCACTATGCGAACGACTTCAGTCACACGGCGTCACGATTCTGCGCCCACCTCGCGATGGTCGTATGGCGTTTGTTCGCTCGCCCGACAATATCTCGATTGAGTTATTGCAACGAGGGCAGCCGTTGCCGCCAGCAGAGCCCTGGGTATCGATGCCCAACACCGGCACCTGGTAACCACACTATCATTCAAAATGTCGCTGGCATATAAAAATCAGCGGCTCGACGGAAACGAGAACACGGCGCCTTCGCGCACTCCCGCCGACGGCCAGCGCTGTGTAATGGCTTTGCGTCGAGTATAGAAGCGCACCCCATCCGGGCCGTAGGCGTGCAAGTCGCCAAACAGCGATCGCTTCCAACCACCAAACGAGTGATACGCCACCGGCACAGGTAGCGGCACATTCACACCAACCATCCCGACTTGAATATTGTCAGTGAAGTAGCGTGCTGCCTCACCATCGCGCGTGAAGATACAAGTGCCGTTTCCGTATTCATGCGCATCAATCAAATCCATGCCCTCTTGTAATGAGGCGACGCGAACGATGCCCAACACCGGACCAAAAATCTCTTCCAGATAAATCGTCATGGTCGGCTTCACATGATCGAATAAACAGGGGCCAAGAAAGAACCCGTCCTCATGCCCGCTCACCTTGATGCCGCGCCCATCGACTACCAACTTCGCACCTTCAGCGACGCCGGTGTCAACATAGCCCTTTACCTTCTCGAAATGCGCGCGAGTAACAAGCGGACCCATATCACTCTTTGGGTCTGTACCGGGGCCGATATGCATACGTGCGATCTCGGCCTTCAATCCCTCGATCATTTTGTCGGCGGTGTCATCGCCCACTGCCACAATCAGCGGCACTGCCATACAACGCTCACCACAAGAACCATAAGCAGCACCCATCATCGCGCTCACAGCGTTCGTAATGTCAGCATCGGGCATGACAATGGCGTGGTTCTTAGCACCACCCAGCGCTTGCACACGCTTGCCATTCGCGCAGCCAGTGCCATAAATGGCTTGCGCAATGGGTGTGGAGCCTACAAACGAAACAGCTTGTACGCGCGCATCAGAGAGCAACACATCAACCGCTTCCTTGTCGCCATTCACTACATTCAGCCCGCCCGGTGGCAGGCCCGCCTGCAAGGCGAGTTCAGCGATCATCATCGCTGACGACGGATCACGTTCGGACGGTTTGAGGATGAAGGTATTACCGCAAAC
>JAPLQC010000030.1 GCA_026399895.1 Burkholderiales bacterium
ATTGCTGACAAGGCAAGCAGACGAAAAAATATCAGGCGCGACGAGATCAACGCAATTGTCCAATCAAGAGGAGGGGGTCGGTACACCGAACCAAGTCGTGTGCCCGTTTGGTCGATGAATCGCGCTGCATGATACCAAATTGTGCGGATGCTACTGTTGGTGCATACGCTTGCACTACTTGTGAACACAATGTGAACACCATTCGGCGAATGTCGTTCCAAAATATTAATAACCTATGCGACGTTAGGTCTTTGTCAGCAGATAGATGGCGGAAATCCTCGAGAAACGCTGAAAAAAAAGTTTCTTTGTGGTAAAACATCAGACGGAACCAGATAGTTGTCTAACGCGGTTCGCTCTACCCGCAGTTCATTTAAAAACAAATACTTTCCACCCAACTCGGAGATTTGTGATGCGCATTATCCCCACACTACTTGCTGCGCTGCTGGCGGCAGGCGTTGGGTCGGTCGCTATGGCCGACACCGCTAGCGTCAAAACCCAAACCATCGTCGAGGTGAAGAAGAAGGGTGCTCATTGCGAGCAAGACCCTAACTGCTTCAACCGTTATCACCCAGCGATCAAGCCGGTCGCACGTGCGAAGCCGGGCGATCTGATCGTCGTGCATACACGTGATGCGCTCGATTCGAACCTGAACATCAACTCGAAGCCAAAAGATGTCACGGCGATCGACACGAACCTGATTCACCCGATGACCGGCCCGATTTATATCGAAGGCGCGAAGCGTGGTGATGTCCTGGCGATCAAACTGATCGACATCAACCCGAATGAGTACGGTTACACCACCATCATCCCGGGCTTTGGCTTCTTGCCGGATATGTACACCGAGCCGTTCGTCGCTAACTGGAAGCTAAACCGTGTTGAAGCAGTTTCGGCACAGGTGCCAGGTGTTCGTATTCCGATGCGTGGCTTCATGGGTTCGGTTGGCGTTCTGCCAGGCGAGAAGGAAGTTGACGAGTGGTCGGCGCGCGAAGCTCAATTGGCCGCTGCTGGCGGTGTCGCGTTGCCACCTGAGCCAACCAGTGCGCGTCCTGCCGAAATTTGTGGCCCGAAAGGCAGCCACAAAGACAAGTGCTTGCGTACCGTTCCACCGCGTGAGAACGGCGGCAACATGGACGTCAAGCAAATGGTCCAGGGCACCACGCTCCTGATCCCTTGCTTCATCGATGGCTGCGGTCTGTTCATCGGCGACGTTCACTTCGCGCAGGGTGACGGCGAAGTGGCGGGTACTGCCATTGAAATGGGCGCTGTTGTGACCGTGCAGACTAAAATCCGCAAGGGCATGGCATCGATCATCAAACAGCCGATGTTTGAAGGCGGCTCGCAGATCAAAGCACTCGAACCCGATCGTTTCCACGCTGTTGTGGGTTATCCGCTGAAGAAGGCTGGCGAGGTACCACCACAGTGGACGTATCTGGATAGCCAGAAAATCAAGCCGCTGACCAACCTGTCGAACGATGTGACATTGGCAGCGCGTAACTCGCTGATCGCCATGCTGGATTGGCTGCAAGCGACCAAGGGTCTGACAAAAGATCAAGCGTTTGTAGTGACCAGCGTCGCATGCGACCTGCGCATCAGCAACGTGGTAGACGTTCCGAACTACGCGGTAACGACCATCTGCCCAATGGAGATCTTCGACGCGAAGTAATCTTCTGTCTGGGCTCGGGCGGGGCGAAGCACTCAATCGCTCCCCCGAGCTTTTTTCATTCGCGTGCCGGATATGTTGGCGCTGCTAGCACGGTGCTCGAATGAAAAAGGCTCTCTCCGATATCACCATGCAAAGAAGACGATTCATCAAGCAGACCGCCGGCCTGCTAGCCGCGGGCGTCCTGCCGGCAATTAGCCCCTCGCTGTCATTCGCTCACACGCCGTACGCGCAGTGGGATATTTTTCGTAAGAGTCATCTGCAGCTACTGACCTCACACGCAGACCTTGCGGGTGACGATGTCGGTGATTTGTGGGTCGAGGTATTGCGCGCCAAGCTGCCACTGAGTCGTGCCATGGTTAGCCGTGCGCACGACATGCGGCGTATCGCTGCACTCTTAAAGACCAATCAAAGCAAGCTGGCTGTGCTGTCTTACATGCACGCACGCTTGATGTTTACCGGCTCTCCACCGTTTGACGACTATGCGCCGCTGCCGCTGGAAGTGGTCGTAGATGACGGCAAATATCTGCTCGTTTCGCGTCCTGATTTACCACTACACCACGGCTTCCTGCTCGCCGCCTCTTTGATGGGCGAAGCTCAGAAGTTGAACTTGATCGATCCGGGCAAGGGTCGCTTCGGTATGCCGCTGCACGCAGGTGCTCGTGCGTTTTTTAGTGGCGAGAAGCTTGAGATGCCCGCCAGCTCATGAAGCAGCTCATTCGGCACTTCGCTGCCTTTGTACTTCTCGCGGGGTTGGCAGCAGGGTCTGTGCAGGCACATGATTCGATCAATGCCGAAGCACGCAAGAACTACATCACCAAGATACAAGAACTGCAAGCCAGTTCCGCAGCATCTTCGCCAGCGTCTGTGCGTGCAAAAAGTCTGTATCAACTGGGCGTGACGCTGGATGAGATTCGGGATCTGTTCAATCAAGATATGATCAGCCATGGCATCGTCAAAGGGCTGGAGACATCATTGTTGTTGAATGAGCTGACCCGCATCGGTAGCAAACTCGAAGCATCGCCAAAAACCGGTCTTTACCTGTCACAGCTGCAGCACTACCGGGAATCGATTCGACTCGACCCGCGCGCACCGTATATCGATCATGCGCGCTACATGCTGCTGAAGAGTCATTTCTATGACAGTTTTAGTGACAACCCACTGGTACCATTCTCGCAAACCAAAGAAACCCTGGCCGAGATGATTGGTATCGGTGAGGGCTTGCTGAAATCCAAGCATGCACAGATCAATGGCGAAGAACTCCGTTTCGTTCTTGGGATTCATTATTTGCAAGCTATCAAGCAGCAGCAGGGCGACAAGGAAGAAACCCTGAAAAAGCTGAAGAAGCTGGTGCAAGAGATGCACAAGGATTACCCGCAAAGCCTCAAGCTCTTGACGCTTGAGTCATTGATGTCCTAGTCGCTGTATATCACTTCCATCATGCTTCAATCGCTCCGACTTCTGCTGAGTAATGTTGGCAGTGGCCGCTTGTTCTGCTTGCTGCGCAGAGCGTTGCTGAGTCTGCTGTTGTGGTCCGTAGCTGCTGGATCATTCGCGCATCAGACGGGTAATAGCTATCTCTACCTACAACAGGCAGACGGGCAGCTCAAGATTGATCTCGATTTTTATGTGCGAGACCTTGGCAACCTGCTGCAAAAGCCGGGTGCTGAACCCGAGCCAGCGCCCCCACCCGAAAAAATCCAAGCACTACAAGCTGAGATCACGCAGCTGATCGAGAAGTCTTTGAGTATCGAGGCGGACGAGCAACCGCTGTCTCTGAGCTTTGTGCGGCAGACCGTTGTTCTTCATAACGATGGTTTGTATGTGCGACAGCAGTTCACCGCGCCTGCTATCGATCAGCAAGCACGCTTTCTGGTGGTGCGGTACGGATTCTTCACTCAAAACGACAAGCTTGGGCGTGCCTTCTTTCGGCTGGCGGTGAATGGAGATGAGATCTCCTCAGTATTCGATCAAGCCACCGCGACCCAGCGCTTTGCGCTCGGTGAAACCAAGCGCTCGTCGACCATTCTGTTGTTCACCCATGAAGGTGCCAAGCATATCTGGGAGGGTCCGGATCACCTCTTGTTTTTGCTGACGCTACTGCTGCCCGGCCTGCTGTTGTGGGGTGAAAAATCATCCGCGGCGAATGAGTCAGTCGCTACTGGCGGTAACCATCGTGCTGCATGGATGTTCGCTCTGAAGGTAATCACGGCGTTCACCATCGCGCACTCGATAACGCTGGCGATGGCAAGTTTTGGCCTGATCAGCCTACCGGATAAGCTGATCGAGTCTGTGATTGCGCTCTCGATCATGATCTCGGCTGTGTTGAATCTTCAGCACCGCCTGCGAATCAATCACTGGCTGTTGGCGTTTTCGTTTGGGCTGATCCATGGCATGGGGTTCGCCAACGGATTAAAAGAACTCGGCCTCTCAGCCTCGTATTTTATCGAGACGCTGATTGCCTTTAATGTGGGTGTCGAGCTGGGTCAGCTGTCTGTGGTGCTGCTGGTAGCTGTGCCGTCTGTTTGGCTGGTCCGCAGCGACGAGGGCCGCCAACGCGTGATGCGCTGGGGCTCAATTGCGGTGCTCGTGATCTCTACCGTTTGGTTTATTGAGCGACTGACTTCGTAAAGTCCGTCGCTCCCGCGAATCACGCGTTTTGTTTTGCGCGGCGCTTGATCAGAATGCGTGCCGAGTTCAGTCCAGTCAGCACCATGATCGGCCACAGGAACGTGCAAACCATCACCCAAAATACGCGACCGCTGAGTGCATCAGCATTTTCTGTGTCGTCGGCTTTGTGCGGTCCCTCGCTGAACAAGTGCCTGACCGGGAAGGTGATGATGCCGAACGCCGCGCCCGCTAAAAGAAAAAGGTAGATCGTCATATTCATGGTGGTGTCCTCGATTGTGGTGCTGCCATAGCCGTGGTATCCGCTACGGCTCGCAGTGTTCTGGATAGCTCGGTGTGTCAAACTAACTGTACACCATTACGTGAAAGCTTTGATTGACATTTTTAATCGCTTAATGGCCTCGGCGTAGCTGTTTTCAGAATGGCAATCGCCGAGTGGGTGAAGTCATCGTGCGTACTGATGTGCAGCCTGGGCTACCATCCAAGCTAGATTGAATGAAAGGATCTGTGACCAATGGAAACTAAAACGCTGACAGTTGTGACCGGTGGCGCCAGTGGTATTGGGGCGGCATGTGTGAGGCACCATGTAAAACGTGGTGATACCGTGATCGTGCTTGATCTCGCCAGCGCTTGGTCAGATCAGAAAGCCAGCAGTATGGGCGCGAAAGCCTTCTACGACTGTGATGTG
The DNA here is from genome assembly GCA_026399895.1 of Burkholderiales bacterium. Lineage (GTDB taxonomy): Bacteria > Pseudomonadota > Gammaproteobacteria > Burkholderiales > Burkholderiaceae_D > Pernthalerella. Next base: position 4,977 of record JAPLQC010000030.1, read on the forward strand.
CTGGATGATCAACGTGTGCGCGACGTCGCCGATCTGATCGAAGCCGAGCATGGACCAGTCGACAACTTGATTACGTGTGCCGGTATCTTGCAACGCAAGCTGCCGCCCGAAGAATTACCCATGGATCACTGGGACGCAGTGACCAACATCGACTTGCGTGGCACTTACCTAAGCTGTGCGGTGTATGGCGGCAAGATGGCAGCGCGTGGTCACGGCGCCATCGTCAATATTGCCTCGGTCACTAGTTTCCGCTCATCGCCATTGCATGCCTACGGCCCTGCAAAAGCCGCTGTCGCGGCCTTGACCATGAGCCTTGCGGCCGAGTGGGGAAGATCCGGCGTGCGAGTCAATGCAGTCGCTCCTGGTTTCACCCTAACCGAGGGCATGCAGGCGGCGATTGACCGCGGTGATCGCGATCCTGCCGAGATGTCACGACCCTCAGCCATGAACAAGCTAGTGATGCCCGACGAAGTTGCCGATGGTATCGGCTTCTTGCTGTCCGATGCAGCGCGCGCAATTACCGGCATCATCATGCCGATTGATGCGGGTTGGCTTTGTGGGAGTAATTGGGATACATGGGGCGGCATGAAAGGGCCTCGCACCTAGCGCCTCACAAAGCGTGCCGCTGGCGTTGTTGAAGGCCCCTTGCCGTACCTCACGTACTGTCTGCGAGGCCTCCGCCTAGCCAGAGGCCCGCTTTGTAAGGCTTACGCCTCTGCACCTGCCCGCTGGCGTTGTTGAAGCAGCCACTTGAACAATGGCCAAGTCACGATCACTAGCGTGGCAGCAGCGAGCCACATCGCAATCGGGCGGGTGAAGAACACGAGTGCGTCGCCGTCGGATTTGATCAACGAGGTGACGAGATTCTCTTCCAGCATTTTGCCGAGCACCGCGCCCAGAATAACGGGTGCGATGGGGAAGCCGTTTTCTTCCATTACGAATGCGATAACGCCGAAGCACAGTATCAACAATACACCCAGCGTTGAGTTGGTGACTGCAAATGCGCCCACGATGCAGAACACCAGAATCGTCGGCATCAGGATATTGCGCGCGATATTCAAAACACGCGTCGCAAGTTTCACGGCAAGCCAGCCCAGCGGTAGCATCACCAGATTCGCCAGCATGAATACAATGAAAATGGCGTAAATATTCTGGGGGTTATTGATAAAAATCGTTGGCCCGGGGTTCATGTTCTTCAGGTAAAGCACGCCAATCGCAATCGCAGTGATTGAGTCGCCGGGTATGCCAAACACAATCGCAGGTATCCACGCGCCTGCCAGCGCAGAGTTATTTGCGGCACCTGATTCAGCAATGCCTTCCACATGGCCCGTGCCGAATTTTTCCGGCTCTTTGGAAAACTTTTTGCTGGTGGCATAACTCATCCATGCGGCCATGTCGGCGCCAGCGCCGGGTTGAATGCCGATCAGCGTACCAAGCGCGCTGCCGCGCAGGAGTTGGACCGGATAGGTTTTCAAAAGGCCCCACATACCACCAAAGATATTGCCGATCTTGGTAGCAACCACGATGGGGGGTGGCGCGATATCAGTCACGTAGCGCAGTAGCTCAGAGACGGCGAACAAGCCAACCATCATGGGTATCAGCTCAATGCCACTCATTAGCTCGGGCATTCCAAAGGTGAACCGGGGATGCGCCTCCGGGTTCTCCATGCCGACGCAGGCGATCAGTAGTCCGATCACGAGCGAGATAGAGGCCTTCAACTTGCTGCCGCTACCGACAAATACCGCAGCGGATAGCCCGAGTACCATCAGCCAGAAATATTCGAATGAAGAAAACTGCAGCGCAAACTCTGCCAATGAAGGCGAGAACAGAATCAGCACGATCGTGCCAAACAAGCCACCGATAGCAGAAAACACCAGGCAGGTACCTAGTGCTAACTCAGCCTGACCTTTGACGGTCATCTGATAGGCCTCGTTGGCATAGGCGGCCGAGGCAGGTGTACCGGGAATGCGTAGCAAAGCGCCCGGGATATCCCCTGAAAAAATCGCCATCGCGGTCGCGGTTACGATGGCAGCAACTGCTGGTACCGGTGGCATGAAGAATGTCAGCGGCACAAGCAGTGCCGTCGCCATCGTGGCTGTCAGGCCGGGAATACAGCCAATGAACAGACCAAATACGGCGGCCCCTAGAATTACGATCAGCACCTGCGGATCGAGTACCAGATCCAGTGCCTGCATCCAGATCGCGAAGCTCATGCTATTCGCCTCACCACTGCAGAGGGCTTAACATGCCCCACGGTAGAGGTACGCGTAGACCCTTGTAGAACAGCGTGTGGATCAGCAGCGTTATGCCGATGGCGAGCGGCACGATATGCGTAGGCTTAACCGATAGCGCGTGAAACATCACACACAGGATTAGCACACTACAAAGTAGAAAGCCGAGCAGCTCTGACGCTACGATGTAAAACAGCAAGCAGGCCAGGGTGATGACAAAGTTACGCCGATGCACAGGGGATTGCAGCCATGCACCGAGTTGTACCCATGCTTGTCCGGGTGCAGGCAATCGGGCTCGAACGATCAGTAACATGGCACACAGCGCTAACAAAGTCGCCAGCGCTCTCGGAAACACCGCAGGCCCTATTTGTTGGCCGGGTATTTCCGGGAAGCCTGCGCTGTTGATCGCGATGATGAGCGCGAGTACGAGCAAGGCCAGCCCGCTGAGCGTGTCGTGCAGCTTCATCGCGCGACCTACTTCACCAAGCCAACGGATTTCATGGTGGCGCCCATGTCGCTATCGGCGCGTGTCATGAATTGCTCGAATGTTTTTGCATCGGCATAGCTGTCAGCGCTGCCGAAAGCTTGGTTTGTACCTCTGGTGGCAAATTGCGCGGCGCAGCCAGACCACGCCAAGTGCCCAGCGTCCATTGACTGTTAACGGCCGTTTGTAGCGTTGGCACGTTGGGGTAGAGCGCGGCGGGTTTATCCGACATGATGACCAGTGGCCTTGCTTTGCCGGCATCAATCAGCGCGCGCGCTTCGGGTAGTGAGCAGGTGACAAACTCCACACCACCGGCAACCAAGTCGTTCATCGCCTGCGCTGCGCCAGTTGAAGGTACCCATGGCACGCTGGCCGGATCAATTCCCAAATCTTTCAGCATACCGGCCATAGCAAGGTGCCAGATGCCGCCGTGTCCGGTACCCGAGGCCTTGAATTTACCAGGGTTGGCTTTTACGGCTTTCAGCAAGTCATCCAATTTTTTATACGGTGCATCGGCGCGGACCATGATTGCAGCTGGATCAATGTTCATACGTGAGAGCGCCGTGAAATCTTTAGTGGTCAGCGGGCTGAGTCGCGTCCAGTGAAACATGGTGATGTCGCTAGTCAGCATGCCGAGCGTGTAGCCATCGGCTGGTGCAGCGGCGATAGCCGCATGACCAACCACACCATTACCACCCGCACGGTTGACAACGTTCACCGGTTGCCCCAACTCTTTTTCCAGTAGCGTACCTACAATACGCGCAACGCCATCGGTGCCACCACCCGCAGCAAAAGGCACAATCAACGTAATCGGTCTGGTCGGATAGTTATCTGCTGCATGCGTTGTGAATGTCGCGCTGAGTCCCAGAAGCGTCGCTGCAATGCATCGCACCCATTTAGCCAGAAACATCGTTATCTCCTTATTTGATTTTTTATTCGATGAACCCGTGTGTTGACCGTTAGGTACGCTAGCGGCTATTGCGCGCTTCATAAGCCTGGCGCGCCAGCGTCGTAATGTGTACCCAGTCTTGCGCGCGTATCGCAGCAGCAGGTGTGACCCAGCTACCGCCAACGCACAGTACATTCGGCAGCGCGAGATAGCTGCCAGCATCTGCAGCGCTGATACCGCCAGTGGGACAGAAACGTACATCGGGAAATGGGCCGCGTATAGCGTCCAGCCAGCGTGTGCCGCCCAGAGCAGCGGCAGGGAAGCACTTCAGAAAATCATAGCCATCGGCCAGCGCTGCCATGATCTCACTCGCCGTGGCAACACCCGGCATGAGGGCGATTTGCTTCGCACGACAGTAGTCACCCAAAGCGGTCGTATAGCCTGGGCTGACTAAAAACTGCGCGCCTGCATCATACGCATCTTGTGCGGCGCGTTCATCAAGCACAGTACCGGCACCGACAAATAGATCGGGCAGCGCTTGCCGGATCTGTTGAATCGCTTGTAGCGCAACGGGTGTGCGCAGCGTGATCTCGAGCACCGTTAGTCCGCCATCGAGGAAGGCCTGTGCGAGTGGAATAGCACTATTGATATCCTCGATCACCAGCGTCGGGATCACACCGCAGGCGCTAGCCCTCTGTTTCAGTTGATCGCTAGCTGACATGGCTGGACTCCGCTGCTTGCGACGAGAGCGCTTGAAGTACTTGATGACGTGAGGGTAATGGCGCTACTGCACCAAAGCCGGTGGTCGCGATTGCTGCCGCCGCATTCGCATGGGTTAGCGCAGTTTGCATCGTTTCACCGGCACACAGGCTGGCGAGTAGCACACCCGCAAAACAATCACCGGCACCGGTTGCATCGACCAGATCGACTCGTTGCGGCTCAATGAAAAACTGTTGACCGTCGATGTAAGCCAAGGCACCGCGAGCGCCTAGTTTGAGTACGACTTGGCGTGCACCGGCGTCGATGCACCAGTCCAGCGCTTGCTCTGCTGAAGTAGCCCCGCTCAGGGACACGATGTCCTCCAGACTCGGCAGAAAGACGTCTTCGACGCAGGGCACACCTGCGGCCCGACGCCCGAGGGTAGACGGCGGCAAGAAGAAACAACCATCGTCAGACCGGCGGACCCGGTCGAACAGGACACAGAAGTCCAAGAAGACTTCAAAGGTGCAAGGCACCTCTTAAAAAACAATGACTAGTGCAAGGCACTTTAAAGAACAATGG
>JAPLQC010000049.1 GCA_026399895.1 Burkholderiales bacterium
TGCCGGCGGTTTTGCTGCTGGCACGGTCTGAAAACAAAAACGCCCGCAATATTGCGGGCGTTTTTGTTTTCAGACCGTGCCAGCAGCAAAACCGCCGGCAGGACGAAATCGGTGCCTAGTTCGATTTTGCGTATTTTTCAATGGCACGTGCCAAGTCTTGATACTCCTCGCAGCCCTTGCCGCAAATCGACTCCAGTGCTGCCAGGTGCTCAGCCGCTTTTTCAGGCTGTTTCGCCTTCAGATACGCCTGACCAATGTACTCATGCGCGCCACGATGCTTGGGGTCAATACGCAGTGCTTCTTTGTAATGAGTAAAGGATTTATCTAAATCGCCCAAGTGCCGATAGGCATAGCCGAGGTTATTCTGGACGTCGGCATTACCCGGCATAGTTTGCGCCGCCTTGGTAAACGAATCTACCGCGGCCTTCCAGTCACGCCGACCAATCGCCTTGCTACCAGCCACAAAGTCGGCATTCTCTTTATTAGCGGCGGGCGTGGTAGCGACTATATTCGCCATTAAATTTGGCGACACACTTACCAGCGCCAAAACAAATATCAGCTGCTTCATCACGTGCTCCTAAAAAGCGTTCAACGTACGACACGGGCCACCCACAACGCCAGCGACACTCAGATAGACGTTCTAAAAGGGTCGATGGCTAGGCGGGGGCGCCGCAGGCAGTACATGAGGTACGACAAGTCGCCACCAACAACGCCAGCGAACCTTTTAGCACGTCTAGTGTTGCCAGCGTCGCCAGGCGGCCCGTACTGCATTCGGATACTCCGCCTTGCCTCGACTGCCATTGTAGCGGCCGAGCGCGAGGAACAGATCGCCCTTTTCCAGATCGAGATAGAGCCGCAAAATCGAGCAGCCGTAGCGAAGATTTGTCTGCATCTGGAACAACTTGGCGGGTTGGCCGTCGCCGATGGTTCGCGTCCAGAAGGGCATGACTTGCATGTAGCCTCGAGCACCGGCACTTGAGATCGCATATTTTCTGAATCCGGATTCCACTTGAATCAGCCCTAATACCAAGCCGGGCTCCAAGCCGGCACGACGCGACTCGTACCAAACGGTTTGCAGAAACTCGCCGCGTACCATGGCGTCTGGCATACGGCTTTGCAGACGCGTTGACATCATGGCCGACCATTGCCGCCATGCGTCCCGATCGGCGTCAGTGGCGAATCCTAGTTCGGGCGGACGTGGATCACTAATTGCACGTGATAGCGCGAGCCGAACGGCATCTGCCAGCGCTTCTTCTTTCTGCTTGCCGGCGTGCGTAACCATGCAAGCGCTGCACAACAAGCACCCCACTAGCCAGCGGACCACCTGTGTTAGCGAGCGCTTGCTGCGCATGGTGATCAGGCGAGTTTCGCCTTCAGGAATTCGGCCATTTCCGCGCGCGGCACAGCGGTAGCGCTAGGGTGGCGCCTGCCTTGGTACTCGAGCTGATCATCTTTCAGTCCGCGCTCACCAATTACGACCCGATGCGGCACACCAATCAACTCCCAATCGGCAAACATGACGCCGGGGCGCTCACCACGATCATCGAGAATCACATCGACGCCCGCCTGTTGCAAGGCTGCGTACAACTCATCAGCGGCAGCTTTGACGGCCTCGCTGCGGTCGTAACCGAGTGGGCACAGCACGACTTCAAAAGGTGCAATCGAGGCCGGCCAAATGATGCCTTTGTCATCGAAGTTCTGCTCGATGGCAGCGCCCAGAATGCGCGTGATACCGATACCGTAGCAACCCATCTGCATGAGTTGCGGCTGGCCTTTTTCATCGAGGTAGCTTGCTTTCATATCCTCCGAGTAGCGCGTACCGAGCTGGAATACATGCCCTACCTCGATGCCTCTTTGAATCTCGAGCACACCTTTACCGTCTGGCGAAGGATCGCCAGCCACGACGTTGCGAATATCGGCGACCAATGGCTCGGGCAAATCGCGGCCCCAGTTGGCGCCGGTGTAGTGAAAACCTTCCTCATTCGCGCCGCAAACAAAGTCGCTCATGAGAGCAGCACTGCGATCCGCGACCACCTTGACTGGCTTGGCGGTACCAATCGCACCGAGATAGCCGGGCTTACAGCCGAAGTGCTCGAGAATTTCTGTTTCACTGGCAAAACGGAATGGGCCAATACCGGGCAGCTTGCTGGCCTTGACCTCATTCAGCTCGTGATCGCCACGCAGCAGTAGTAACCAGATTTCACGTCGGCCTTCTTCCTGCTCAACCGATAGCACGATGGATTTCACCGTCTGCGTCAACGGCAAGCCCAAGAACTGTGCGACATCTTCGCAACGCTCTTTACCTGGCGTGGCCGTTTTGGTCAGCGCTTGGGTTGGTGCTGCACGCGAGGTGGTTGGTGGCAAGGCCTCAGCCGCTTCGATATTGGCGGCATAGTCGGAAGTGGGGCAGTAAACCAGTGCATCTTCGCCGGTATCGGCAATCACGTGGAATTCCTGCGAGCCCGAACCACCGATGGCGCCGTTATCGGCCGCGACCGCACGGAAGCTAAGGCCAAAGCGCTGAAAAATTCGCGTGTAGGCATCAACCATCAGCGCATAAGAGCGCTGCAATCCTTCGACGTCACGGTCGAAAGAGTAGGCATCTTTCATGGTGAACTCGCGTCCGCGCATGAGACCGAAACGCGGCCGACGCTCGTCACGAAATTTGGTCTGGATATGGTAGAAGTTGACCGGCAGCTGACGGTAAGACTTGATCTCACTGCGTGCAATATCAGTGACGACTTCTTCCGACGTCGGTTGCATTGCATAGTCTCGACCGTGACGATCTTTCAATCGCAGCAGTTCCGGCCCCATCTTGTCCCAGCGGCCGGTCTCTTGCCAAAGCTCGGCAGGTTGCACCAGCGGCATCAGCAGCTCGATGGCACCGGCGCGGTCCATTTCCTCGCGCACAATGTGCTCCACTTTGCGGATTACGCGCAGGCCGATCGGCAGATAGTTGTAAATACCGGAGCCTAGGCGTCGAATCATGCCAGCGCGCAGCATCAGCTGGTGGCTGATGATCTCGGCATCGGCGGGCGCTTCTTTTAGGGTGGAGATAAAAAATCGGGAGGCGCGCATGAGAAAAAATTTTTTAAAAAGAGAGGGTTATAATCCAACGCAATTCTAAAGTATTCGCGGGTTTGCGCCGCGCGGATCGCAGCACCCTGGCGCCGTCCATCTTCCCTCACACGGAATTGTTCAGCGCCGCCGCGACCGCAACGCGCTGCTCGCAAACCATTCGAGGTGGAACATGCTGGACCGTGAAGGCTATCGCCCGAACGTCGGCATCATCCTGCTAAATCACCAGAACGAAGTCTGGTGGGGTAAGCGGGTGCGTGAACATTCGTGGCAATTCCCGCAAGGCGGCATCAAGCACGGCGAGACGCCGGAGCAGGCAATGTACCGTGAGCTGGAAGAGGAAGTCGGCTTGCGCGCCGAGCACGTCAAGGTTATTGGTCGCACACGCGACTGGTTACGCTATGACGTGCCTGATCATTTCATCAAGCGTGAGGTGCGCGGACATTATCGCGGCCAGAAACAAATCTGGTTCCTGCTGCGCATGATCGGCCGTGATACTGACGTCAATTTGCGTATCTCGGAGCACCCGGAGTTTGACGCTTGGCGCTGGCATGAATACTGGGTACCACTAGATGTGGTGATCGAGTTCAAGCGTGATGTTTACATGAGAGCGCTGCAGGAGTTGTCGCGTTTTCTGCGCCCGGTCCAAGCAGGCAAACGTCTCTCGCGCGGTCCGGATGCGCCCGCGATCATTGATCCGAGTATCGATCCACCCATCAATCTGAGCGAATCCAACCGCCCATGAACATGTTGACGCGCTGCCGGCTCGTACTAGTCCTGGGTTGCTGCTGGTCCGTGAGCGCTACCGCCGGCCTACTCAGCGACGATGAGAACAAGGCGCCACCGAAAGAGGAAAGCGCTCTAGCGCTGCCCGCCCCACCCAAATCCGACGATCTGCTGCGCTACACGGTTGGCGCGGGCGCATCGATGACGTTTGCCATTGACGCGAAGTCAGTAAGCGTCGGCGATGATCAAATCGTGCGCTACAGCAGTGTTATCACCAGCCCTAGCGGCGCACTGAACATCAGCTACGAAGGTATCCGTTGCAAGACGTCCGAGCGTAAGCTGTTTGCGACGGGGCGTCCTGATGGTAGCTGGAATACCCTGCCCGATGCCGAGTGGCGCCGTATCTCAAGTGCGGGTGCCAATAGCTATCAGGCGACGCTGTTCAGGGATTTTTTTTGTGATGGCGACACGGTGGCAGGCAAAGCAGCCACGATCGTCGACCGTATCCGCCGTAAGAAGCCACTTCGTTAAAGCTCGAAATTACAAGATCCCGGCCTGCGCCGGGATGACCCTGTAATGGCTGGCGAGATTCAAACCTCGTCATTCCGGCGAAGGCCGGAATCCAGCAACTGTCCGAATGGCAATCAGAGAAGAACGAGATTGTCCCGGTGAATAAGCTCATCCTCATCGACATACCCAAGAATCGCTGCAATCTCTGAGGATGGCTTGCGCAGAATTCTGCGTACTTCTGCACTGGAGTAATTGCAGATACCGCGTGCAATTGCGCGACCCTCGCCATCAACGCAAGTCACCACATCGCCGCGTCCGAACTCACCCGCTACACCGACCACACCGATTGGCAGTAATGATTTACCTTCGCGCGCGATCTTTTGGACTGCGCCGACGTCCAGTACCAATTGACCTGCGGTCTTTAGATGATCTGCCATCCACTGCTTGCGCGCTGTCAGCCGAGCCGTCGTTGCGATGAGTTGGGTGCCAATCATTTCGCCTTGCGCAAGGCGTACCAGTACATTGTCTTCGCGACCCCAGGCGATCACTGTATGGGCGCCCGAGCTTGCAGCACGACGTGCAGCAAGTATCTTCGTCAGCATACCGCCACTACCAATACCGGTACCGGCGCCGCCGGCCATGGTCTCGAGCTTGGGGTCACCTGCGGTAGCCTCGTTAACGAATTCTGCATCGGGCTGCTTGCGTGGATCAGCGGTGTACAAGCCCTTTTGATCGGTCAAAATAATCAGCGCATCAGCTTCGATCAAATTAGCGACCAAGGCCCCGAGCGTGTCATTGTCACCAAACTTGATTTCATCAGTCACCACGGTATCGTTCTCGTTAATTACCGTGATCACGCCCAAATCAAGCAAGGTAAATAATGTCGAACGTGCGTTGAGGTAGCGCTCGCGATCTGCTAAATCCGCATGCGTCAGCAGCACCTGCGCGGTGCGTAGCCCATGCGAGCGAAAACTGGTTTCGTAAATCTGGGCTAATCCCATTTGCCCAACGGCGGCGCAAGCCTGCAACTCATGAATGCCCGTGGGTCGCTTTTCAAATCCGAGCCGTTGCATACCTTCTGCAATTGCGCCCGAACTCACCAGCACCACCTGTTTGCCCATTTGCCGCAGCTGTGCAATTTGATCAGCCCATTTTGCAATCGCGGCGTGATCTAGTCCCCGGCCCTCATTCGTCACGAGCGAGGAACCCACTTTGACAATGACGCGCTGTGCCGACTGAATGACGGAAGACATGAGGAGGCTTGCTGAGGTAATTGGAAAACTCAGGTGTGTATTTTGAAGCGCGGGTCGTCCGCATCAATGGTATTGATGCCGAGTGCTTCTTCAGCGATACCGGTCTGGGCGCGTTGCACTTGCTCGCGCTGGGTCGCAAGATAGTCGTAAATATCTGTCACCAACGCATCGCAACCCTCACGCGTCAGTGCCGAGATACGAAACACTGGCCCCTTCCATCCGAAGCGCTTGACGAAATCTTTCACTCGCTGTTCGCGTTCGTCATCAGACACCATATCGAGCTTGTTCAGGACGAGCCAGCGTGGCTTGTCAAACAAGGTCTGGTCGTACTTTTTCAATTCTTTGACGATCGCCTTGGCTTCTTTGACGGGATCAACATTCGCATCGAAAGGCGCTAAATCGACGATATGCAGCAACAAGCCCGTGCGCTGCAAATGGCGCAAAAACTGCACCCCAAGTCCGGCGCCGTCGGCGGCGCCTTCGATCAAGCCGGGGATATCGGCAATCACAAAACTTTTTTCGTGGCTGACTCGCACCACACCCAAGTTGGGATGTAGCGTCGTGAATGGATAGTCAGCAATCTTCGGGCGCGCATTGGACACGGACGCGATAAAGGTCGACTTACCGGCATTTGGCATACCGAGCAAACCAACATCGGCCAATACCTTCAGTTCAAGGTGTAGCTCGCGCCGCTCACCTTCTTTGCCATCGGTTTTTTGGCGTGGAGCACGGTTGGTCGATGACTTGAAATGAATATTGCCCCAACCACCTTCGCCGCCTTTGGCCAGCAGTGCTACCTGCCCATGCTCTGTAAGGTCGGCGATAATCGCGCCATCGTTCAAATCAGTTACCAAGGTGCCGACCGGCATGCGTAGATGAATATCGTCCGCACCTTTACCGTAGCAATCCGCGCCACGGCCGTTCTCGCCTCGCTTGGCGCGATGTAGCTTGGCGTAGCGATAGTCCACCAGCGTGTTGATATTACGGTCTGCAATGGCGTAAATGCTACCGCCGCGTCCACCATCACCGCCATCTGGTCCGCCAAATGGGCGAAATTTTTCACGACAAAACGAGGCTACGCCGTTGCCGCCATCACCAGCGACAACTTCGATTCGGGCTTCGTCGATGAACTTCATGATTGACCGTTGTGCATTCCGTAGAAATTAAAAAGGCCCTGCATTTGGCAGAGCCTTTTGAGGGGAACTGCCTGCGACTCAGGCCGGAACGACCGTCACCAAGTGACGCTTCATCGGGCCTTTGGTCACGAACTGAACGGTGCCGTTGATCAGCGCAAACAGGGTGTGGTCCTTGCCGATACCAACGTTCTCACCCGCGTGCAGCTTGGTGCCGCGTTGACGAACAATAATGCCGCCTGCGTTGATGCTTTGACCGCCATAGACTTTCACGCCAAGTCGCTTCGACTCGGAATCGCGACCGTTACGCGTAGTGCCGCCGCCTTTCTTGTGTGCCATTTAATGCTCCTGATTCGGTAGTGAGTCTGGTTGGCTTAGCCGTTAACCGAGACGATTTGCAATTCAGTGTAGTTCTGACGATGGCCCTGACGCTTTTGGTAGTGCTTGCGTCGACGCATCTTGAAGATCTTCACTTTGTCATGGCGACCATGCGCCACTACCGTCGCCAGCACCTTGGCACCTTGAACCAGCGGCGTACCAAATTTAATGGTTTCGCCAGCGCCCACTGCGAGCACTTGATCCAGAGTGATTTCGGAGCCGATGTCTGCCGGTATCTGTTCTATTTTCAGTTTTTCACCAGCAGCAACTTTGTATTGCTTGCCGCCGGTTTTTATGACCGCGTACATGGGAACCTCATCGATAAATTTTCGGGAAACGCCCGCCGCATTGATACGTCGGGATACTGCCTCACCCAGCCCGGCCCGCACAGTGCTTGCCAAATCGGGAAAACCTCAAATTATACATGGACTTAGCCTCAGGGTCAAAACTTGGATGGCCATCGTATAATCGTGCCCGTTTCCCCAAATCCAAGCTCCCCGTGTCAACTGCAGACTCCTCCCTCAGCAACCCGCTTGCCCTGATCGCCGATGACATGCGGGCGGTGGACGTCGCCTTGCGGGGCCAGTTGCACTCGGAGGTCCCGCTGGTTAGGCAAATTGCCGACTACATCATCAGCGCCGGTGGCAAGCGGATTCGCCCGGCCTTGGTGCTGCTGATGGCGAATGCCTGGGGCTATCGCGGCGAGGAGCAGTACAAACTGGCGGCGGTCATCGAGTTTATCCATACCGCCACCCTGCTACATGACGACGTCGTCGACGAGTCAGCGCTGCGCCGGGGTAGCAAAACTGCTAACGCCGTGTTCGGTAACGCTGCCTCGGTGTTGGTGGGCGACTTTCTGTACTCGCGCGCGTTCCAAATGATGGTCTCGGTGAACAATATGCGGGTGATGCAAATTCTGGCTGACGCCACCAATGTGATCGCCGAGGGCGAGGTGCAGCAGTTAATGAATATGCATGATCCGGATGTCACTGAAGAGCGTTACCTGCACGTTATTCGCTCCAAAACAGCGAAATTATTCGAAGCGGCCGCTGAGCTTGGGTGCCTGATCTCCGGCGCGCCAGAAACTCAGATCAACGCCGCTGCTGAATACGGCCGCTCGCTCGGCACCGCGTTTCAGCTGATTGATGATGTGCTTGATTATTCGGGTGACGCGAACGCCATCGGTAAAAACGTCGGCGACGATCTTCGCGAAGGCAAACCAACACTGCCGCTGATTTATCTGATCCAGCATGGCAGCGCACAGCAGCGCGACCTGGTACGCGCCTGCATTGCCAATGGCGACGAGGCCCATTTCGATGAAGTGCTGGCCGCGATTACACACTCGGGGGCGCTGGACTACACCCGCCGCTTTGCGGAGGCGGCGCGTGACCGCGCCAAAGCTTCGATCGCGGCTTTCCCCGACAGCCCCGGAAAAGACGCACTTCTGGCCTTGGCCGATCTCGCAGTGGAACGCGACCGCTAAGACACAAATCCATGGTCGGCACTGGGTCGACAACGAAGGCACGCAAGCCCAAAAATCACCCCGACCAATAAGCCCTACGGTCGTGGCAGCATAAGACTGTACACACACCACACAACACCCATCCTATGGACTATCGCAAGGAAATCGACGGCCTTCGGTCGATCGCGGTGCTACCGGTGATTTTCTTCCACGCCGGTTTCAGCATCGTCTCTGGCGGTTATGTCGGCGTCGATGTGTTCTTCGTGATTAGTGGCTACCTGATCACCTCGCTACTGATCGCTGATCTTGAAGCCGGTCAGTTTTCGATTGGCCACTTCTACGAGCGGCGCATTCGACGCATCGTACCTGCGCTGCTATTCGTGATTTTGGTGACGACCGTATTCTCGGTCTACTACATGATCCCGGATCAGGTGAAGGACTATTACGGTAGTCTGGTCTCAGTCGCCGGCTTCGTCTCAAATTTCTACTTTGCGGCCGACGCCGGCTACTTTGGCGCTGCGCCACTCGAAAAGCCCCTGCTACATACTTGGAGCCTGAGCGTCGAGGAACAGTTCTATGTGCTGTTCCCGGTACTAATGATGCTCGGCTGGAAGCATGGACGGGCGTTTGTCGTGCGCTGGATCACGGTGGTGGCGATCATCAGCTTGATCATGGCCGAGCTAAGTTATCGCTTGCTCGACCCTGAGGTGGCTTATTACCTGACCTCCGGACGCGCATGGGAATTGATGCTGGGTTCTCTGATCGCATTTCATGGCGATACGCTAGTTAATCGATCGCGCTACTGGATTCGCGAATCAGCGGCGCTTGCTGGTCTGGTGATGATTGGACTGGCTGTCGTGCTGTTCGATGAGCATACGCCGTCACCAAGCCTCTATACGCTGATGCCCACGGCTGGTGCTGCACTCATTCTGGTTTACGCCAGACGTGACACCTTGACAGGTCACTTGCTCGGCGGCTGGCCATTGGTCGCGGTTGGCTTAGTGAGTTACAGCGCTTATCTCTGGCACCAGCCCTTGTTTGCGATTGGTCGACTGCTTGGCGTGTTCGAACCGAATAGCCCATTGTTCGCCAAACTCGCATTGGTATCGATTGGTATGGGCGCTGTCAGCTATCTGCTGATTGAAAGACCGTTCCGCAAAAAAACACGATTCCACCGGCGTACGATTTTTATATTCGGTGCAGTGGCGCTGCTGATTGTCATCGGCATTGGCCTCGTCGGTCTGATTTACCAACCAGCGGCGCACCATTCACTACTGCGCAACTGGAAGAAAAAGCAGATGGAGAGCTACGCACTATTTGTGCGAAACCCAGAGTTGACCGCCACGCTTACCAGCTTTGGTAAAGAACCAGGCCGTCGTGTTCTTGTGATCGGTGACTCGCACGCAAAAGATATGTTCAATGTGCTTTACCAATACCGCGACGAGTTCAAGGGCCGATTCGCATTCCGTAGCCCAGCCTATGGCTTGGACTGCATCCGACGGTACGGTGTAAACGGCGATGCAGGAGATGAGTGCGATCTCGCAAAAATGAGCCCGACGCTGTTTCAAGAGGCAGAGATTTTGCTAGTCAGCGTGCGCTGGGATGAAAGCGCCGCGAAGGCTGCTGGCGCATTCATAGACTATTACCGGAAACGCGGTAAACAGGTGGTGATCGCCGGGCGCACCGTGGAATATCCGAACGCACCTACGGTACTGCATAAATTATTCTGGGCTAATCAAATGCAACCACCACCCGACGTAGCGATTCGCTCCGCGTTCTGGGCTAATCGCTTACCTGAGGTGGCGCCCATCAATGACATTCTCCGGTCGGTCACCCGGCAACACCATGCGGTCTATCTCGACAAATGGGACTACGGCTGTGAAGTCGAGAAAAAAGAATGCTTCGCACTGGATGAAGATGGCTATCCTTTGCATTACGACTACGGGCACTACACCGTCGAGGGTGTGAAGTTCTTTGGGCGTCGAGTGATACAAATCGATTGGCTGCGTCCTATTGAAAGCGATCATCAACGCTAGTTATCCTGAAAGCGAATGATGCGCGCAGGGCTTCTTGTGCCTCAACAACCCATCTTCCGCGTCTCGTTGCGCCTGAACGCAGTATGAAATCTTGATCGCGCCAGACTGGTCGGCGTTTTGTCGACCACTGGAGATTAGCGATGAACAAAAGATTTCTGGCGCCAACGATGGCGTCGATGACGGCGCTATTTGCGTTCAATCCGGCGATGGCGGAATCGGGTGTCACCATCTACGGCAATATCGACGCCTCGGTGGTGACCGCCACCGGCATCGGGCCGAGTTCGGAAAGACGCTGGAGCCTGGGTGAAGGCAACTGGGCCCCGTCGGTGTGGGGACTACGCGGCACTGAAGATCTGGGCGGTGGTATGAAAGCCCATTTTCATCTTGAAGGTGGCTTCAGCTCGACCACCGGTGCGATCGCCAATGGCGGTACCGGCGGCATCTTCAGCAGGATGGCCAACGTGGGCATTGGCGGTCCCTTCGGCTCGCTCTCTGCCGGCTTGAATCTGTCACCCTTCATCGCTGCTTACACATCGACGCTGGGACTCGCTGGCAACAACTTCTATGTCCCGGCCTTGCTGATGCATCGTGATGGCACGGTTACCGGTGGCACGATACCTGCGTTCACGGGCGGCACCGATGCTGACCCAGCGTTTGAAACAACCGGCGGTTTCTTCATCCCGAATTCATTGACCTACAGCGTACCGAGCGACAGTTTGGGTGGGGTGAACGCGAGCATTCTGTATTCCTTTGGTGGCGTGCCCGGCTCGGCAGGAGAGAACCGGGTCTTAGCAGGAAATGTTGGCTATCACTTGGGTGGCGTGAAGCTCGTAGCAGCAGCCTCGGACCGCGACGCACAGTACCGCCAATATCTCATCGGCACCAGCTTTCCACTCGGCCCTGTAAACCTAGCGGCAAACTATGTTCATTTCGATCCCAACGTTGGCGGTAGTACCAGCACCTTTGTCATCGGTGCCGATATGGAGGTAATGCCGTCTACCCGCGTTGGGCTCAACTATGCGCATAACAATAGTGTCGGCAGCCCGGAGATCATCAATCTTTCGGCAATGTACGCCCTATCAAGAAGTACCAAACTGTATGCGGCTTATAACCACGCTACGGATGGCATCCCTTCCTCCTACTCAGGGAATAACGATGCTTCAGGAACTCCCAGCCTGACACAAAGTGGCAGTTCGAATGCATTCATGGTGGGCATACAGAAGGGCTTCTGAAAGGGCCTTACAAACCGCCGTCATCATGGATGATGACAACTATCAACGGTGCTGTCGCTTTGGGCGAAATACGTCGGCGTCTGCATAAAATTCAGCATCTTGTTCATGCCACCAACCGGGCACACCCAGTACCGGCAGGTGGCAGAATGCTGAATTATCGAAGCCTTCCAGAAGCATCGATGCGAGATGTTGATCAAGTGCAGCTTGCTGTTCTTGATGCGATGTCGCGAACCATGCTGAGTCCAGCTTCATGGTCCACACATGGGCCGTAATCGATTTATAGGGCGTAGTGAGCTTTTCGATCAACGCGTGCCCAAATAGAATAACTTCCGCTTGGGAGAAAAACTGCTCAGGCGTTTTTTGTAGGGTTGCGCGCCAGTCATGGGCTCGCAATGCCGCCAGCATGTTTGCATCGTGGCTCACGAAAATAGCTGCGTTCTCATCAAACAGAGTGGCGGCATCCCGCTGTGGACCGCGCGTTTCACGTGATTGCGAATGATGAATCGCCTCTGCCTGTAGTGTATTCAGGGCGCATTTGGTATTTGGGAAATGCAACCACGCCAATGTATTGAAAAAATCATGCAGATTATTGCGGGTCGGTACTTCACCGGTGGCAGCAATATGCGATTCATACCCAATACCAGCAGGGAGAGATTGCTGCGCTATGAAACGGATGGGGTGCCCAACAGCGTTCGACAGACCACGCTCGGTTGATAAAACACCTGCTGCCTTGATCCAGTCATCGCTGGCGGCGAGCGCCTCACCGATGTGTCTTAAACGCGCCAGCCATGGCTGATTCCAGTCGATGGTAGCGAACAGCATCGCACCAAGCGTATCGTCAGATGAATTTCCAACCCAGCGCACGGCCGGCATCCAGCGGTACCAATACCGTATCGCCGAGGGTAAGTTCATCCGGAATCACCCACTCGCGCTTTTGTAGTGTGACCTGCTCGGTGTTTCTCGGTAAGCGGTAGAA
>JAPLQC010000059.1 GCA_026399895.1 Burkholderiales bacterium
CACAGATCGAAGCACTCGGAGTTGAGCAGTTACAAGCTATTGATGCAGCTGACTTGGCCACTGTGCCACCTGCAACAATGGCAGAAATCGATGCAGTTAAATTCGCCAACCTGACAACTGCCCAATTAGCTGGACTCACATCAGCACAGGTTCGAGTACTGCGCGGAGACCAAATCAATGCACTCAGCGCTGATCAGCTCACCAGCTTGGAAACTGTAGACGTCAATGCCTTAACCGCGACCCAAATTGCCGGATTAAGCAGTGACACACTCGCAGCACTTTCGACGCAGCAGATGCAGGCCCTAAGTACCAATGCGATTAGGGGATTAGGGAATACCCAGCTGAATGGACTATCGGATGAGCAATTACGTGCAATGACCTCAGCTCAGATCCGAGTAATGACACCTACACAGCTAAACCAGTTAACGGAGGCTCAGTTACAAGCGATTGATGTGGGTGATATTGCGGCACTACCGCCTTCAACCATTGGCTCACTAAATGCAGCTAAGTTCGCCCAATTGACGACCACACAGCTTGCAGGCTTAAATGCCGACCAAGCAAGGGCGCTTTCACCCAGCCAGCTCGCCAATCTGGGCACGACACAATTCTCCAACCTGAATACGGTTACCATCGCTGCGCTTAATCCGACCGCGCTGACATCGTTGACTTCAACGATGCTAAGGTCTCTGACAAGCGCTCAGGTCGCTGCACTCACCCCAGCGCAAATTCGAAGCTTCACGACCTTAGCTGATCTGAGTAAACTCTCGAGCACCCAGTTTGGACAACTGACCTCGTCAGCCATTTCAGCCCTGACGCCTACGCAAGCTGGATTGTTAGACGTTAGTGCAATCGGTCAAATCGCTACGGCAAATAAACTGACATCGATAGCGCCGAATGCTATCGGAAGCGTTCCATCGACCTCATTGAGCACGCTCACTTCTGATCAAATCGGCAGCCTCACGGCATCGCAGCTACGTAATCTGACGTCGGCACAGCTGAATGCAATAACCACGACTCAGCTACCGGGTCTCGATAGCGCCGACATCGCCGCCTTGAATCCTGCGGCGCTGAAGCTGACCACTGCAATGATCGGCCAACTGAGCTCCGGCCAAGCGGCAGCGCTCACCAATGATCAGCTACGCGCATTGACCTCGACGCAGTTGAATAGCCTCACCAGCACCGCTGTTTCAGGGCTACGATCTACCCAAGTTCAAGCACTGACAGCGCAGCAAGTCGGTCAGTTGCGCAGCACCCAGTTAAATCGCTTGAACTCAGCGCAGATACGCGCCTTGCGTCCTACGCAGCTTCTGGCACTGACGACAACTGCGGTGTCGGGCCAAATCCCAACGTTGAGCACGACAGCGCTGATTCAGCTGACAACCTCCCAAGTTCGAGGCTTATCAAATACGCAGATCGGCGCTTTGAGTGGTACTCAGCTCGCTAGCTTTACCAATACTCAGCTAAGCGCGTTGACTGCTACACAAAAATTGGCGATTACGAATACCCAGACATCGGCCTTGTCTGTCGCACAGAGAACTCTGCTAGGAATCAGTTGATCAGAAAGTGAAAATCCCCAGCGAGGACTCGCTGGGGTTATTGACTAGCGACTCAATGGGTAAAACCCACTTCTCGATAGCGCAAAAAAATTGCCCGCGCACTGCGCGGGCAAAACCCAAAACTCCGTTTCCGAAGAACAGGGAGGAGACAATCAGTACACGTACGCGACGCGGTCTGCAGTGTTACGCAGCGTGGCGCGGAAATCTTTACCTTGTTCGGTGGGTGGTACCCAGCCATGACGGCGCCAGATGGACTGCACATTGTCCAAGGCGCCACGACCCTGATGCGATACCGGAGTATTGGCAGTCATTGCCTTGGCTGTCGTTTCGATAATCATTCTTGCTTGATCGTACATAGGGGCTCCTTTCCAAAATAGCCTCGGATCTATTCCGAATGCGAGAAAAGGCAGCAATTTATATGCCAATTAAAACGTCGAGATCCCGACAGTTGCTCAAAACCTGCGCAATCTTTCTCTTAATCAGTACGGTTTGAATGGGCGCTCCACAAAAAAAGGCGTGACCATCATGCTTGCAATTTTTGCAAGTTCGAGATGGTTTCAATCACTCCTGCCGCCCCTGCTCATCGCTGACAGCCAAGGCTTGCCAACCATGGCACGTTATTTAGATAGCAATTAAACAAAGAAAAATTACTTTCTCATACGCAAAGTTTCTATCCATGCAAAGATAAACAAACCTCGCTTGGTCGGGAGCATCCATTTTTACTCATAAAAACAATAATCAGCCCCGCCCTTATGCGGAGAACAAATACGATGCCAAGACGAACCCTGCGCCATTTAAGCGTCCTGCTTCTTGCAAGCGCAGCTGGCCCTGTGCTCGCCGCGCAAAATGATCAGCAGCCGACCGATTTCATTTCTCTACCCGATGGAACTGCTAACACCGCAATCTATGCTGCGCGGCAGTCGGTCGATGGGTCTTGGAAAAACGGCGCGCAGTTTCGACAAGGGGAAGGCTCAACCAACCTCGTCGTACTTCGTCTGAACAAGCATTTCTCGGTGGGCGAAGAAGGCAAATACACCATCGCGCCATTAATGGCACTCTCTGCTGCCGAAACACATGCCAGCGCGACATTGGTACCCCTGCCCGGCCGCGACGCATCGGGATTTGGTGACCTGCGCTTGGGCACCGCATTCTGGTTTCACAGTGATCACGTTAACCGTGAGTATGTGATGGCCACCTTGATTGTGTCCCTGCCAACTGGCAGCTACACGCCGACGCAAGCCGTCAATATCGGTGAGAACCGAATGAAGACCGTGCTCTCGCTCGGTTGGATGCAGCCGCTGGGGTCAAGCTGGGTTCTCGACCTCGTACCGGAAGTCGCATTTTTTGGTGACAATAAAGCATACGTCGGTCTTAATCAGCTCGGGACTAGCCGGCTTAGTCAGGATACGGCGTATGCAATGAGCGGAACGCTGCGCTACAAAGCAACGCAAGCCATCCATTGGTATGGCACGGCTCAGATCAATCGCGGTGGGGCAACACAACTAAATGGCGCTGCATTGACCGGCGCACCAGACAATACCCGCTTAGCGCTGGGTGCTCTTATTTTCAGTTCAGATAAAAGTCAGATCCAGCTTCGTTACGCTAAAGATGTACAGATCGAAAATGGCTTGCGCAATGCGGGCGAGATCCTATTGAGATGGTCGACTGTTTTCTGATGAAAGATGTTGATGAAGGGTGTTGATGAAGGATGTTGATGAATAAGGCTGATGAATGCTGCTAAAGCAGCATCAGCTCAAGTCCTGACATCCAGCTTCTGACCCACCGTCGACCCTGATGGTGTAGGTGCCACGCCACCGCGGTCGTACGTAAGTTTCCGCAACAACTCACCTGTGGCACCATCAGAAACAGTCACCGTCATGGAATGATTGCGGTGATCAATAGTAAACGCCATCTTTGATGTCAGCGTCGACGCCTTCGCGCTAGTACTCTCCTGCCTTTGTTGCCGCTCAACGGTCTGCCTCATCAAGTTGCGACTATTGGTCGGAACCTGCTGTGACGGCAGTGCGGGGGTCGGGAGTTTAGAGGCTGTCGCATTCATCATGATTCACCCACATCACAACTGAAAAAACAGCCAATAACCATTGGCAGTGAGTAGCAGGCTTAATACGCCGATAGCAGTCGATACATGGAGCATCCGCATTGATCGGAACAGCACGCCCCAAAATGCCATACCAAGGCCAAGCAACACGATCGATTTCGCATAGATGAACCACTGCTGACGCTCGGCAGCGACGGCACTCGCTCCCTGGTGATTCTGAGCGACTGCCATCAATTCCTGCTTACGTTGTTCAAGAAAGTTATCAGCCTTGGCGCGATCTGAAAGTTCTTTATCATCGCCGCCCGGTGTCGATCCACCCGCAGGAGCGCCGGTTGACGCAACGGCAACCGTGCCCGCAGACCCAACTGCACCAGCGGCCTGAACAACACCTTGCTGAAGCTTTTCGACCGTCAAAATGACTGACTCCGGTGCGATACGGTAAACCGTCTGCTGCACACTCGCCATCTGATGCACGATACGCGCATCAGTTGCGATGTTTTCATTCACCACAAAACCGTGCTGGGTGACAGACTCGCCTACCATCGTTACACCGTAGGTGAGAAAGAGTGCAGGAAGTAGTACAGCACTTGAATATCTCAACTTCTTATTCAGGTTTGCTTCCTCGCTACTCGCTGGTGCCTTGCCTTGGCTTTCGCTCATGATGGGTCCTCCTTCGTCCGATGCCAACAGTGTGCGACTGCCGTCATCCCAGGTATTGGGCGCTGTTAGGGTTGCAGTGTTGCCGACAATAAGTGCTGGAATTGGTACCGGCTTGTGCACGAACGGTACTATCGGCAGTACTGGCAACCTGCTGACTGATGTGATTGATTTTGCGGACCGTATCGCCTCGACATAACCAAAAATCTTAAAGGTTCGATCGCGCGTCGCTTCCATGCGCTTGTCGATGCCGCCAATCTGAATCGGACCATCGGATGATTCATTGGCTGTCGGATCGAAAGCGTCTCGGGCATCCGACAACCGTCGGTTTGCAGGTAGTCCATCCGAGTCCGTGAGCTCACGTCGTTCAGCAGGCTTTTTTGCATCGCGAAGACGTTGGCTCAAGCCCGCAGAGATTCCCGGCGGCAGCGAACTACCCGTGCCACCCGACGTATCTTGAAGCGCACGAATCTCGCCTGGACCTTCAGCGTCTACAACTGCGGCTTTGGCGCTAATAGCGCCTTCCTTATCACGAAGCGCGCGCGGGTCTGCCGGGCCATCGTTTTTACTTTTGGTATTGCTCGAAACCTTATCGGCATCGCGTGCTGCACGTTGGTCTACGGGACCATCGCTTTTACCTTTAGCTTTGTCCGAACCGTTATCGGCATCGGTGTCGTGTGCTGCACGTTGGTCTGCCGGACCATCACTTTTACTTATAGCCTTATCAGAGATGGCTTCAGCATCAGAATCGCGTGCTGCACGCTGGTCGGCCGGACCATCAATTTTGCCTGCAGCCTTATTAGAACTGCTACCGGCATCAGTATCAGCTACTGCGCGTTGGTCGGCCGGACCATCGCTTTTACCAGTGGTCTTCTTAGAACTGCTACCGGCATCGGCATCGCGTACTGCGCGTTGGTCTGCTGCTCCATCATTTTTATCTAAGGATTTTTTCGAACTGATGTCAGCGTCGGTATCGCGTACTGCACGTTGATCTGCCGGCCCATTTTTTTTACCTGAGGCCTTGGTCGAATTGATATCGGCATCGGTATCGCGCAAGGTACGAATGTCCGACTTGCCTTCAACTTTTAATGCTTCGTCGCTAGCAAGTGCTTTCGTGCGTGCGTTATGCTCAAGCGATTCTAGCGAGGTATCGGCATCGAGCTCTTTTGACAGCCGATCAGTGTTCTGCCGCATCGTGTTCGAGATGCGGGTTTCCATTTCCGATGGCTGCTCTGCTCTCTTTCCAGTTCTACTCTCGACCTGACGTGTCTGATCCTCGTCTTTCCCAGGCTCACCAGTCTCTTCTTCCCACTCTTTCTTGCGTTGGAATACCACTCCTTCTTCCTGCTTGCTGGTTCGCAGGGCGGGTATGTCGGATTTCTTGGCAACGGCGGATACGCGCGTCGCCTCTTCTGGTACATCATTTTTGAGAAAAATAATGTTCAGATAGCGCTCAAATTCCTTCTCAGTTACCTCGAATGAGGTGAGCATGCGACGAAACAGTTCACGCTCGACCTTTGCGACCTCATGATCAGACATCATGGTGTCGCAGGCATTCAAAAGAATGCATAAGCGCTGGCGCTCATTGAGCATTGGTGCTGCGAGAGTAAGAAACTGCGGCGCACGTACCTTGCTCACATAACGCAGCCCCGCCTTCAGCAGTGCAGGCGACCCGCCCACCGCCGCATTCAGCCTACCGACTTCTTCCTCTGCCATCGAGCCGTCTGCCGCCATCATGTAGATGAGGGATACCACGAGTGCTAGTGGGGGTGTGAGCGTAGTGGTATTCGCGGCAACATCGAAGTCACCGAAAATGGACGTCTTATCCTTGATCGTAATTGCGTCAAAATAGGGCTGGAAACTTGCCTTGGCAAAGCCCATGGCAGCCAGCATTCGATCAAATAGCTGCTCCTCAGCTGCTACCATCACACCGTCTGCCATCAGCGAATCGCAGACGTTCATCAGCAAACAAAGCCGAACCCTTTGATCCAGCAAAGCTGGCGCGTCATTCAGAAACTGATCGACGCTGTTTTTTTCTGAATACGCAATTGCTCGCTTCAGCGTATCAGCATCAGTGCCGACTACTGCTTGTAGTTGGCTGGCTTCATATTCGGAGATATCAGTATCGACTGCCATCATGTACAAGATGGCTGCCACAACACAGAGGCGAGGCGTCAGCGCGGGAGATTCAGATATCTCTGCTGGCGCGCCGCCCTCCTCGAGCGATTGCACCAGCTGCGGGAAGCGGTCAGCCGATCCCATGGGCTAGCCTATTC
The DNA here is from genome assembly GCA_026399895.1 of Burkholderiales bacterium. Classification (GTDB taxonomy): domain Bacteria; phylum Pseudomonadota; class Gammaproteobacteria; order Burkholderiales; family Burkholderiaceae_D; genus Pernthalerella. Next base: position 6,549 of record JAPLQC010000059.1, read on the forward strand.
GGTTGATGGCGCCGCAGGAAATCGGATAAATCGGTGAGGGCTTTACTCAGGAGAGCGGCAAGCTCGAACCTATTCATGGCATGCTTCGCCCACCGCTGCGGCGCAGGCAAAAAGCCTGGTGCTGCGATCGTCTGTTTATTGCTTGAAGCTCTGCAATAGACCATGGGGCGGGTTGCTCGAACGTATAATGAAGCCTACGGTCATCCTACGTTTTACCCAGCACCCAACTTACACTCCCTCTCATACATCCTCTCAAAAACTCTCTTATTTAGGATAAACAGGGGTAGGAGTTACTATCAAATTACGATTTGTTTACCTGCGGGATGCGCCGCTTGGCGTGCGGCTGTGGCGGTAGTAGTCTTAAACTCTGGAATACATCGATAGCGACGACTGAATGCTCACAAAAACTCATAATTTCCAGCGTTCTTGCAAGATGCGTCAGCAATAAGACTTATGATGACTAGCCAAGCGGGATGTAGCCGTATTTCTTCCAAAATTGATTGTCTGGCAAGCGTCTGCCGACTTCTTTTCTTGTCTCTATGGCTTCTTAGTACTGCGAGTTGGGGTGCGATCGTCGATCCCCTGAACGAGCGCGCCTATTTCGTCGATAAAGATGCTGCGTTTGATATCGGCACGATTGAACAAGCACCGTTCAAGCCGTTCGCGAAAAGATTGAATATCGGCTACCAATTGGCCCCGATCTGGATACGGCTACGCGTTACGCCTGTAGCACAGCCACCGGAATCTACCGGCAACTCAAGCTCAGGGCATTTGGTGTTACGGGTTGGCCCGCACGACACCAATCAAATCGAGGTGTACGAGTTCAGCGACGGGCAATGGCTATCACAGACCGCTGGAGATTTTTTTCCTGCGCGTGATACATGGTGTGCCGACGATTACTTCTGCTTCAGATTGCGTGATCACTCGAGCGAACCTAAAACAATTTACCTGAAGATTCAGACCTATAACTTCCTGATGTTCGACTCGGAAGTATTGTCGTTGGAGAATCTTGCAGAAGCTAGCAGCAACCGAATGAAGCGAATTGCGGCTTCGCTGACGATGGCAGTCTTCATGCTAGCCATTGGCCTGTATTGGCTGACCCAGCATCGTTCGAAACTCACTGTTGTGTATTTCATTTTCCAGATTTTCGTCTTCAGCTACCTGCTCAGTATCTATGGATTTCCAAGCCGATGGTTTCCTGACCTACCAGTAGCTATTGTCGATGGGTTGCCTCACGTGCTGTTTATCGTTCGGACTTTTCTGTTATCACTAGCAATCTATATCGTCATACGTCCCTATTGTGATTCGCCTTTATATTCGAAATTGATTTTCAGTCTTCTGGCTATTTGTGTCGTCAATTTCATTGCTTTCTCTGTCGGCTTCAAGATACTTGCTATCCAATTGAATCTGGTCGTGTTTTCCATACAACCGACGATTCATTTATATGGCTTGATTAAGTCGAGAGGGATGGTTAAGAACGTCAAGATTTTACTTTATGCCGGTTATGCCGTTTATTGTGTACTGGTTGCAGGCTCTATCATCCCGGCGCTACTCGTCGATGATATTGGTACATTTGAAGGCTCGGTTCAGAACATCACTGATTGGCGGCTCAATGGCACCATTGTTGGTTTTTTCGTGATTCTTCTGATCAAATTTGAAGAAGACTATCGCGAAAAGTTGAAGATAGAAAAATACAACCAACTTCAACTCGATGCTTTTGAAGCGAAATCGTCAGCAGCCCTGCTAGCAGATAGAAATACCTTGATTGACCTGCTAACGCATGATCTCAAGAATCCTTTGGGTACGATCACTTTTGCATCAAACGCGCTTAGAGAGCAGGTGAAGCACGACCCATCTGCAGCAAAACGTCTGACGAATATCGATCTAAGCGTAACCCGCATGAATAACTTGATCGAGCATGTTGCACTATCGACTCGCGTTGATCGCTACCATACTCCATCGAGTAATTTACCTTCACCTGCAAACGAGTTGATTGACGAATTGATCGAAAACTATCCGGAACGTGAACGGTTTGATATCTCTGTCGATGATGGGATAAGTTTCAAGGCAGACCGGGATATGCTGAGTGTGGTCTTCGGTAACCTGATCGATAACGCCTATAAGTATGGTCACGCTGCCGGAAAGATCAAAATTTCTGTGACCCGCGATAGCCACCTCCCCAGCAAACAGGAGACGATAACCGGCGCGTCAGTAAGTCCGCAGGCGTCATTGCATTTCAAGGTCAGCAATCCCATCGGCACCTATGGTGCCCCGGACGAAGAACGTGTATTCGAGCGTTACTACCGCCCTGCTAGTTCAATGAGTTTGCCCGGCATGGGGCTGGGCTTGAGTCTAGTCAAAGCGGCTGCTGCCAAAATTGGTGCGACGGTCGATTACCTTCATGATGAAGAAACGGTCACTTTTTCTGTCAAGGTACCTAATTGAAAACTCAACAGCTAGCCAACATGGTGCAACCTATGCCTCTGATATCGGTCGCACTAGTTGAAGACGACGAGTTATTGCGTGCCGAGGTCGGTGATCATCTGCGTGGTCATGGATTTTTAGTCAATGCCGTCAATTCCGCACGCGCGCTTGACGATCTGATCACCCAAACACCGGTCGATATCTTTGTGGTCGATCTCAACCTGCCCGGTGAAGATGGCTTAAGCCTGTCCAACCGCTTGCGGCGAACGCTACCCGATGCGGGCATTTTGATCATGACGGCCAAAGTGACCTTGAGTGATCGAATCGCTGGCTACGATGTCGGTGGTGCTGATGTCTATCTGACCAAGCCGGTGGCGCCAGATGAATTGGTGATGATTCTTCGCAGTCTTGGCAGACGGGTGAAGCCGGTTCGCGATGATCAAGCCTTGTCGTTGAGCCTGAGACAGCGAACCCTGCAAGGCGCTAGCTTGGCTTCTGTCTTGCGGCTCACGATGCGAGAAAAAATGCTACTCGTCGCGCTGGCTCAAGCACAAGACAACACATTGGATTCCGCTATCTTGTGCGATGTGTGCAGCGGCCATACCGAGGAAGAAACCATTAGCAAGCACGCGCTGGAGGAAATCGTTGCGCGCTTGAGAAAGAAGATCCGCAATGCGCAGTCCGAAGGTACTGAACCCGCTCTCAAGTCGGTGTGGGGTGTGGGCTACCAGCTCTGCGTTCAGATCAACCTAGTTCCGTGAGCTGATAACTGTCGCTGGCTAGGCACCTCTAAGAACTTTGCGAGATTTGAAAAATGTCGCTGGCTAGGCACCTCTAAGAACTTTACGAGATTTGAAAAATGTCGCTGGCTAGGCGGAGGTGTCGCAGACAGTACATTAAGTACGACAAGACACCTCCAACAACGCCAGCGACATTTTTTACTTGCCGCGTAGCCCGTCAAAGACTTCGGCGAACCCTGGCTGATTCTGGTGCGAGATAACGCTCCGCGCCGCCTCAATCACCAACGGCACTGGATGACCACGCAAGGTCTGCACAATCATTTCATTAATTACTTTATAGATCTGACCGTCTTCGTCAATGATCTGCCCCAGACGCGCGGCGAGTGGGTCAAATACACCGTAAGCCACGAAAACCCCAAGGAAGGTACCGACCAGCGCGGAACCAATCAGCGCACCCAGTACCGGCGGCGGCTGGTCAATCGCACCCATGGTTTTCACCACACCCAACACGCAAGCCACGATACCGAGCGCGGGGAGCGCACCGGCTACGTTAGAAAGCATGCCCTGGAATTTCAATTCATCGTGATGGTGGGTTTTAATGTAGTTCTTCATCACGTCATCCACCGCGTCAGCATCAAGATTACCCTGTGCGATCACGACCAGTCGCAGCGTGTCGCAAATCATGTGAACGATGGAATGGTCTGCAGCGAGCTTGGGGTATTCACCAAAAATAGCAGATGAATCCGGATTCTCGACGTGCGCTTCAAGGGCAACCGCGCCCTCTTTTTTCATAACGTTCAGCAGCTTGCCGACCATCAGAATCAGATCGAGATAATCTTGGGGTTTCCATTTGGGCCCCGCAATACAGCGCCCGATGCCACCGAAACCGCCTTTGAAGATCAGCATACTGTTTGCGATCAGCTGCGCACCGATACCCGAGCCCACAATAATGAAGCCCTCGATCGGCGCCGCCTTAATAATCGGTGCCATCTTCCCGCCGGCCATGATGTAGCCGCCGAATACGCAGCCAAACACGACACCTAATCCCACGAAAAAAAACATCTGCCTCTCCTTGTGCAAGCGGTTTCGGGACCTGATGACCCAGGCCGCACGCTATCGTCTCTTAAATCGGCATGAGATCGGAGAATTCAAGCTCGTGCCAGACAGTACCATGGCAATTGTGAAACAAAGTCCCGAATAACGCTACCCTTGCGGGCCAAAGTGACTATTCGAGACCATATAATTATCTTTTTGAAAATAGATTAATTGATCACCCAGCACCACAGCCCAACACAATCGCCGCTCGTCCATTGAATAACAAGATCGATCAAGGCGCCAATTAGCATGGCCGGCACACCAAAATAAAGCATGATCAGCCCCCAAGCCGCCGCTGTTGGCCGTGGCTTGTCCAGGTCTAGGCCTCGAATCCGATTCGTGTGGTGGGAAGATTCGTTGCTGAGTTTTGCAGGTTTGTGCATCAATTAAATCGCTTGGTGGGTCAATGGGGATTATATCGACCACGAATACGCTCGGAACAAGGCTGCGAAGTTGCGGTCACTCCAGACCATAAAGCATCAACGAACTGGTACCAAACGAAATAAACTTTGGATACACGCTGTGAAAACAAGCTGTGGAATTAAGCTTTGTCTTGGCCTTTGCCGGGACGACCATGTTGAGACCTGAAGTCAATGAATGTCATTTGGAACCAAACACCGCGTGAGCAATGGGATGCTGCACACACGACTCATAGCGCAGCCATGCAGCAGCACTGGATCTATGGCGCCAGTATGCGCCTGCCGGGCATGCAAATCCATCGCGCTGAAGTTCGGGTTGACGGTAAAACCGTCGCCTTAGCGCAGTTTGTCTGCCGCCGTTATGCCTACTTGTTCGGCGTGGCGCTCTGCACGCGCGGCCCGATCTGGCTCAGCGAGGTATCTGATACCGACAAGGCGCGTATTCAGCGCGCGCTCAAGCGATCGCTACCGATGTCTTGGCCACGCATTATTTTGTTTTCACCCGACCTCACCGATCCCAAGCATCCCAGTATGGCACCGCTAACACGGGTGCTCACCGGTTACTCAACCGTGATGCTCGATTTGTCGCAACCATTGACAAGCCTACGCGCTGGACTGCACCCGTACTGGCGCAATCGATTGTCTGCTGCCGAGCGCTCAGGCCTGAAGATCGCCGAGTTGGCACATGACTCGCCCGAATTGCCGCGCGTTCTGGCTGAAGAAAACCGACAACGCGAACGCAAGCGCTTCTACGCACTACCGCTGGGCTTTATCGAGCATTACCTTGAGGAAGGTGGTGCGCAGTCCGCACTCATTCTTCAAGCAAGCTGGCAATCGCGTCCTGTGGCTGCGATGCTATTTCTGGTTCACGGCAGCAGTGCCACGTACCAACTGGGCTGGACCAACCCGCAAGGCCGCGCACTGAATGCACACAATCTGATTCTGTGGAACGCCATCGAGCGACTCCAGCAGCGTGGCATCGTGAAACTTGATCTCGGTGGTGTGAATACGCACGACCTGCCCGGCATTTCGCGCTTCAAGATCAACACCGGTGGCGAGGTCATTACCTATGCCGGTGGCTATGTTTAAAGTCGCGAGCTGCTATCAACTACGCCAGCGACATTTTGTAGAGCCTACTGAAGCCCCCAGCAACACCAACGGCATTAGTTAGAGGCGTTTATTTGAAAGGTGCGCGATAGAGCCACACAGGCTTTCCATCGACATTGTTCAACTGTGCCGTTGGCTTCAATTCTTCCGCCAAAAATTCAAGACTGACCAACCAACAACCAGAACGCAGCTCTGCCCTTGCCTTCTCGACAGCGCGTGGCATGGTCTCGGGTCGCTGAAACAAGTACACCATGTCGTACTGCGACCAATCGGTTTTCCACATATCGCCTTGGGTGATACGCGCCCATGGACAGCGCAGCGCGGTGAGACCACGCAGCGGCCAACTCCATTCCACACCAAACAAAGCAGCTGCTGGGTAAGCCGCGCGCAAAGCGATCAAACCATCCCCCAGCCCACAACCGGCATCAAGAATGCGTGCGCCATTGGCCAACGGTGCACGCTCGGCCAAACCGATCAGCGCGGACGAAGGCGTTGGAAATAACGGCGCATCACGCCAGGCGTTCACCGGATAAATAATCGCCACCAGTAGCAATGGCAGCAACCACGCCCATGCTGGCAGCGCGACGCTGCCCGAGATCAGTAAAGACAGTGGAAACCCAGCAGCGATTGCAAGGCGACGCCAGAAAGTTGAAGCGAATACCGACAGCATGGCGCCGGCGAGTGTGGCGATCGACAAAGACAGCCACACTGCGACATCCAGCCGCAGCAAAACGCCGTAAAGCACCCAGCTTCCGGCCCATGCCAGCAGGGCCGGTAACGGCCATCGAAAAAAGGACAAGACGTAACTCACGCGCGAATTATAGGCTGCCGTTAGAATGCGGACTTTTAGCGCCCGCTTGGTTGATCCGTTGGTGATGGCCGCCGAGCCAACGAGACAAACAGGCATGCTAATCCCTTGGCTAGTCACTTGAAAGGATAGGCCCATGAAAGTGAAACAAATCCTCACCGGTGTTGAGTTGGTGATTGCAGATCTCGAAGTTGAGTTAAATGGCGAGTTACGTGCATCGCATACCCTGTGCGCGCTGCTCAAAGATGACCAAGGTAAGGAATTGGTTATCCCCCTCAATACGCCGGATGGTCGCCCGATTTTCATGAACCCGGAGAACGCCATCGCCGAAGGCTCAGTGAATCATTAAGTAGCGCAGAGCTCGATGTACATCCTCACAGATACATTCAAACGGTTTTTCGAATCCGAAAAAACCAGTGGCCTGATATTGATCGCTTGCACTGCGCTCAGTCTGGCGCTGGCAAACTCGACGCTTGGGCCGACGTGGCTCACAATCTGGAATACCGATATCGCCGGGCTCAGCCTGGGGCACTGGATCAATGACGGGCTGATGGCGATATTTTTCTTGTTGATCGGACTCGAACTCGAGCGCGAGTTGTATGTCGGTGAGTTATCTAGCTTTCGCAATGCGCTACTGCCAGTGATCGCTGCTTTTGGTGGCATGGCGGCGCCTGCACTGATTCATTTCGTCTTCAACACTGGCCTGCCAACGCAAGCCGGTATCGGCATCCCGATGGCGACGGATATTGCTTTCGCGCTTGGCGCCTTAGCCTTGCTAGGAACCCGCGTACCGCCGGCGCTGAAGGTGTTCGTGGTGGCGTTCGCTGTTATTGATGATCTGGGTGCGATTGTTTTGATTGCGCTGTTCTATAGCGGTGACCTGTCGATGACGCATTTAGCAGGCGGTCTTGCTGTCTGGGTGACGCTATTGCTATTGAACCGCTACGGACGGGTTCAATCACTACCGGTATATCTACTAGGTGGTGTTGTGATGTGGGTTCTGATGCTGAAATCCGGTGTGCACGCGACTATCTCTGGCGTGATGCTGGCGTTCGCGATTCCGTTTTGGTCACGTGGCGAGGGGCAGCCCTCGCCCTCTCATCGCCTGGAAAACGCGCTGCACAAGCCGGTGGCATTCCTGATACTGCCTTTATTTGCATTGGCGAACACAGGCGTCATCCTCGATGCTTCGCTACTCACTTCCATGATCGAGCCGAATAGCCTCGGCATCATCGGTGGACTGGTGCTTGGCAAGCCCGTGGGCATACTGCTGTGCGCAGTGCTCGCCTTGTGGCTGGGCTGGTGCGTGCTACCGGAAGATTTGAACTGGCGTCATGTGCTCGGTGCCGGCATGTTGGGCGGCATCGGATTCACCATGTCGATCTTCATCACCAATCTAGCCTTCAGCGCGCAACCCGAGATGATCGACGCCTCAAAGCTTGCCGTGTTTGGCGGATCGCTATTGGCCGGCGTGTTAGGTTCGATTTGGTTGGCTTGGGTCGGTCGGCGCAGCAGCGATGAGGCCTGATGCGAGCGACGCGTTACAGAAAACGGTCGAGTAGCTTTCTAGATCCGCGATCGAGCGCACGGATGTCATGCACACGGTAGGTAACGCCATGACTATCCGTGATGATGAGTCCACCGTCGCGCAGCCGACGAATATCTTCCTCGCCCTTCAGCACAAAGCTGTTCAAGCCACGATCGGTCGTTACCGTCCAGGTACTGGGTGTCGCAAACGTACTAACGCCGACTAGCCGATTAATGACAGGTAAAAACTCGCGCTGCGCAATCTCTTGCTCAATCATGGCGCGGGTTTCAGCATCCAGCACACTGAGCTGATTAATGAAGACCAGCTCATGCCCATCGGTACTGAGCAACGAGACTTGCTCACCCGGCGCGTCGATTGGAAAGGCCTGCGCCGGTACGACACCAACATGCACCTCGCCTGCCTCATCGGTAAAGTTGAGTCGGCCATAGCTATCACGGCGCAGCCGGTGCGCTACCGGCATCCAAGGCTTGCCGCTGGATTCATCGATCATGTGGCACCCGCTTTTGCCAAAGGAATCCGCAGCGGATCCGGTGTTTCGTCTTCGGTGTCGACGTTGCGTGCCTGCGCCTCGTACAAACGCCAGTAGGCACCTTGCTGGGCTATCAACTCATCATGTGAGCCGATCTCGACTACTTCGCCACGCTCAAGCACAATCAATCGATCGGCTCGCCGTAATGTCGACAAGCGGTGCGCAATCGCAATCGTGGTGCGGCCTTGCACCAGGTTATCGAGTGCCTTTTGAATTTCTTTTTCAGTCGCCGTATCGACTGACGAGGTGGCTTCATCCAACATCAGGATATGCGGATTAATCAGCAGCGCACGCGCAATTGAAATTCGTTGACGCTCACCACCGGAAAGCCCCTGCCCGCGCTCACCCACAATCGAATCATAGCCATGCCGTAGACGCAGGATGAACTCATGGGCATGCGCGGCTCGCGCGGCGGCAATGACCTCGGCGCGCGTTGCATCTGGCTTGCCGTAAGCGATGTTCTCGGCAATCGTGCCGTGAAACAGGAAAGGTTCTTGCAGTACCAAGCCGATGTGGCGACGATAATCAGCCACCGAGAAGCGACGTAAATCAACGCCATCGACGGTAATAGCGCCGTCGGTGACATCATAGAAGCGGCAGATCAGGTTTACCAGCGTGCTCTTACCGGAGCCGCTATGTCCCACCAGACCGATCATTTCACCCTGACGAATCTCGAGATTAATGCCCTTCAAAATTCGACGACTACCGTAGCGGAATCCAACATCGCGCAGCGCGATGGTGCCGGGCGCATTTGCTACTGGCACCGGGTTCGCAGGCTCAGGCACGCTTGAGCTGTGGTCAAGAATATCGAAAATCCGCTTCGCACCCGCCGCTGCTTTTTGCGTATGCGACACGATGCGGCTCATGTTATCCAAGCGACCGTAGAACCTACCAATGTAAGCGATGAACGCCACCAGCACACCTACCGTCACACCGTGGTGAATCACTAGCCAAATACCAAAACCCCAAACGATCAGCAGCCCGACTTCGGTCAGCATGGTGACCGTCGGTGCAAACAAGCTCCAGGTACGGTTCAGCTTGTCATTGACCGCGAGGTTATGCATGTTCGCTTCACGGAAGCGTTGCGACTCACGGCCCTCTTGTGCAAAAGCTTTCACCACGCGAATACCGGGGATGGTGTCTGCGAGTACGTTCGTCACATCACCCCAGATACGGTCGATTTTTTCAAAGCCGGTACGCAAGCGGTCACGCACCGAATGAATCAACCACATAATCAAAGGCAGCGGCAGTAGCGTGACTATGGTCAGCCAAGGGTTGATCGTAAACAGCACCACGGTAGTCATCGCCAGCAGCAGCACATCGGTTACAAAATCGAGTGCATGCAGCGATAAGAATATGCAAATTCGGTCGGATTCATTACCAATTCGCGCGATCAAATCGCCCGTGCGTTTGGCACCGAAATAATCGAGTGATAACGTCATCAGGTGATTAAACGTCGCCGTACGCAGATGCGCGCCGATTCGCTCAGATACCAGCGCAAGTAAATAGGTGCGCCACCAACCAAGCCCCCAAGCCAACAGCGCAGCCACCAGTAGCCCCGACAGGTATAGCACCACGTCTTGCGTATCGATCTGCGCACCGGTTTGCTGCGGGATCAGAATTTCATCCATCAGCGGCATCGACAAATACGGCGGCACCATCAGCGCAGCGGTTGAGGCCAGGGTAAGGAAGAAGCCCAGTAGCAGCTGCATCTTGTAGGGCTTGGCAAAACGCCACAGGCGCAGCAGCACCCAAGTCGACACTGGCTCGAGCAGCTCTCGGTGGCAGACTGGACATTCCTCAGTCTGATTCGGCAACAGAGCGTGACAGCTCGGGCAGCGCGCGCCCGACTCATCGGGGGTCAGGGATTGACCGCTACGCGCGGCTTGTACTTTTTCAAAATGTTGAATAAAACGCAGCGCACTCACCTCTTGCGCCAGCGTGAAACGCCAAAGCGCCAAGGTGCCTTGCTCATCGTGCAGCGCAAGCGTTGCAACGCCACCATGATCGGTGTGGTGCAGCGTGAAGCCCGGTTGGAGCGGGTACTCAGACCACCCCTCGCCATCTGAATGGCTTATCATTCGCTCGGTTGTTAGCAGCAAGCGGCTGGACGTGAATTGAAGCGCCGGGTTCAGATCCGGTTCCAGCGTAGCGAGTACATGTTCATGCGCGCGCAATGGCGGGCTATCCCGATGATCGTGCGGCGTAGAAGTCGCGGAAGGTGCTACGTGAGATGGGGCGCTAGGCGGCATGAATATGGAACCAAGTGTCGCGAGCTGATAATCCAGTGAATTGAACTGAAGCGGTTTGCTGCTGTCGCAGACTGCGCGCATTGTCGCCGAAGTCCGCCGCTTAGTCCTAACAATCCGACATCTTACCTTTTTGCCCGAACCCCGATCCGATGAGCACTGCAAATTCCGCTGTCATGCCGCCTGGCCCGTTTGAAATTCGGGTCCCGCGCATTACCTTCCTCCGTGGTCCGAACATGTGGACCTACACCCCGGTACTCGAGGCCTGGCTAGATCTGGGCGTACTGGAGGAGTGGCCGAGTAACCGGCAACCCGGCTTTATTGACCGTTTGTTGTCGGTTTTGCCACAAGTCGCAGCGCATCACTGCAGCCCTGGAGTGCCCTACGGCTTTGAGCAGCGGCTGCGCGATGGCACCTGGATGGGCCATGTGCTTGAGCATGTGATTATTGAACTGCTCGAACTGTCGGGCCTTGAGGCCGGTTTTGGTCAGACCCGCGAAACCACCCGTCCCGGCACGTATCGCATGGTATTCCGTGTGCCAGACGAGACTGTGGGCAAAACGGCGTTCGACGCCGGCCTGAAGCTGATGCACGCGGTGATCAATCAGCAGCCATTCGAGGTCGAGCCCGAGCTGGCAAAAATCCGCAAAGCGATTGACGAGTATTACCTCGGGCCCTCGACGGCGCATATCGTCGCCAGCGCCAAAAAACGCAAGATTCCGCATATCCGGCTTAACCAAGGCAATCTGGTACAGCTCGGTTACGGCGCACTGCAGAACCGTATCTGGACGGCCGAGACTGACCTCACCAGCGCAATCGCTGAAGGCATCGCTGGCAACAAAGACTTAACCAAAGCGCTGCTCAAGAGCTGCGGCGTGCCCGTTCCTAATGGCGAAGTAGTACACAGCGTCGAGGCCGCATGGGAAGTCGCCGAAGACATTGGTTTACCGGTGGTGGTCAAGCCGCGTGATGGCAACCGTGGGCGCGGCGTCATGCTCAACCTGCGCACGCGCGAAGAAGTTGAATCGGCCTATGCCATTGCGCGCGCTGAAGATCCGGATGTGATTGTCGAGCGCTATATCGAGGGTGACGAGCATCGCGTGCTAGTGGTCGGCGGCAAAGTGATCGCTGTCGCGCGTGGTGAAAGCGCATGGGTCACGGGTGACGGGCGATCGACCGTGGCAGAACTCATCGAGCAGCAAATCAACAGCGATCCTCGTCGCGGTAGCGCCGATATTCATCCGCTGGAAAAACTCAACCCGATCACTAACAGCGTTATTCAAGGCAACCTGCAGCGTCAACGCCTGACGACCGAGTCGGTACCAGCCGCAGAGCAGCGTGTACTGATCACCGCCAATGGTAATCATGCGGCCGAATGCAGCGATCTAATCCACCCCGACAATGCCTTCACTTGTGCGCTTGCCGCGCAAATCATCGGGCTGGATATTGCCGGCATCGACATCGTCTGCAAAGACATCGCGCAGCCGCTCGAACCACAACGCGGCGCGGTGGTTGAAGTCAACGCCGGTCCCGGCTTGCTGATGCACCTGAAGCCGGCACAAGGTGAAGTGCGACCGGTAGGTGACGCCATCGTCAGCCATCTGTTCCCAGAGGGCCAGCGCGGCCGTATTCCAATCATCGGTGTTGCTGGCAGCGAAGGCACGACGCCCATCGCGCGCCTGGTCGCCTGGCTGATGCAGCTATCCGGTGCGCGCGTTGGTGTTGCCTGCCGTGAGGGTTTGTTTGTCGGCGCGCGTCAGTTGGAACGTGGTGATTGCGCGCACTGGGAGCCAGGTCAACGCCTGCTGATTAACCGAAATGTCGAAGCTGCGGTGTTTGAAAATGATCCGATGTCGCTGCTCACTGAGGGTCTTGCCTACGACCGCTGCTGGGTCGGTATCGTCACTGATAGCAAACCCGTACCTGGGCTTGATGAAGAGCTGATGACCGAGCCCGAGCATCGCTACAAAATACTGCGCACCCAAATCGACGTCATCTTGGAAACCGGTGCCGCTGTACTGAATGCCGACGACGAAACCGTGCTCGACATGGCCAAGCTGTCTGACGGCGATGTGCTGCTCTATGCGCGAGATGGTAAGCACCCTGCACTGGTTGCGCACCGCGAAGCTGGTCGGCGTGTGCTGTATCTGGAAGATGGTTTTCTGGTGCGCGCCCACGGCAACTCAGTGGCCGACAAAATTAACCTGAGTCGCGACCTCAGCCCTGCTGCTGCCGCCTTGTCACACGAAGTACTAATGGCTGCGATGGGTGCCGCATGGGCACTCGGGCTCGAGGCACAACTGATTCGAACCGGTCTCGATACCTATGGCACCGTACAACCCCAAACGCTGGTGATTGCATAAAGCATGGAACTCAAACAAACGCGTGCCCTGCGTGGGCCTAACCTCTGGAGCCGCTACACCGCGCTCGAGATTGAAGTCGCTTGCACGAACGATGAATGCGAGATCGATCAGCTGCCCGGCTTTCTGGACAAACTACGTGCGATCTGCCCGGGTGTGGCTGATTTGCGCGCGCCGGGCTACCACGGTCCACTCACCATCGCTCACGTGCTGGAAGCGACCCTACTGGCGTTACAAGCAAACGCGGGTTGCCCTTTATCTTTTTCTTTGACAAATGCAACACCGGTACCGCAGCTGTATCAGGTGGTGGTGGAGTACAGCGAAGAAGATGTCGGCCGACTCGCATTGAAATACGCGATGCAGGTATCGCAGTACGTATTCGAGCTGTGTCGCGGTGAACTCCCCGACAATGCGCCCGCACCTGATGTAGCGGCCATGGTGGCCGAGTTACGCGAGATGGATGAAGACAATCGTCTTGGCCCATCAACCGGCTCGATCGTTAACGCCGCTGTCGCGCGCGGTATTCCATTTCGGCGTCTTACTAGTGGCAGCTTGGTACAACTGGGCTGGGGCTGCAAGCAAAGACGCATTCAAGCAGCAGAAGTGGATTCGACTAGTGCGGTAGCAGAGACGATTGCCCAAGACAAAAACCTGACCAAGCATCTCCTCAATGCGGCGGGTGTTCCGGTACCGCAGGGCGCACCGGTGAAGAGTGCCGAACACGCTTGGGAAGTCGCACAACGCATCGGTATGCCGGTAGTGTGCAAACCGCAAAATGGTAGTCAAGGTAAAGGCGTTACCGTCAACATCCAAAGCCGTGAACAGCTGGATATGGCATTCGAGGCGGCGACGGTTGCAGCACGCGGCAAAGGCCCTGTGCTAGTTGAAAAATTTTTCCCTGGCAGTGATTACCGATTACTGGTGGTGGGTAACAAGTTAGTCGCGGCTGCCCGGCGCGACCCGCCGCAGGTCATCGGTGATGGTAAGCACAGTGTGCGCGAGTTAGTGAACATCTTGAACGCCGATCCACGGCGTAGTGATGGTCACGCCACTTCACTCACCAAGATCAGTTTCGACGATATCGCTGTCGCCTGTCTCGCTGAAAAACAACTGACACCCGAATCCATACCCGAGGTCGGTCGTCGCGTGGTGCTACGCAATAACGCGAATCTTTCTACCGGCGGCAGCGCAACCGATGTGACCGACGATGTACACCCCGAAGTAGCAGCGCGCGCTATTGACGCAGCGGCGATGGTGGGTCTGCATGTATGTGGCGTGGATGTGGTGGTCGAGAACATCATGCGCCCACTGGAAGAACAAAACGGCGGTGTCGTTGAGGTTAACGCAGCCCCGGGATTGCGTATGCACCTAACGCCGTCTTATGGCAAAGGCCGCAATATCGGTGAGGCCGTCATCCAGCAGATGTTTGGGCAAGGTGATGACGCACGGATTCCCGTTGTTGCAGTCACCGGCGTAAATGGCAAAACCACCACCACCCGACTCATCGCTCACGTGCTTACAACTAAAGGTCTGTGCGTTGGTATGACGAATACCGATGGTGTGTACGTCGGTGGTCGACAGACCGATAGTGGCGATTGCAGCGGACCCAAGAGTGCGCGTAGTGTGCTGGCGCATCCGCATGTCGAGGCTGCTGTATTAGAGACTGCGCGTGGTGGCATGTTGCGCGAAGGTCTGGGTTATGACAAGTGTTCAGTCGCTGTTGTGACCAATGTCGGCGAAGGTGATCACCTTGGCCTGAACCACATGCACACCGCCGAGGATGTCTCACGTATCAAACAAATCGCGGTGCAAAACGTTTCGCCGAATGGCTATGCGGTGTTGAATGCTGCGGACCCGCTGGTCGCATCCATGGCACCGCACTGTCCCGGTAAGGTGATTTTTTTCGCACAAAACCCGACCCATCCGGTGATGGTGACGCACCGCGCTCGTGGTCACCGAGTGGTGTATGTCGAGAATGCCGACATCGTTCTGGCTGAAGGCGCGCAGCATCATCGTATGAAGCTATCCGACGTGCCGCTCACCTGCGGTGGCGCACTCGGATTTCAGGTCGAGAACACGCTAGCCGCCGTCGGTGCTTGCTGGGCGCTTGGCCTGCCCTGGCTGGAGATCGTCGCTGGCCTCAAGAGCTTCAACAACGACATTAAGGGCGCACCCGCCCGCTTCAATCAGATGTCTTACCGTGATGCGACCGTGGTCGCAGACTATGGACACAATCCCCACGCTATGCGCGCATTGGTTGCGGCCTTTGATGCCATGCCCGCTGCAGAAAGCATGCGTCGTACCGTAGTGGTTAGTGGTGCGGGTGATCGACGCGATCAAGATCTGCGCGAACTGACACGCGTACTCGGTGCGGCATTCGATAACGTGATTCTTTACGAAGATGCCTGCCAACGCGGTCGTGAGGATGGCGAAGTAATCGGACTGCTGCGCGAAGGACTTGAAGGCGCAAAACGCGCGTCTCATGTCGAAGAAATTCGCGGCGAGTTCATTGCTATCGACCGCGGGCTCTCGCTACTTAAACCGGGCGATCAGTGTCTGGTGCTGGTGGATCAGGTGCAGGAGGCACTGGAGCACTTGTCGAAACGCGTGGCAGAGGGTTGAATTCTGTTGCGATCCTTCAACGACTTATGTAACGCCATCGTAGAAACCCAATTATGCATGTTCGCATATGTGCTAACATGCCAGCATGTGGCGGGTGCATTATTTCAACCAAAAGGTAAAAACTGAAATAGAAGCTTGGCCAGTTGGTATCTATGCTGATTTCCTTCGATTAGTTCAGTTGATGGAGCGCTACGGCGCAGATTTGCGAATGCCGCATTCGCGCGCCATGGGTCAAGGGCTCTTCGAATTGCGTTGCCGCGGTAGGGAAGGAATCGGTCGCGTTTTTTACTGCACCATGAGCGGCCGGGAAATCACCATCCTGCACAGCTTCATCAAAAAGACACAAGAGACGCCGGAACGTGAAATTACGATGGCGCGAAGAAGGTTGAGAGAGGTACGAGATGACCAAAGATAGCTACAAGCCAATACGCTTGGATTCAGCCCGCGAGTTACGCTTGGCAAAGCAACGGCCGGGCTTCAAGGCTGCGTGGGAGGCGCTCGATGAAGAGTATGCTGCGCTCGATGCGCTGCTCGCCGCGCGCCAAGAGGCAGGGTTGACCCAAGAAGCGCTTGCCGAGTTGATGGGTACAACCAAAAGCGCAATCTCCCGCCTGGAATCATCATTTCGAAATGATCGACATTCCCCCTCATTCGCGACGCTTAAGCGTTATGCGCATGCGTGCGGGAAAAAACTTCTCGTCCAGCTCGTCTGATATCGAGACCCACAAGCACGACCGGCCCGCTGCAGTCGAACGCTAGCTCGGTAGCTGTCGGCCTATACGGATTCTCGTATCCCAAAGCGGAAATTCTTCTCCGGTAGCGGCAAGACTTTGCCGCTCACTGCGCGATTTCGGGCGTCGGCAGCGCGTCACACCGACTGGAACGAAAGTTGCGTAAAGCCAGCCATTCGCACTGTCCGGCCGACAGGCAAAAGGCTTATGGCAACCTCGATTACAACTACGACAAACAGCACGGCTTCGCTGACAGCGCCGTCGCCGACCCCTAGTTTGCTGCAAATGAAAACGCAGCTGACGGCGGGTCTGTTGGAGCTCGCCAATAAAACCACGAACACCGAGCTTAAAGAGCTAATCAAAGACGCAAAGATCACCGACCCGACACCGAAGGGCTTTCCGGCGGGCGTGAACTGGGCCGATGCTTTTCGTATGGTCGGTCTGCGGGTTGAAGACAACGAGCCGTCCACGCCAGGTAACTTGGTACTGTCGGAAGACCTGCTCAACAGGAATCTGACAGCAGGCCTCAAGCTCAAGTCGCTCGGCGTGACCAGTCTGGCGCGCTTCCCACTTGGCACCTCAGTCAGCGGCGCGATTGATGCGCTTTATCGAGACTCCAAAAATGGGGTACTGGTCAGAGAAATGTCCAAGTCCGGTATCTACGACCTGACTGCTTTCCCGAATGGCACATCGCTATTCTCTGCTTTCAAAATGATCGAAGATCCGGAGAAACCCGGCGAGGTCTCCACCGATGTCTACCGCAACTACAAGGCAGCGACCGGTGCACTGAAGGCACTCGGCATCACGACGCTGGTGAACTTCCCGCGCGGTACCACGGTGATCGAGGCGCAGGGAATACTCCAGCCCAAGGCCGAGAACATGATGGATATGCTCGGCATTCCCAAAGCCAGTTACGGCGAGTACTTTATCGAGCCGAATATCGACCCGCTGAGTGCCTTGTCGGTGTTGGTGCAGTTACCTAATTCGATCACCAAACTCAAACCGCTCGACCGTACCCGACTGGCTGCATTACCTTCCAGCGTTGCAGCGGCCCCAGAGCTTGAGCGTGCGCGCGAACTGGCACGGCAGGCAACAGCAGCCAAGAATCTGGTGGGAATGGGCTTCACCAGCGTCGCACCTTTCGCCGGCATGGAACGCTTTGCCGGCAAAACCATCACCCCACTCGATGCGTTCACCACGGCCAGGCTGAAACCTTCGCCGATTGATTTACCGAAGCCCACAGGGCCCAACACCGAACGCCTGTTCCAAGCAACGCCGGCGACCGTCAAGCGCAGTTTTGGGCAGCCGAACCCGGTCACCAACACCGTTCTCACACCGCCCGCCAACCTACGGGTCAAGCCGAATCCCCCCGCTACTAACGTCACCGTGGTCACTGCCGCCGAGGTGATCGCGTTTAATCAGAAGTTCTGGGGCGCCAGGACTGGCTAAGGCGGGCCGCTCGCCGCGAGCTAGCGCCCTGAGCTAGCCCCTAGAGCTAACCGGCTGGACTAACCGGCTGAACTACCCGGCTCGACTACCTGCCTGAGCTAGCCAGCTCTTCATGGCCTTCCAATTCGCCCGAACCCGCACTGGTCGCCAGTTAGGTATCATTTGATTAATGTTTGGTTAATGTTTGATTCACTTCGTATTTTCCGAAGCTGGACTACATTTCCATAACGGAAAACTGCGATATTTCCTGACATAATCACCCGCTGTTTCTGACAAATCACTGACAATGAAAAAGCCTTGGCTGGTGGCCTTGCCACCTACTTATTCACGTTCGATTGACCCAAAGTTGATACCGTTTCCCCCTTCATCACCGACCCATTCACGATGGCTCGACGGTGTTACCGGTGCCGTGCTGCTAGGTGCTTGGCTTAGTTTCGCCACCCCAGTCGCCATAGCAGAGAACCCAGCCACCCCTGAAGTGCGCGTCGTGACAGTCGACGAGCTGATCAGTACCGTGTTGCAACACAACACAGGATTGAACGCCGCTCGCCGCGCCGTCGACATCGCAACGGCGGGTATTACCACCGCAAGTGCTTACCCTAACCCCAGGCTCGAGCTGAACGGTGGCCGCGGCTCTGCGATCACCCCGGGCACTACCAGTGGCAACATTGTTGGTGTTGGTGTCTCGCAGTTGATTGAAAACCCTGTGCTGCGTAGTGCGCGTATCAACAGCGCGCTATTCACCGAGCAAGGCTCGCAGCAAGTATTTGCCACGACCCGCAATGAACTGGTCGGTTTGGTCCGCCTGCGCACCAATGAATACTTGCTGCGCAAACTGCAAGCGCGTGAAGCTGCTGAGTCGCTGTCGCTGCTGGAACAAATCCGTGAGCGCATCAAGGTGCGCGTGGAAACCGGCGAGACGGGCAAGCTCGATCTGATCCGCGCTGACGCAGAAATCATTAATGCACGACAGCGCGAAGAAACTGCGCGGCTGCAAATTGCGCAGTCCGCCATCACGCTCAACCGTTTGGCGGCTGGCATGTTGCCAGCGCGTTGGGAGCTAGAAGGCAATCTGGAAGAAACCCGCGTCTTACCCGCGCTGGATCAATTGAAAGTTGAAGCCGTTCAATTCAACCCCGAGATACGACTGCTCGAAGCCGAGCTCGATCGTACCAAGTCACGCGTTGAAGAAGCCGCTGCCAGCATCATCCCCGGCGTTGAACTACGCGCTTCGCAACTGCGTGAACCTGATCTTCGTAACGACATGATTGGCCTGTCGGTACAAATTCCGATTCTCGATCAGCGGCGCGGTCCTAAGGCCGAAGCTGCTGCCGAGCGCGAGCGTACACGTGGCCGGCTCGAAGGTCGCCGCGCAGAGCTGCTACAACAACTTGAACTCTCACGTCGTGCAGTAGACATCGCAACGGTTCGAGTCAAAGCCTTATCCGAAGGTGCAGTACGTTCGTCGGAAGCGGCTTTGCGCGTTGCCGAAGCCGCTTACCGTTTCGGTGAACGTGGCATTCTCGAAGTGCTCGATGCACAGCGTGTATTGCGCGCCGTCAGACAAGACTTGCTGCTGGCGCGTTATGAATTGCAATCAGCTCTAATCGAGCTTGACGTACTCACCGGCCGTTATGCCGCAGAAAAATAATCCTCCCCTGACTAAAAAGCGAAGCGCAATGAAATCTTTGCCCTCATTCACCCTACCCTCACTGCTTGCAGCGATGTTGCTGCTCGCTGCTTGTGACAAAAAAGAAGCGCCCAAAGCGGCCGGTGCAGCAGCCCCTGCTGGTGCCGCCGCAAAAGCGGCAGCCAAGCCCGCCGATCCGATGATCGTCGAGCTCTCGCCCGAAATGACGAAAGCCTTCCGGGTCGAGCCCGCTACCATGGCCGATATCGCGGTCGAGCAAAAGGTTGCTGGACGAATCGAAGCTAACGAGCGGATGACGATGCGTATCGGTTCCGCCGTAACAGGCCGCGTCGTACAAGTGTTTGCCGAAGTGGGTGACCGCGTCAAAGCGGGTCAGTCACTCGCCACATTGTCTAGCCCGGAACTAACTAATGCGCAGTTGTCGTATCTGCGTGCTTTGTCGATGTCGAGCCTGGCGGAACGTGCAGTTGAGCGTGCCAAGGCGCTGGTGGCAGCCGATGTGATTGGTACCGCAGAGTTGCAGCGGCGCGAGGTTGAATTATCGGTGGCACGTGCGGAAATGCGCGCTGCGCATGACCAACTGCGCTTGATCGGTCTGCGTGAAGAAACCATCGAAAAACTTCGTCAGACCGGCGCGATCGCCAGCGAGGTCAATATTCGTGCAACGCGCAGTGGCGTGGTGATTGAACGTAAAGTCAGCCAAGGTCAAGTAGCGCAGCCGGGTGATCCGCTGTTCACTGTGGCCGACCTGTCTAATGTCTGGGTAATTGGCGCGCTGCCGGAGCAAGATGCCAACTCAGTACAAATTAATCAGAAGGTAGATGTCCAAGTCTCTGCGCTCGGTGCGCAGAAGCTCAGTGGCAAAATCGTGTTCGTGAGTGACACCGTACAACCGGATACACGTACCGTACCGATTCGTACCGAGGTCAATAACCCGAAATTCGAACTCAAACCACAAATGCTGGCCACGCTGACACTCAGCGGTTTACGGGTCAAACAACTTGCCGTACCCGCCACCGCGGTGGTACGCGAGAACGATAAAGACTATGTCTTCGTCAAACTCGCTGAAAACCGTTTTCGCCTGACCGAAGTCGTGCTCGACCCGGCCGCCGGTGAGCTTCGCCCAGTACGCAAAGGCATAGATGAAGGCACGCCAGTCGTGGTTGATGGCAGCTTCCACTTAAACAGCCAGCGCAAACGCGCCGAGCTGGAGTAAGCCCATGAATGCACTGATCAAAGCAGCGCTGTCACAGCGCCTGTTGATGGTGGTGATCGCGTTCGCGCTGGTCGGTTTCGGTCTGCGCGCTTCGATGAAACTGTCGGTGGATGCCTTCCCCGACGTCACCAACGTACAAGTTCAAGTCGCAACCGAAGCCCCTGGACGCACACCCGAAGAAGTCGAGCGCTTCGTGACTGTGCCGGTCGAGATCGGTATGACCGGTCTTCCCGGCCTGACCGAGATGCGTTCGCTGAACCGCAACGGCCTCTCCATTGTGACGCTGGTGTTCACCGACAGCACCGATGTTTACTTCGCGCGCCAGCTGGTAATGGAGCGCCTGATGGAAGTACGCTCGCGCTTGCCTGCTGATGTCACACCGATTCTCGGTCCGGTATCAACAGGTCTGGGCGAAGTATTTCAATACACCCTCGAACTCCCGAACGACGGCAACAGCAAGCTAAGTGAAGCTGAGTTGATGGAGCGTCGCTCGATTCAGGATTGGGTCGTTCGCCCCATGTTGCGCTCAATTGCGGGCGTAGCTGAAATCAACTCATTTGGCGGCTACGAGAAGCAGTATCAAGTCCTGGTCAATCCAGATCGACTGCGGCACTACCAGCTAAGTATGGACGAAGTGCGCGCTGCGATCGCCGCGAATAATGCCAACTCAGGTGGTGGGATATTGCCGCAAGGCGCAGAGCAGTTCCTGGTGCGTGGTGTGGGTCTCGCACGCACAGTTGAAGATCTCGGCAATATCGTGCTGAAAGAAGAGCGTGGCGTTGCTGTATTCGTGCGTGATGTCGCTCAAGTAAAAATCGGTTCTGCGGTGCGAATGGGTGCGCTGGTCAAAGACGGCGTGACCGAGGCAACCGGCGGCATCGTGATGATGCTCAAAGGCGGCAACGCCAAAGAAATCGTCACCCGCATTAAGCAGCGTGTCGCTGAAGTTAACAGCAAACAAATGCTGCCGGGTGGCTTGCAGATCGTACCGTTCTACGATCGTACCGAATTGGTCGACGCCTCGCTCTGGATGGTCGGCAAGGTCTTGATCGAAGGTGTGATTCTGGTGGTAGTGGTGTTGTTCATCTTCCTGGGTGATCTGCGCTCGTCATTGGTGGTGATTGCCACGCTGGTGATTACGCCCTTGGTCACCTTCATGATCATGAACAAGATCGGCTTGTCGGCCAACTTGATGTCGCTAGGCGGATTAGCGATTGCGATCGGCTTAATGGTCGATGGCACGGTCGTGGTGGTTGAGAACGTGTTCCATAAACTGGGGCACGCCAAACCCGAAGAGCGATTGAAAATCGTACTAGAGGCAACAATCGACGTTGCCAAGCCCACCATCTACGGCATCTCGATCATCATTCTGGTGTTCCTGCCGCTGATGACCCTGACCGGCATGGAAGGCAAAATGTTCGGCCCGCTGGCACTGACGATTGCGATTGCTTTGGCGGTGTCACTGGCAATATCACTGTTTCTCTCGCCAGCACTGTGTGTCTACATCTTGAAAGGCGGTGCCGATCACGACACCAAGCCAATCGCTTTCATGAAGCGCTACTACCTCAAGATGCTGAATGCGGCGATGGCCTCACAAAAGAAAACGGTCGCCGCAGCCGTAGGCTTATTGCTCGCCTCGTTTGCGCTGTTCCCCTTCCTCGGTAAGAGCTTCATCCCGATCATGAAGGAAGGTTCGATCACGCCGACCATTATTCGTATGCCAAGTATTGCGATCGATGAGGCGGTGAAGATTGACATGGAGGTCATGAAAATCGTCAGCGAGGTTCCGGGCGTCAAAAAGGCGATGTCGGTACTCGGCCGTGGTGAATCACCAGCTGACCCATCGGGACCGAACGAGTCAAACCCGATTGTTTCTATTGAACAGGAATCCGGTCGCCGTCAGATCGAGATCGAAGAAGATATTCGTAAAGCGCTGACCCATATACCGGGCGTTCAGATTGTGATGAACCAACCGATTGCACAGCGCGTCGATGAAATGCTGACCGGTGTACGTTCGCAGTTGGCGATCAAAATCTTCGGCGATGACCTCAACGAGTTGAAGCGCCTGTCAGAGCAGGTTGCCCAGATCGTCAAGACGGTTCCTGGTGCGCGTGATATCCGGGTAGATCGACTGTCCGGCCAACAAACCCTAACCATCGATATCGATCGTCGCGCGATTGCACGGCACGGTATCAACGTAGCCGATATTCATACCATCATCGAAACAGCGATTGGTGGCAGCGAAGTCAGCCAGTTGTATGAAGGCGAGCGACGCTATGCGATCCAGCTGCGTTATCCCGAGAGTTTCCGTAACTCGGTTGATGTCATCCGTGAGACCACACTACGCACCGCTGACAATGCACTGATTCCGCTGGAGAGTGTCGCCACGATCAAGCTGGTGGATAGCCCACCAATGATCAACCGCGAAACCGGTAAGCGTCGCGTTGTGGTGGGTAGTAACGTTGTCGATCGCGACTTAGGTGGCTTCGTCGCCGAAGTACAGCGTCGGGTCGAAGCCGAGGTAAAACTACCTGAGGGCTACTACTTCTCCTGGGGTGGTCAGTTCGAGAATATGCAGCGCGCCATGGGCACCTTGATGGTGATCGTGCCGCTCACGGTAGTTGCCATCTACTTCCTGCTGTTCATGATGTTCAACTCGGTGCGACTCGCGGGGCTGATTATTACCGTGCTGCCGTTTGCGTCCATTGGTGGTGTATTCGGACTAGCCATCACGGGTGAATACTTATCCGTGCCGGCATCAGTAGGTTTCATCGCGCTGTGGGGTATCGCGGTACTGAATGGTGTGGTGCTAATCACCTATGTGCGTAGCCTGCGCGAGGACGGTGTGCCACTCGACCAAGCTCTGCGTGATGGCTGTGCACAGCGCTTTAGGCCAGTGATGATGACCGCAACCGTGGCTCTGCTCGGTCTGGTGCCCTTCCTGTTTGCTACCGGCCCCGGCTCAGAAGTGCAGCGCCCACTGGCGGTGGTGGTGATTGGTGGATTGATCACCTCTACCCTGCTGACACTGGTCGTACTACCCGTGCTGTACCGCTGGTTCGAGCCACCTGTCATTCCTAAAAAGACAGGCGACGAATTTAGCTAAACCAATCAAGCATGGGCCGGGGTGGAAATCCTCCGGCCCATGCAGTTCGCACCTAGGTTTCCATCGCTACAGGTTAAACTGCGCGCGATGGAAACTTCTCACCCTCCCGACCAAGTACCCGACCGAGTACCCGATCACGCGCACGATCACGCGCACGACCACGCGCACGACGCTCTGCACGACGCGGTGCAACCACGCACCGAGCGTGAACCGAAAACCGTCTTACTGCTAAATGCCAATGCAGCCGGTGGCCGCGCCGCGGGTTACAAACGGCAAATCGAAGAACACACGGCGAAGCTGCCGCGACGCCCTATGCTGTTTGTCAGCCGCGAAGCGCAAACCGCGATTCGTTTGATCGATGCGTTACCGGCGGGTAGCCGTGTGATTGTGCTCGGTGGC
>JAPLQC010000033.1:0-17666 GCA_026399895.1 Burkholderiales bacterium
GTTGATCTTTGCGGTGCTGATCGCCGTCGAGATCGCCGGCACCCGGGCCAGCGTGCGCGAGGAAATGGAAGCCTCCAGCCGCATCGCCACCCAACTGCTCGGTCGAATCAGTCACTTCTACTCGCGCGACATGATGCCAGAGTTGGTGGAATTCTTGCGCGACACCGGGCGTGTGCGTGCCAACGACATCCGCCTGTATGACACTTCCGATGCCTTATTGTACGAGTCGCCGCCATCGCTTTACAAAGCCGGGCGCGACGCCCCCGTCTGGTACACCTCGTTGGTGCGTCCACCATTAACCGAGCGGGTTATTCCCTTGGATGGCGCGAAGCTGGTGCTGACCGCTAATCCGACGCGCGCCATTCTGGATGGCTGGGACAATCTCTACGACATCCTGTTCTCACAGTTCTTGGTGCTATTACTGGCAGATCTGGTGGTGTTTTGGCTAGTCGGCAAATGGATGGCGCCGCTCGAGCGGATCGAGCGTGGCTTGCGTGAGATTGAGCAGGGTGATCATCACGTCAGACTACCGCCGCTGCAAGGTAAAGAGGCTGGCGAGATGGGCCGAGCTTTCAATCGCATGGCGCAGGCCGTCGAGGACAATATTCAAGTACGTCAATCCAGTGCCGAGGCGCAGGCCCGGCTGGAAGCGCAGCGCGAGTTCACCATGTTATTGCATGCGCGTATTGAAGAAGAGCGAGCTGCCATCGCGCGTGAACTGCATGATGAGCTTGGGCAGTCGCTCACGGCCATTCGTAGTATTGCGAAGTCGATGATGCAGCACCCGGATGTCGCCGGCGGCCCACTCGAGCGGCACGCCAATATGTTGTTCGATACTGCCGGCATGACCTCGGACGCCATGCGTCGTTTGATACCGCGCCTACGACCGATTCAACTCGAGGGCATGGGCTTGGTAGACGCAGTACGCGATCTGTTGACAGAAACCCAGCAAAACCACTCAGAGGTTCAATTCGAGTTATCGGTTGCGCTTGAGGGCTTGCCGCCGTTGGATGATCAGCTGGAGCTATCTGCCTATCGCATCGTGCAAGAGGCGGTGACCAATGTGGTGAGGCATTCAGGTGCAAACCGGGCGATGGTGGTGATCGGCGTAGAGAATCAACTGCTGAAGATCACGATCGCCGATAATGGCAAAGGTGCCGAGTCCTTGAAGCGCGAGGGACACTACGGCGTACGCGGCATGCAAGAGCGTGCCGCCGCTTTCGGTGGTGATATTGCGTTTGGTAGTAGTGCCGAGGGTGGCTTAGCAGTGCGGGTGAGTTTGCCGCTGAGTCCGACCGGCGAGGTATGAGATGAAAAAAACGATTAACGTCATGCTGGTCGATGACCACGCTGTAGTGCGCTTCGGCTTTCGTATGCTGCTGGAGTCGACCGACGATATCAAGGTGGTTGCAGAGGCGGACTCTGCGGAAGCTGCCTACCAGCAAATACCAACCGCCAAACCTGATGTCATCGTGATGGATATCTCGCTTGGCGGCACCATGGGTGTCGAGGCGACGCGACGCATCGTTGCGCGTGACAAGACAGCAAAAGTGCTTGGACTCTCCTCGCACGAAGATCCCAGCTATGTGCGTTACATGCTGAAGGCGGGGGCACAGGGTTATTTGTCCAAGCGAAGCGCGCCCGATGAGTTGATGCACGCGATACGGCAGGTTGCTGAAGGGCGTATGTACATCGAAGCCAGCCTGTCGCAGCGCATGGCTTTGGAAGAGTTTAATGGCGAGAAAAGCCCGATCGAGGTGCTATCAGAGCGCGAGTTCGGTGTCTTTATTCAACTTGCCAAGGGTTTGTCGGTGAACCAGATTGCTGAGTTACTGAATATATCGCCGCGTACCGTGGGCACGCACTTGTACAACGTGAAGCAAAAACTTGGCGCTGCCAACCAGGCAGAGCTAACGCTGATCGCGGTACGTCACGGCCTGATCGAGACCTGATCTTCCCTCAAAGCACCACCCTGTCGCGGTCGGCGGTACAGCGTGCTTTGGCCATCAGATTCTGCGGCGCTGCCGCCGCGCAAGTAGTTCTTTCATTTAGCAACTACCTTCCGTCGGCGTAGTACACCAGCAATACATTCCTACGAATGCAGCCTTGTCTCCGGATGGCAGACTAGGTGCATTCCCTATTAGTCTGGCATCTGCAGTGCCAGGTGATCTCGATGCGACCTCTGAGTCAATCTACTCCCTCGTCTTCGGCCCCTAAGAATGCGCCAGAGGATGCGCGTCCTGTTGACCGCGAGTTGCTGATTGATATCGATTTTTTTGATGCGCAGGGGCGTTGGAATCCTACCCATGTTGTGTTCTGCCCAGCAGAAGATCAGGATCGCGCAAAAAGCCTTTGGACACGCTGCTTTAGGGGCTTCATGGCTTTGCACGGAAAGCTGTGGGCGAAAAACTATTTGAGTAGTCACTTTCGAAATAAGCCAGAGTCGAACGGATTGCTTCAGCAGATTAATCAATCAGGCTTTGTAGACAAAAAATCTCTCCAAGAGACCATCGCGCATTGCACATTGCTGTATGAAGACCTAGAGAAAGTCGCTACCGGAAAAGTAGTTGGGGAGAATCGTATTGTTCCTGCCTCACCAATAAAAGACCTTGAAAAGATTGTTTCGCAACATCTTTTAAATATTGAATGGAAAGCATGTGCCGAAGAAAAGAAATTCGATTGGATCACCTTGGACCTAGCAAGAAACATCCAGAAAATCCTCAATGAGTTAACTCCAAATGAGAAAAATGACCAGGTTGCTGAGCAACTCCGTGAGTTCATGGGTCAATATGAGAAGTGGTTAGGGGATCCTCCCAAAAAGGCAGAAGGAGTAAAAAGTTTGATTGATATCGTTTTAAAAGCGGTCGATCAGAAAGAGAATAAGCATCGGGAACAAATCGCAGACATTATTTTTGCTGCAGTTGATGACTATATTGGGCGCTCCGAGGACAACAAGATAGCTCAAGAAAAAATCGTAGCAATACAGCGTGGCAAGAAAAATAGTGTGGCAAGTCCAGAAGTAATAGATTGGTCGTTTGTGAAGGATGAAACCACTAAAAAATTCGTGATCTCAAAACAAGTCAGAAAAAGTGACTAGGTAGTAAGTCTGGAGGTTTCATGAAAAAGTGCTTATTCGCCATTACCCTTATCCTCGTCGCGACACAATGTCCGGCAATAGCCGAGCCAACTATTCAATGGGGTGTCACGATTTCCTCAGGGGGTACACCGCCGCCCGCAGTTCGTTACGAGCCTTTGCCACCGCCTCGGCAATCGCAAGTATGGGTACGTGGTTACTGGGGATGGGACGGCACTGACTACCGTTGGGTGCCAGGACGTTGGGAGCGCGCGAGGGTTGGTTATGTTTACGTCCAACCGGAGTGGATACAGAGTCCCGATGGATGGCAACTTCGGCAGGGCGGTTGGCAGGGTGGCGAGGGACGCAATCGTGATCATGATCGCGAGCGAGAAGATTCACAAAGACGCGGTCAATGTCCACCGGGGCACCGGAAGAAAGGTGACTGCTGAATGAGTATGCGATTGGATTGGTGATGCTCGATCACTATTGGGTAGATTCAGGGGAAAAACGGATTTGGTTGAATAAGCTCAGTGCAAATGCCGTTTCAGGTAGTCGCTAATCTGACGCGCTGCGTAGCTGGAGATATCGCTATCAAATTGCTTCACGATTCGTTTGCCAACTTTATCGGAGAATTGCTTGCGCAGTATGCCAAGAAAAGCGGGTGGTGCGACAACGACCAGACTATCGTAGCGGCTTGCCTCACAACCTTTATCAAGCACTGCGGCAAGCTGACGCGAAAAGTTTTCCTCATCATGCACTGCCTTAGTCACACGTGGTTGCGCGGTATGGGAGTGCTGGCGGTTTCCCTTTCCAGAAAAGCGGCCTCTGGCATCATGATGAAACTCGGCATCCGAGAATCGACCCTCGGGGTTGAGCAAGTCTTCAACTTCGCTCAGATGATCGAGATTGCCATCGGTTTCGAAAATCCGCGCCCGCGTTCTATCGGCAACAATTACCCACTGTTTAGCCATTTTTATGCTCCCTGACCGATCTCAATTTCGACTCTGGTTCTGGCGAGGTGTTCGCCATCACGCTTGAACCTTACGCGCTGGCTGGCTTAGCAAAGTTGATGCTGCTCAAGTCAGTGTTAGAGGCAAGCTTTACTGTGCGAAGAAGATAACAGGGAGCATGACTTAATCAGATATGAGTAAGTTACATACGCACTATGACAATTTGAAGGTGGCCCGTGATGCGCCACCTGAAGTGATCCGGGCGGCATACAAGACGCTATGTAACAAGTTTCATCCCGATCGGCATGCTGGTAGTGAGAGAGCAACCCACACCTTCCAGCTGATTAATGCCGCCTACGCGGTGTTGTCCAATCCTGCAAGTCGTTTACATCATGACAGATGGATTGCAAAACAGGAGCGTATCCGACTTGCGAGTCGCCGAGCATCGGTACCGAAAGTATGGGACGGACGAGAGCGTCGTCGGCGGTCTGTGCGGGGCAGCGCTAGCCCGGTAGTCGACCCGCTGTGGCACGAAATCAGTGAACGCGTCAGCCGACCAGCTGTCACCATGGTGCTGTGGGCATCGATTGGCTTGGTTGGTGCAATGTTGGTTGGTGCAATGTTGGTAGTACTTCACTAATTGTAGAGTGCCGAGCAGCCAGTAGACACCTACTAGTCGTCGCTGCCGAATACAAACTGAGACTGGCCCGAATGCCCACCCGGGGCGCGTCGGCTACGACCACTTCTTACGTGTTTAGCCAGTAGATGATCAGGCACTAGTTGCTTGACTGAGCGCCGGATGGCAAGTAACTGCCCCGACCGGACCAGGCGCATGATGCTCAGCATCGCCTGACGCGAAAGCCACGCCTCCCGTGCGCTATCGCCTGTGCGCGTGGACGAGTGAAGAAAAGTGTTCATCAGAGTTTCAGAAGTCGCGCTGGAATCGAAACGGTAGTTTCTTTGCATGGTCATACTCGATGTTGTATCGGGTTGGACAAGTAAAGCCGTTAACAAGGAGGAGGCAGTCTAGCGTTAATCCTCAGAAAATCCAGCGTAGTCCGATTGAGACAAGTCAATGGCTTGCCATCAATACCCACCAGAAGAAGTTTCTTGGTCAATTTTCTCTGGTCACCGGCCTCATGATCGCTGATCGAATCAAATGTGGGTTTTAGGTTGGCGCCTGAACAACGCTGTGGTTGGATTTGCACATGGCCTTTCATTTGCGCGGTGTCAATCAAGCGACCCGGCAAAGGCACAGAATCTACCGACCATATGTCAGTACTGAATTTTTCAGAGAAGGGGAGATCATCATGGAGCAGCTCAGCCACCGCCACCGGGCGAAACTTGAAGAAATTCTGGTGCAGCGTGAAAGGGCTCTGCGCGAGGATATTCAGCGCGAATTGATTCAGCAGGAAGACTTCGCTCAGGTCGCAGGTGAGTCGCCCGATCCGGGCGACTTATCGTTTGCTGACTTGTCGGTTGATCTTGGTAATGCCTCAGTAACCCGGGATTTGCATGAACTACGTGCCGTTCAGCAGGCGCGTCAGCGACTCCAGAGCAGCGGCTTCGGCGAGTGTATTAGCTGTGGATACCCGATACCCTTTGAGCGTTTGCTGGTGATGCCGACCTCTGAGCGCTGCGCTCGCTGCCAGCAAAACTTCGAGCATACCCATCAGGGCGGGAAACGCGGCGCCTCGATGTAGTTTTGCCAGCAGGGGTATCATCCACACGCCCGCGCCTGACGCGGGCGTGATTTTTGGAGTTTTGGATGATTCGCAACACTGCTCTGATTTTTTCGCATGCGCTGCGCATGACCCGGCGCGACTGGCGCGCTGGCGAGTTACGCTTTTTATTGCTGGCACTGGTGATTGCAGTCGCCGCATCCTCCGCGGTCGGTTTTTTCGTCGACCGTATGAATCGCGCGCTGAGCCGCGACGCTGCGCAGTTGCTGGGCGCGGATTTATTAGTCCGTAGCGACTATCCATTGAATCAGGCATGGCGCGCTGAGGCCGAGCGGCTTTCGCTATCGCTGGCGGATACCGTGACCTTTCCAAGTATGGCCAGCACTGGTGACGGCGAGCAGGCCGATACCCGCTTGGTTGCAGTTAAAGCCGTGTCATCCGCCTACCCCTTGCGTGGCGCGTTGCAGGTAGAGCGCGCCGGTAGCGTCGACAACGCGCGTGGCGTACCCAAGCGTGGTGAGGTCTGGGTGGATGCGAGTTTTCTTGCATCTCGGCAGATTGCCCAAGGTGCGATGCTGAAGCTGGGCGAGGGCAGCTTCCGTATCTCAGCGACGATTTTGCTCGAGCAAGATCGCGGTGCCGGTTTCATGAGCTTCGCGCCGCGCGTGATGATTGCGCTGGAAGATTTAGAGTCGACCGGTTTGTTGCAACCCGGATCGCGTATTACCTACCGTTTGCAGGTGGCGGGCGACCCGGACAAGGTACGCACCTACCGGCTGTGGCTGGAGGATCAGATCAAGGCCAATGACACGCGTGGCGTTCAGTTGGAGGCGCTGGATGCAGGTCGGCCCGAGATGCGCGCCACCCTGGATCGTGCGCGGCAGTTTCTGGCGCTGGTGAGCCTGCTGACAGCGATGCTGGCGGCATTAGCCATCGCACTGGCGGCGCGCCGCTTCATGCAGCGTCATTTAGATGGCGTAGCGATGCTGCGTTGTCTGGGCCTACAGCAGAGCGAGGTCACGCAGATCTATCTGATTGAGTTTTTATTGATCGCGCTGGCTGGCGGCCTCATCGGCGCCCTTGTCGGATTTGGTGCGCATTTCTTACTGCTGCAATGGCTGGGTTCGCTGATGCAAGCCGCATTGCCGGCACCGGGTTGGCTACCTTTGTTGCAAGGAGTGCTTACGGGTTTACTTTTATTACTCGGCTTTGCGGTACCGCCGGTGCTACAACTGCGAAACGTACCGCACAACCGCGTGATCCGTCGCGAGCAGCCGGTGCCACAGCCGTTCACGCTGGCGGGTTACCTGATTGCACTGGTGTGCTTTGTAACGCTACTACTGTGGCAAACCGGTGAGCTGAAGTTGGGGCTCTGGACCGCGGGCGGGTTTGCTGCCGCACTCGTGCTGTTCGCCGGTTTTGCGTGGGCGCTACTGCGTGTACTGCGCTTGTCACGTACATCACTGGATGCACCTGCCTGGCGCTTCGCGTTGGATTCATTAAGGCGTCGCCCGGCGGCAAGTGTGCTGCAGATCGTCTCGTTATCGCTAGGTTTGATGGCACTGCTACTGCTCACCGTGACACGCCACGACTTGCTGGCGGCCTGGCAGCAATCAGCACCGCCAGATGCGCCGAATCATTTCATCATCAACATACAGCCGGAGCAGCGCGCGCCGATTCAAGAAGTTCTGTATGCGAATGGGATTAATGAAGCGCAGCTTTACCCCATGATCCGCGGTCGCCTGATTCAGCATAACGATACGGTGATCGGCCCGCAAAGTTTTACGGAAGAGCGTGCGCAGCGATTGATCGAGCGTGAGTTCAATTTGTCGACTCTGCCCTCGCTACCTCCTGCGAATACGATTGTGCAGGGACGCTGGTTCGACACATCAGCGCAGCGTGAATCTTCCGTCGAGCTGGGTATCGCCAAGACACTTGGCTTGAAGCTGGGCGATCGCTTGCGCTTTGATGTGGCCGGTGTACCGGTTGAAACCACGATTACCAGTATTCGCAAGCTGGACTGGGGATCGATGCGAGTGAATTTCTTCGTCATCCTTGATCCTGCGACGGGTGCTACCTTGCCCAGTACTTGGATCACAGCCTTTTACTTGCCACCCTCGAAACAAGAGCTTGTGAATCGTATGGTGCGTGATTACCCCAACTTAACGATCGTTGATGTCGGCAGCATGGTGACGCAAGTCCAGCAGGTGATTGGTCAGGTAGTGAGCGCAGTCGAGTTTCTGTTTTTATTCACCCTTGCTGCCGGCGTGATGGTGCTAGCGGCGGCGATGCTGGTGTCACAGCATGAGCGTGCGCATGAATCGCTTGGTGCGACTGCTGTGGGCTGGGTATTGGCGCATCAGGTGTTGGATGTGGAATGGATTTTCCGCCCGACGGTCTTCTTGGCAGGCTTGGGTTTAGGTGTGGCCAGTGCCTTGGCAGGTGGCTGGTTCGGCTTACATCGCGTCTTATCGAGACCGCCCATACTCACCTTGCGAGAAGGCTGAGTACCGTCAAGCATCGTCCGTCGTAGCCCACGTAGAGTCCTCCCCACGTTAGCGTTTGTGGGGAGTGTTGATGCGAAGGTGCAGCCTGATAGGCGTTATCGCGATTTTTCTCGCGCTCTGTATCGCGGGTTGTTCGTCGATGGCGCCCGGCATACAGTTTTCCAAGGCGACTATCGTTGAAGGTGACGAAGCCAAGGAAGTGAATCCTGCGATTGAATTGATCACGCCTGCCTTGGTCAAGTCGGAGCAGCACGCGCGCGAGCAGCGTGCACTGGAAGATGTCAGCGTGCTGATGCAGCCTGCGCAGCCGTATCGGGTTGGCGCGGGAGATGTACTCAGTATCGTTGTCTGGGATCACCCTGAGTTGTCAGCGACCATGCTGCCACCCTTGCCCGCTGCAGGTATGGGCGCGATTGGTGTTGCTGCCAGCCCGATGCAACCCGGCACCGGGTTCGAGATCGACCAGAACGGCATGTTGGATTTTCCGTATGCAGGCCGAATCAAGGTCGCTGGTCTGACACCGAGCGAAGTTCATGCATCACTGAGCAAACGACTCGCGACCTATTTGCGTGACCCCAAGGTCACACTCAAAGTTCAGCACTACCGCAGTCAGCGGGTCTACGTGGACGGCGAGATCAAGCTGCCCGGCGTGCAGCCCATCAACGACATGCCGATGACCCTGACCGAGGCTATCAATCGTGCCGGCGGTATGAATCCGTTAGCAGATCAGAGCCGCATTCTTCTCACCCGCGATCAAAAGACTTACGCCATCAATTTGCCGCAGCTGGTACAACGCGGCGTTAATCCTGCATTGATCATGCTGGCCAATGGCGATCTGGTACGGGTCATGTCGCGCGACGATAACAAGGTTTTTCTATCTGGTGAAGTCAGCTCACCCCGCGCGCTACCGATGCGTAACGGACGACTCACACTGAATGAGGCTTTAGGCGAAGCAGGGGGAATCAATCCAGTGACGGGTGATGCGCGCAAGGTGTACGTCGTAAGGCGCTCGGTCGGCGCATCACGGGTGTACCAACTAGATGCTAATTCACCCGGTGCATTAGCCGTTGCCGAGGGATTCGAGTTGCAACCCAAGGATGTAGTTTATGTCGCCGCGACCGCACTGACTAACTGGAGTCGCACGGTCAGCGCGATGATTCCTGGTTCGCTACCGACTGCGGTCATTGCCACTACGCCGGCGCCCGGACGTTGATTGTTACGCCTTCTCGACTCACCCTTCGGAAACTGATCGAATGCCGCAACCACCTTTGCAGCTGAACTACATGGGCGAGCAGCCCCTTGTTTTGTCGGATGATCACACCACCGAGCTACGTACTTACCTTGATGTCTTGCTTCGCCATGCTTGGATGATCGGCTGGGTGACGTTAATCGTCACGCTGCTTGGCACCTTGTATGCCTTCACAGCTCGACCAGTGTATGAGGCCAGCCTGATGGTTCAAGTCGAAGAGAAGGGGCAGCGTGATCCGAAAAACATTCTCGGCGAAGCAGGCGCCATCATCGATTACAAGACGGCTGCGTCAGCAGAGGTCGAGCTATTACGTTCACGCCTGATCATTGCGCGTGCCGTTGATCGGCTGGGTTTGAATGTCAGCGCCCGACCCGAGCGCTTCCCCATCATCGGTGGCTTGATCGCGGCAACAGGCCTTGCGGAGTATCTACCTGCACTGCGTGGTCTAGGCGGTTACGCCTGGGGTGATGAACGTATCGAAGTGGGTGTGTTCGATGTGCCGGAATATCTTGAAAATCGCTCGTTCAGCTTGCGGGTACTGGGCGGCGGTCGATATCAACTGAGTGATGCTGATAGCGGCATCAGTGTCGAAGGTCGTGCCGGGCAAAGCCTGAGCGAGATCACGGCATATGGTCCGCTCGATCTACGCATCGACAAGCTGGTAGGTGTGGCGGGGACGCGATTCGCACTGGTCTGTCGATCACGTGTTGTGGCGATCGACGCAGTACAGAAAGCAATGGATGTTCAGGAGGTTGGCAAGCAGTCCGGCGTGATTGTGGCAACGCTGAAGGGAGGCGGCGCAGTTGAGGTCTATCGGCTACTGACTGAGATCAGCCGTGAGTATCTTGCGCAAAATGGTGCGCGTCGTACCGAGGAGGCTGATCGCTCGCTGGCCTATCTGAATCAGCGATTACCCGAGGTCAAGCAACAGCTGGAGCAAGCGGAGGCCCGCTATAACGCATTCCGTAATACGCATGGCGCAGTCGACGTTGGGGAAGAGGGTAGGCTCAACTTGCAACGATCATCGGCGGCACGCACACGCAAAATCGAGCTAGAGCAAAAGCGAACTGAGCTACTGTCGCGCTATACCGCGGCGCATCCCGCAGTCACCGCGATTGACCAGCAAGTGCGAGAGCTGGCACAAGAGCTGCGCGATACCGCAACCCAGCTTCGGCAATTGCCACTGCTGGAGCAAGAGATGGTGCGACTGGCTCGCGAGGTGAAGGTCAATAGCGAGCTATACACCGCACTCATCACCTCGGCGCAGCAACTGCAACTGATCAGGGTTGCGCGGACTAGTAATGTACGTTTAATTGACGCACCTGAACGACCAGATCAACCGGTGACACCGAATCGCCCACGCATTATTGCGGTAGCGATGTTCCTCGGTATTTGCATGGGCGTGATGCTTGCCTTCTTACGGCGTTCGATTCGTCGCACTGTCGATGACCCGGAGCAGCTTGAGCGCATGTTCGGCCTGCCGATCTATGCCAGCATCCCGCATAGTCAAATACAGCAGACGTTGGCGGCGACTAGCCGTGATCCGACCAAACTACCACTACTGTCGCGAGTCGCGAGCATGGATGTGGCCGTTGAAGGCTTACGCAATTTACGAAGTGCGCTGCAGTTCTGCATGAAGCAAAGCAGCAATAACATTGTTCTGATCACCGGCCCGACCGAAGGCATCGGAAAATCGTTTTTATCGGTGAACCTAGCAGCCATCATGGCGGCCTCCGGAAAGCGTGTACTGCTGATTGACGGCGATTTGAGAGATGGACAGCTCCACCGTTACTTTCATAGCGAGCGAGCGAATGGATTGGCGGATTTGCTGAATGGCGCTCCTATCGAGCGTGTACTTCGTCCGTCGGTGCTGGAGAATCTTGATTTCATCGCAACCGGCAGCTTGCCTGTAAACCCAGCTGAACTACTCCTACGCACAGAGCTCGCGACGATGCTGGGTCAACTCGCGCCACAGTACGACTTGGTGCTGATTGATGCGGCACCGCTATTGGCGGTGGCTGATAGTTTGGTATTGGGTACACATGCCGGCGCTATCTTGCTGACGGCGCGTGCCGGGCGCACCCTGCCAGGTGAAATTGCCGAGGCACTGAAACGACTCGCGCGCGCAGGTCTTGCTGCCAAAGGCATGGTGTTCAATGACCTCGCCGAGGATGCGAGTGGTTACCGCTACGGAAAGCACTATGGCTACGGAAAACTCCGTCAGATCGGCTACTCCCCCAACACTAATCAAGCCACGGCGGGCGCATGAATCATCACGCGCTAGCGACCGAGATATCGGTACCCGGGATAGATATTCATCGTCTCGCACGTGCTAAAGATCCCGGCCTTGCCACCGAATTCCATCGTTGGCCCTTGCCCGACTATATTTGGCCGGCGCTAGAAAGATGCTATCGCAGCATCTACTGTTCGGAGTCGCAGCTCAGGATTGCAGGTGGTATGACGCCGCGTATTGAAGCCTGGGTAGCACGGCGCGATGGCTGTATTTCGGCGGTGATTCTATTTGAGCGCCATCAGCATCAAATACGCGTCTTGAACGAGGTGTTTGTGCTCTCAGCGCAGGTGCTCGGTGAGTTTGCCGATGCCGTATTTGCGTTGTATCCCAAGCTTCACATGATACGCATTCATGCCGTCAGAATCGCCGCACTACCCAAGCAATACATCAGCTTATCGGCGGCTGTATCAGATGACTACCTGTTGAAGCTTCCTGCTAGTAAAGAGCAATGGCAGCGATCTCTATCTGCACGTACACGCGAGAAACTACGCTACTACCTGCGCCGAGCGCAGCAGCGCGAACCGACATTTTCTTTTCGAACGTTTGGTAGCGATGAAATCAGTCTTGCGCAGATAAAGAAGATCATTCAATTCAACCGCGCCCGTATGCAGGTTAAGGGCAAGCGATTTGGAATGAGCGCCATTGAAGAGCGCCAGATTTGCCAGATCGTGCTTGAGCGTGGTCAGTTATCCATCATCGAGATCGATGGCCAACCCTGCGCCGGGCTGCTTTGTACTTCGGTGGGTGGTGAGGTTTTCATGCACGTGATTGCCCATGATCCGACCTATGACGATCTACGGCTGGGCCTACTGTGCTGTTCGCTGACGATTGAAGATGCAATAGCCAAAGGATGTCAGCAATTTCATTTTCTTTGGGGTCGATATGACTACAAGACTCGACTCGGTGGTGAGCGCGAGGTGCTGTCGCAAGTGTTGGTGTTTCGTGATGCATGGTCTTTAGTGCAGCAACCCGGTCTTCTGGCAGCGCATGCATGGGCATGGGCTCGGGCATCGGCGCGGGCTTGGGTAATGCGCCGGCGCCAGCGTTGAATTGAATCAGATCGCAAAAGGAATCGTATGTTCATCGACACACGCCAGATTAGTGATGGCAAAGCACTCATCGTCACAGTGTGCATCATCGGTGGCGGCGTTGCAGGGCTGACGATTGCACGAGAATTGGAGCGGGCAGGTGTGGATACCTGTGTGCTGGAGAGTGGCGGATTTGAGGCTGATGACGCCAACCGCGACTTGTACCGTGGCATGTCTACCGGTATCGATTACCAATTTGCGGATGGTTGTCGAGCCCGATTTCTAGGCGGTAGTAGTAATTGCTGGGGTGGTTGGAGCCGCCCGCTGGATGCCTGGGACTTTGAGCAGCGCGACTGGATACCACATAGTGGGTGGCCCTTTGGCCTGAATGAGATGGCGCCTTACTACGAACGGACGCATGAGCTACTCAAGCTGGGGCCGATTAATTTCGAACCGCACTACTGGGAGCAAGCGATAGCGCGAAAGGATGTGCGACGGCTACCCCTAGGCGACGGTGATGTGCGTGACACCATTTCGCAATTCAGTCCACCCGTTCGGTTTGGTAAACATTATCGTCAGGAGCTAAAACTAGCGCGTCATGTGCGGGTATTTTTATATGCGAATGTGACGGAGCTGGTACCTGATCCGCTGGGGATGCGAATCAAACAAGTCCGCGTACAAACGCTCAACGGAAAAGGTATGACGGTTGCGGCGAGACTGTTTGTGCTGGCAAGTGGTGGTATCGAGAATGCTCGCTTGCTACTTGCTTCGAATCGGGTGTTCAGTCAGGGTATTGGAAACCAGCATGATCTGGTGGGGCGATATTTTATGGATCACCCACGCATGGTGGTGGGTCAGGTTGAATTCAAGCCGCAGTGGTCGCGCAACAAGCTATATGACATCAAATACAACTACATGAACAAGGCGGTTTCGTCGCAGGGACAGCATATCGCCGCACAGCTCGCCCTGACACCCCAGGCCATGCAGCGCGAGCGTGTACTGAATGCACGGGTATGTTTTTGCTCGGAATTTCCGGGAGAGGGCACCGAGGGAGCTAAAGCGCTGTTTCGTGTCAAACAGGCACTTTTGAAAAAAGATCAACCGGGACATACCCTGAGTGGCGACGCACTTACCATGACGCGTGATCCATTCAATACATTCTTGTATGGCTTCACACGGCTGTTCCATCCCCGGTTCTTGATCCGCAATGTGGGTTTTCAGCTGATTATTGAGCCGCTTCCCGATCCGGATAGTCGTGTCAGCTTGTCTACAACCCGACGCGATGCACTTGGCATGCCGCGGGTGGAAGTGTGTTGGAAACTAGATCCCCTCGTACGACGTACAGCCGATAGAACCCTTGCCCTAATCAGCCAGACCTTGCAACAGAAAGA
The DNA here is from genome assembly GCA_026399895.1 of Burkholderiales bacterium. Lineage (GTDB taxonomy): Bacteria > Pseudomonadota > Gammaproteobacteria > Burkholderiales > Burkholderiaceae_D > Pernthalerella. The sequence continues at coordinate 14,177 of JAPLQC010000033.1, forward strand.
TATTGCACGGGTTAGTGCATTACCCACAATTGAACAATCCGGTTGGCCTGGTACTTTTGAGCCCGAGGGCACTTGGCACCATATGGGAACCACGCGCATGCATGATGATGAGCGCAAAGGTGTGGTGAATCGCGATTGCAAAGTGCACGGGTACACCAATTTTTATATCGCGGGTAGCTCGGTATTTCCGACGGCAGGTGCTAATTTCCCCACCATTACGATCGCTGCGCTAGCCCTGCGCCTCGCGACACATATGGTGGCAGAGTTAAAAGCGCCCAGTAGCGCACCGATTGACTCTTCGATGATGGATTACGGTAATTCTGTCTTTCCGGTCAGCGCATCGGGTTAAAAAAGCATCGATCTCTCGCTCTAATCCCTCGCTTCAGACACTTGCTTAGATCAGGCGCGTTGCACGCGTGCCTCGATCATGCGCTTCGATCGTGCGCTTCAATCGCTCGACTCTAGAAATCCTCTTCATCGATCGGCTTAGCTTCTCTCCTTAATTCGTCACCTTTTCTTCTAGCCTCCTCGCTGAGTAAGTAGGCGGTTTTCTACTGCCTAGGCGCCATAGTTCAAAAATTTTCCTCTGCTACATGCATTGGCAAATTTTCTACGAAGAAATATTTTTCATTTCTCCTTGGAACTCTTTTCGTAAAGCAATGCTCTGACACAAGCATTTGCATGCGATCTCTTGTCTGAGATCACAAATTTACGTGGGAGAAATACTTGATGTTAAAAGTGTCATTTGACGTCACCGCCATGCGTGCGCTTTCACTGACTGCCTTTACGGGTGTCTCAGTGATGCTGACCGCTTGTGGCGCTGGCACCGGAACTGCGCAATACACCCTTGATGCCAACGGCAATCTCACAACAGCTAGTGCGACGACCAAACTAGCCAACGGCACTGTCCAAACCGCATCACTCACCACCAGTCCACTCACCCCGGGGGCAGGTGGCACCAGCACGGGTACCGCGACAGGTACCACCACGACGACCCCAGGAACCAGTACAACGACCGGCAGCACGACGACCACTGGTACGACTGGTACCACGGGCACTACGGGTACCACGGGCACGACCAGCATCACGCCAGGCTGGGGATCAACCACTTCGGGTTCAACCACCGGTCAGACGGGCACTTTTACCATGACCTTCTCCGAGGAATTCGCGGGCACTACGCTCGATGCGACCAAGTGGAATGACAAGATCTGGTACGAGACATCCAACGCCACCAAGAACTATGCGGTGTCGAACGGTAGCCTGAAAATCTGGCCGCAACGTGATGCCAGCGGCAAATTCTTCAACCGCACCATCGATACCGATGGCAAGTACTACCAGACCTACGGCTTTTTCGAAATCGAAGCCAAACTACCGATTGGTAAGGGTACCTGGCCTGCGTTTTGGTTGTTCAACCATATCGGCACCCGGCGCCCCGAAATCGACGTCATGGAAGCTTACGCTGGTGGTGGACCGAACAGCGGCTGGTCAGACGCAAACTTCCATCCGACGGCCTATGCTGCCACCATTTGGATAGATGCAGGCCAGCTTGGCGGTACTAAGACCATGGTCACCAGTGATCTTTCAGCGGCGTTCCACAAATACGCGTTGAAGTGGGAAGCAGGTGTGCAAACCTTTTACTTCGACGGCAAGCCGGTATTCAGTAAGGCGGTAACCATGCCTGATCCGATGTACCTCATGCTCGATCTTTGGTATGGCAGCGCATCTGGTCAGCCAGACAACACGACCCCAACCGGTATCGCCAACTCGTATGAAGTGAATTACGTACGTGCTTGGAAGTTGTAATCAGTAATAGGTTTTATGGTGGGTGAATGCATCCGGTGATACTCGATTGATACCGGATGCTTAATAGGCCAGCTTCGTGCTGGCCTTTTTTTGTTTAGCTGCAATGTAACTAGCGCAGGCTACTGCATGATGCAGCAGAACATGGTGCGCCACACAATCTTCATTTTTTTGTACTTACTGAGCCTGTGCGCTGCTGCCCAGACCATACGCCCGATGCCTGTGGTCGTTCCCGATCAAGAGACGCTGTGGCTTGATTGTGGTGAGGTCTACAGTGGTGAACTCAAGCTGCTCCAGGCACGCAATGTCACGGTTCGTACAGCCGGAAGCTGTGGCAAAGCGACATTGACACCGGCGGTCCCGGTCAAGGGGTGGGCGCGCGATCCGCGTCAGCCACAGGTCTGGTTCGCCGCCACTTCGCTCAGACCGTCGCAATTACAACTCGGTGAGGAGTTCATCGCCATAGCCCATCACCCGAACGCGTCAGCACCGTGGCTCAAGGGCAAGCGGCAATCGTCACAACAACTACGGGTTACGTTACCGAATGATGATCTGAGTCACGCAAGTATTGTCTGGCGCGCTGCAGACTGGCTGATACAAAGCCGTGCAGTTGCCGGCTACCAAGCGGGGTTGTTGACGCTTGCATCGGGTGATGACGAAGGCTTCGGTTTGCTCCCGGAGACCGATTTCTACCTCGAAGGTATGCGCTGGATGCTGGATTCACCCGGTGAATGGGCGTGGCATGAGGGCTTACTGTTTGTGTGGCCGCACGACGGTAAATCACCCGAAGGCCGCGCCTGGGCATCGCCGCGTTCGCGCGCAATTGATGCACGCGGATCGCAGGGGGTTGCTATTGTTGGTGTTCGAATTTTCGGCGCGAGTATCGGTGTCGATGGCAGCGGTAGCCGAAATCTGGTGGTTCGCGATACCGAGATCATCAATAGCTCAGAGGAAGCGCTACTGCTGGGGACTGGCGCACGCGTTCAAGGCACGTGGGTGAAAGGAAGCCAGCAACATGGGCTACGCGCAGATGAAGATGCGCACGCAATTTCAGTGAGCGATAGCCGATTTGACGGTGTTGGCATGCTCGGTATGCCACGCCGGTCGAAAGGTGTGATCGTGTTCGAGACGGCGCGCGATGTTCTGGTCGAGCGTAACCAGATCAGCGATGCCGCCTACATCGGCATCCGGGTGTTTCGTGATGCGCGTGTGTCAGATAACGTCATAGCGCGTGCCTGCCTGCGTTTGTCAGATTGCGGTGGTATCTACACCTTTGCGAGAGATCGGCAGCGTTTGAACACGATCATTGAGCGTAACCGCGTCAGCGGGCTGGCCGGACGAAGCGCCTACGGGATTTATCTCGATGATTTCGCCAACGGTGTCAGCGTGTACGCCAATCATCTTGAGAATAATGGCGGAGGTATCGAACTACACAACGGGTTTGATAATCAGATTGTGGCAAATCGCTTCGTCAATAATCGGCATGAGCATGTTTTATTCAACGAGACCGCACCATTTGCGAGCATCTCGGGAAATCAGGTCTCTCAAAATCAATTCATTAGTACTGGCGAAGTACCTGTCTATCGACTCTGGAGTCGACACGGCAGCATCTATGTAAAACGCTTTGCCGACTTCAGTTCAAATGACTATCAGAACCCGCCCAAACGATTTGCCGAGGTCGAGGGCATGG
>JAPLQC010000033.1:17684-35120 GCA_026399895.1 Burkholderiales bacterium
GAGGGCATGGGTATGCTCGATATCGCCGCTTGGCGATCACGAATCGCAGATGAACAAGACGCAACCCGCTCAGCGCTGTCGCGATCGCCAAAGCTCAGCCGGCAGCGCCAGCAAAAACAAGGTATTGGTCAGTAGATAACGTCGCGCGAGTCTGCGCGGTTCTTGCAGTAGACGGTATAACCATTCAAGGCCGATTCGCTGCCAGACGGGTGGCGCTCGTCGCAAGCTACCAGCGTGATAATCAAAGGCGGCGCCAACCCCAATCATGACAGCTCTAATCGCACTACCGCATTCTGCCATCCAGATTTCTTGCTTGGGGCAGCCCAGCCCGATCAGCACGATGCTCGCACCGGAGCGATTGATTTGATCGACAAAGCCGCCATGTTCAAGCTCGTTAAGCGGCCGAAAGGGAGGTGACAGGCTGCCGGCAATCATCAGTCGCGGGAATGCATTGCTTAATACCCCCCTGAGACGGCCCAAGGTGGCTGGCGTTGCGCCCATCAGGAACACGGAGAGTTGAAGTTTTTCTGCTTCTCGCATCAGCTGCCACATCAGATCAGGTCCTGATAACCGCTGCTGCTCAGGCCAGCTACGTTGCCGCATCAGCCACGCGATGGGCGCTCCATCAGGTAGGTTGAGATCCGCTTGCTTTAGTGCGTTTGCTAGTGCTGCATCACGCTTGGCGGTGACCACCGAGTGCACATTGCAAAGGCAGATCACTCGCGATTGCCCCGCTTGGGCCCAGCGCACGATACGGCCTAATAGTTGTTCCCATGAGAGGGCGTCTATCCGTGTGCCGAGAATCGTGGTTGTAACTCGATTGATCTTTGCGTCCGAATGACTTGTCGTCGAATCGCTGGGTATTGAATCGCTGGTCATTGAGTCAATTTGCATCGGATTCCTCCCTTTTGAATTCCCCTGCCTGGAATGCATTTACATTAATTTCCTTTACAGCCGATTGCTGACTGCCATCTGCGGTAGACACGGCGGCCGATGCTGCGATCAGGTCGCGGTTGTAGACCCGCTGCTCCGTCCCAATCTGGCGAGCGACACGAGATAGAAAAGCATCGAGTTGATCCCATAGCTGGAGTTTTTCAATATCGATCGAGTGGCACCACAGATGAAACACGCCACCCTGCGCTATGGCGAGATCTAGCAAGGCATGAAGGCGTATCAACCAATCCTCTGCCGCCAGTGAAGCACCGAGTGCTGCGCTACGCTTACCCCAATGGCGCTGCGAGATGAAATTTCTTAAAAATACCGAACGTGTGTGTGGATAGAACTGCGCGGTGGTTGGCATTTCGAATAATGGAAATTCCAGATCGATACGCAGATTTTGTGTAGTTCGCGCGTAGCGAAACCCGGCAGAGCGCACTTGTAGTTTGTGCAGGTACTGATAGCGTCCGCCGGGGTAGCAAAACCCTGCTACCTCTTCACCGAGCTGGTCTTGCAGCTGCTGCTTGCCGTCGACAATTTCCCGCCACGCCTCGGAACCGTGCAAGGTGTTCAAAAAGCGGTGTGAACGTGTGTGTGATCCAACTTCGAAGGCCTGTGCCAATTCGCGCATGCTGGCAGATGAAAGTACGGGTGTGCCTTCCTGATTCATCATAGGTAGGTAGAAGGTCGCTTTGATGCCATGTGATTGAAGCAAATCCGCCATGCGCAGATCCAGCGGGTGGCCATCATCGACCGACATCGAGAAGCGTGGCAGGGCGCTCATTGGCTACGTAGCATCGCGCCGTCGGATAAAGTGCGAGTGGGGTCGGCTCCGTGTAATGACCACCAGCGCAACCAACCCTGCCAACGCCCTTGAGCGATCGCTGCGCCATGCGCTAACTCTGCGCCGAGCTGGCCTCGCGCGAGTGGCTTGATGACGGGTGACATCAGGCCCCGTGCAATCACCCACAGCGGTAGCCGGTGCTTGGCATACATGGCGCCAGTACCTCGCGCCCGTGTTGTAGCGGCCCGACGCATCACAAGGCTATGCTTGATCGTTGCCGTATCCACGCGGTGATGTACCAATGCACCGGGTTCGTAAACCACCCGGGCACCGGCACGCAGGGCGCGCAGCACAATGTCGGTTTCTTCGCCAGCGCCAAACCATTGTCCAACCCCCAGCCGCCCATCGAAACCACCAATGCTATCCAGCAGATCACGATGAAAGAATAGCGTGATCGACGATACCGGCAGATCGCGAAATCGTGACGAGCGCTCCCAACTTAGTGCTGCGGGTGCATGCGCAGGGTCTTGCTCCGCCCAACGCGTAACGATCCCCTGCGGGCGATCAAATCGGCGCGTGCGCAGTGCGATGCGCGCGAGTGTTTGCGGTTGGTACCAGCAATCATCATCCGGAAATCCAATCCAGCGCGCGTCAGCTGCGGCAATTCCTGCGTTACGTGCCAGCGCTAGGTTGGGCGGTGAGTACCGCAGATGACGCAACACCAAGCCCAGATAGCGTGCTCGGTGCAATATCGGCATTAGCCGATCATCGCGGTTTTGATCCACCACGATCACTTCAAAGTCGCGATAACTCTGCGCTGCTAGCGAATCAAAAAAACGGTTGAGTTCGACCGTGCGGCCGACGGTGGCGAGAATGAGCGAAAAGTCACGCATGAACGACCTCGGGGTTAGCTAATCGTGCACGCTGACGTCTTACCGCATAGCGAAGCAGGTGCATGGCACGTGCGATTGGATCGACACCGGTATGCGATAGCCTGACCTTCAGATCTTCCTGCATCGCCTGAGCACGCTCACGGGTCGAAAGACTGCCTGAATGCTCGCGAAATGCCGCTAAAGGCTGCGATAGCGCCAGCGGTGGTGTCAGGCGCGACAGACGTAGCCACAAGTCATAGTCCATCGCATAGCGTAGCCGCTGGTCAAACCCACCAGCGCGCCAGATCAGTTCGCGTGCGATAAAGGTGGCGGGGTGCGGAATGAAATTTCCGCGCAGGAGCCGCGTCTGACTAAACGCAGGTGCGATGAAACCCTCGGGTAACAGGTGACCATTGATACACCGCATCGTGCGCCCGTACAGCCAGCGACACTGGTATTGCTGGAATGCTTTTACAACGGTGTGTAAGACATCGTCGTGTAGATAAAAATCATCCGAGTGCAGGTGCGCAATAATCTCGCCACGTGCCGCTTCAACACCTGCATTCATTGCCTCGCTAATACCTCCCTGGATGTTTTCAATGAGCGTGTAAGGTCGCTGCAGCGCACGTATGCGCTCAAGCGTGCCATCGCTGGAGCCACCATCAACAAAGATGTACTCCACCGATACTGATCGCTGCTTCAGTACCGATGCAATGGATTCTGCTAGCCAAGGCTCGCTGTTGCGCGTGCAGGTGATCACCGAGATAGTTGGGTTTGGCATAACGATAGCGCTCAGTGAGTGATTGGTCCGGGAGGTAAACGGTAAAGTGCTAGCAGACGGCCTGCCGCCTCAGCACTACCGGTCGGTGTCCGTGGGGATGGTGCAAAGTCCGGGTGGGGCTGAAACGCGAGCAGGCCAGCAACCAATGCCGTCATATCGGGATACAGCCGCAGTTGCATCGGGGCAGATTCATAGATCTGCAATTCCGGCGTACCCCCTAGATTCAAAGCAAATACGGTTTTCCCCAGCAGAAGTCCCTCGATGATGGTTGATGCACAGGCTTCTTCGCAGATCGATGGCACCACAATCGCCTGCGCTGCGGTGGCCAGCTGCAAGCTCTCGGTGCCAGTGCGCCAGCCAAGGAAATTCACCTGCGGGAAGCGCTCGCGAAGTACGTCCTGATCTGGACCATCGCCTGCAACACGGATATCTAATCGCTGATGCTGTGACGACGTGAGGGTCTCGAGAAACTGTGACACACCTTTGGCAGGGTAGAGCTTGGCGGCGATGAATATCTGCAGTCGGTCGTCACTAATCAATTTAGTAGTAGCAGTTCGCGCGGCCTGTAGACCACGTGTATCGATGAAGTTATGTACCGTGACGCCCCAGGGGCCAGGACCTAAGGTCCGCGCCACATTCCGGCGTAAAAAATCAGAAACGAATACAGTCTTGTGACGTTTGAAGCCAATCGCAACCTGCTCGCGAAACTGACGCACTGCGCTGGTTGATGCCATGCGCTGTAATCGGTTAGGTCGTTCGGTACGACATTGCGCGCACACCCGAGGGTCGGTGGCACGGCAAATCTGGCCGCGCGTAAAGCGGGTATGGATCAGGCAATCACTACCCTGATCATGCCGCGTCACGTCATATTCTCCGGCGCGACGCAGGATGGCATGTGCGAAGCGACTTGCGATCACGCTGCGCTTGAAGGGGATGAAGCTGCCCAAGCTGAATTCTTTCCAGCCCTGGAACTGCCCGTGCAGCGCAGGCATGAAATGACCGTCGATATCAAATTCTTCGCCAGCGGCGTTAATCGATACATCGTCATTCCCCATTAAATCAACTTGATGACCTGCCGCGACAAGCGCACGCGATAGCGCGAGTACATGACGCGCCAGACCACCCATACCCTCGGCAGGTAGATCTTCGCTGACCATCAGGATTCTCATCGTGAGGCCTTTGGCATCAGGCGGCGAGTGAAGGAGAGCAATACTTCACGCTCCTCGACCCGTGCAATGAAAAACCAGCTCGCCAGCAGTAGCGTTAGTCCGCTAATGCTGCTTAGCCACATCAGGCCGGCGAATGAAACGGATAATGAAAATCGCAGTGGCAGCATCAACAACAAAGCCGTGCCGCAGACATAGGCACTCGGCGCCCAGCAGAGTCGTAGTGTTTCAGTTAGCGAGGCAGGTACGGTACGGCCGTGCACATACATTAAAAACAAGAGCGTCATCAGTAAGGAGCACAGCAGGTGAGCAGCTGCGGCACCGATGATGCCGTTGGTGGTGGTGCCGACCCAGACCATACCGACACCCAGTAGGCCACGGGCGATTGCAAAACGTCCGCTGATTTTGGGATGCCCCAGACCGTCATTGACCAGTGAGGGCAGCGTGGTGAGTGAATCGACCAGCAGGCCCAGTGTCACGAGCAACAGCACTGGGTAACCCTGCGCGACAAATTCAGGCCCGACCCACTCGGCAAGAAAGTGCTCACCGGTGATGGCAATCATGCCCAGCACAGCGCAATTCAAAAAAGTGAGAATGCGCGTCGCGTCCAAATAGAGCACGCGTAATTGATGCTGCTCACCAGTAGCTGCTAATGCCGATACGCGCGGATAAATCACGGCCGCCAAGCGGTAGGTCAGCACCAGAATCCGCGTCGCCAGTTGCCTTGGTACGGTATACAGCGCAAGCGCTACTGGGCCCGCCACCGCGCCGACGATGAGTTTGTCGGCGTACTGATGCAGCATCGACGCCGTGCGTGATAACCAGCTATGTGCAGAAAAATTTGCGAGCGCGCGCCAAACCTCGGCTCGGGGCAGACAGAGTTGCAGTGGTATGGCAAGTTGCCGCATCAGCCACACCAGCCACAGCAGATTTAACATTGACACCAGCACTCTTGCCCCGAGAACGCCGCTGATGCCACCGCCGTGCAGTGCCACCACGGCGGAGACCAAGTTAACCAGCACGCCGAAGAAAGCTTCGCCACTCGCAGAGCGATCAAAGCGTTGTAAGGCTTGCGGTACTACCAGCAAATAGTTTTGTATCTGCAGTAGCGCAAAACCCAAGGCGGCAATTTGCAGCCCTAGCAGCGCATCCGCGTGCAGAGCAGGTGAAACTTTGAACAAGTGGTCAAGCAGGTACTCTGCAAATATCAGCAGCAGCAAGCCTCCTATCAGACCAAGCAGGCTATAAAAACCAGCGCCAAACCAGAAGGTCTCAGCAAACCGACGATGATCCTGTCGTGCATGATGCTCGGCGAGGAACTTGATCGAGCCTGCGGACAAGTTGGCATCCAGCACACCAAAGTAGCCAACCACCGAGGTGATTAGGGTCACCACGCCAAAGCCTTCCAGACCAAGGCCATGAATCATCAGCGGCACGGTGGCAAGTGCCACCAGCGCGGGCAATGCCGAGCCCGAGAGATGCCAGAGTGAGTTACGCAGCAGCATAGGGTTGAGGCAAATAGCTGTTACGGCTGCGAACAAGCTGTGGGTGCAGGTACACCATCGCGAGCGTCATTCCGATCAGCAGCATGCTGCGAAACTCGATGATAGGTGTGCCAATCAGTAGCGTCGGTGACCAAAACAAGAGTCCCGCCATACTCATATCGGCCAGTAAGGCACTGTTACCGCGTATAGCTGCCCGGTGGCGGAAGTAATGCAGGACGCAGGCGCTTAGTAATGCAAGGAACATCAGCAAGCCAACCAGCCCACTTTTCAGAACCAGATGCCCGAAGCCGCTGTGCACAAAATCAAATTTGCCGAAGTGATAGTCGAGCGCATCTTCGTTACCGTAGAACGTGCCCCAACTACCTAAACCAAATAGCCATTGCCCATCCAGACTTTTGGCAGCGGCTTCCAGCTCGTAAAATCGGCTGACCTCGGTGGCACGCCCGGGTCCGACGTCATAAAACAGCGAGGAGAGAAATCCGGTGCGTTGGGTGTTGAATTGCAGACGCTCCCGCATCAGCGTGGCGGCTCCAATCATGAGTGCCGCGATACCGACGCCACCGCACAGGATTCGGCGTTGCCAGGGTAGCTGCCATAGCAGTACCGCAAACATTAAACCCAGTCCTACTAAGGACGAACGACGAAACGATAGCGCAACCGTAGCCACTTCCATGGCAAACAAGCCGAGTAGCAGGGCGCGCTTGTGCAACGACATCCTGACACCCGGCATCAAGAGCAGCCAGGCGATGCAGAACGCAGCAAGCGCAGCGATATAGTTATCAGCGATGTCGAAATACACCAGCTTGAGATCGAGCTTTTCAAAGTTTCGATAGGGGTTCGCTGTATCGCCCCCCAAGAACTGATAGCGCACCAATCCGAAGGCGGCACGTAGCGCCGCCAACCCTAATAGCCATAGCAGCAGCTGACGCCGGTGCTGCTCGCTGGTGATCGTGCTGAGGATCAGGAGCGCGAATAGCGTCATGTTGAGTACATTGATAATGCCGTTGTAGCCAAATACCGCCATTGCGTCGATACCCGACATCAGGCCCAGCACCAGATGTCCCAACAACATGAAGCTGAAGGAAGCAAGGAATAAAGGGAAGGGAGACTGCAGGTTGAGGCCGTTCGTCTTGATCATCCACTCCTGGGTTTGGGTTCTGATCAGCATTGCCGCTGCCGCTGTCCACAGCAGTAAATTCAAAATTGAAAAAGCGAATATCCCGGTACCACGGGCATATATGGTGTTTTCTTCTTGTAGCTGGCCCCACGTCGATGACGAGAATACGCATAAGATGGTGACAAACCCCAGCGTCACCATTATCGGTGCGCGCAAGCACACCGCGATCGCGATCGGCAATGACAAGACGGCAGCTAGCAGCAGCAGAAAAGGATCAGGCGCAGAAGACATTGAATAGTTAATTCAGAGCCTCAGCTGTGGTCGTTCAACATAGCCACGACTCGCTAAATCCATAGGGCTAATCGCGTGCGCTGCGAGGTAATGTTGAACTGTGCGCTCGATACCCTCCTGCAAGCTGATACTTGGCTGCCAACCCAAATGACGAAGCTTGCTGGAGTCAAGTAGCTTGCGGGGTGTTCCGTCGGGTCGGCTGGTATCAAACACGATATGACCCTCATAACCGACCGCTTCTGCAACCATAGTCGCGAGATGACCGATACGTACTTCTTCACCACTACCGACATTCAGATGCGAGCGCTGAGGTGTGACTAGCTTGTTGAGCTCCTCGCGTGGCAAGGCCATCAGGTGCAGGCAGGCACTCGCTAAGTCATCCACATGCAAGAACTCGCGTAATGGATCACCACTGCCCCAGATTGTGACGCTTGGCTGGCCATGAATCATGGCATCATGAAACCGTCGGATCAGCGCTGGTAGTACGTGGCTATCCTCGGCATGAAAGTTATCACCAGGGCCGTACAAATTCGTCGGCATCAGACAACGAAAATCTGCACCGTATTGGCGGTTGTAGCTTTCGCAGAGTTTGATGCCAGCGATTTTTGCGACAGCGTAGGGTTCATTCGTTGGCTCGAGCGGCCCGGTCAGTAAAGATTCTTCGGTGATTGGTTGTGGTGCGAGTCGGGGATAAATACAAGACGACCCAAGAAACAGCAGCTTGCCGATATGATGTCGCCACGCCGCGTGAATCACATGAGTCTGGATCAGTAGGTTCTGGCGAATGAACTCAGCCGGGTAGTGGTGATTGGCATGTATGCCACCGACTCGCGCTGCAGCAACATATACCGTATCTATGCCTGAGCGCGCGAAGAAGGTATCAACCTGTGCGCCATCACACAAATCCAGTTGCTGACGTGTTTGTAGCACCAGCTCGACATCGGGTCGTGCACGTAGAGCACGTACTAGTGCCGAGCCCACCATGCCCCTATGCCCCGCAACGAAGATGCGTTCGGGCTTATTCATGATGTGCAAACGCTTCAAAGCCGTTACTGGTCACCAGCGCATACTTACGCGCTGCTGCAAGATCAGCCTCGACCATTTCTCGTACCAGTTCGGGTAACTGAGTACGCGGGGTCCAGCCGAGTTGATCACGCGCTTTACTCGCATCACCCAGCAAGGTCTCGACTTCGGTTGGTCGGAAGTAGCGCGGGTCGACTCGTACAATTACTTGACCCGCAAGTACACCCTCGTGTGGTCCGGGGTTATCGACAACGGCGATCTCATCGCAAGCCTTGCCGTGCCAGCACAGTGTGATACCGAGTACATGGGCAGCCATGTTGACGAAATCACGCACACTGCTCTGCTGGCCACTGGCGATGACGTAATCTTCCGGCTGTGATTGCTGCAGCATCAGCCACTGCATCTCGACATAATCCCGCGCATGCCCCCAATCACGGAGCGCATCCAGATTGCCAAGGTAAATGCAGTCCTGCAGACCGAGTGCGAGACGCGCGAGGCCGCGTGTGATCTTGCGTGTGACAAACGTCTCGCCACGCCGCGCAGACTCGTGGTTGAACAAAATGCCATTGCAGGCATACATGCCATACGCCTCGCGGTAGTTCACCGTGATCCAGTAGGCGTACAACTTAGCAGCGGCATACGGGCTGCGCGGATAGAACGGCGTAGTCTCCGACTGCGGTACTTGTTGCACCTTGCCGTACAACTCCGACGTCGATGCCTGATAAAACCGGGTTTTCTTCTCAAGGCCAAGAATGCGGATCGCCTCTAGCAGGCGTAGCGTTCCCAAGGCGTCCGAGTTAGCGGTGTACTCGGGTTCTTCGAATGAGACCGCGACATGGCTTTGTGCCGCCAGGTTGTAGACCTCATCGGGTTGCGCCTGCTGCATCACGCGTATTAGTGAAGCGGTGTCGGTCATATCACCGTGGTGCAAAATCAGGCGTCGATCAGTTTCATGCGGATCTTGATACAAGTGATCGATACGTCCGGTATTGAACTGCGAGGCTCTGCGTTTTATGCCATGGACGACATAGCCTTTAGCCAGCAATAGTTCAGAGAGATAGGCACCGTCCTGGCCAGTAATGCCAGTGACGAGTGCGACTTTGCCATCGGGCTGCTGCATTGGTTCGGTCGGGATCATGAGCGTGAACGAGTTGAATGAGGCGCTCATTCTGTCGATGTGATAAATGCGCTCGTTGCGGTCGCGCAGTCACATCCGACCCTGTTGGGGTGGGTCAATAGCCGTCCGGGTTGTTGTGTTGCCAGCGCCAGTGATCAGCGCACATTTTGTCGAGACCATGGGCAGCCTGCCAGCCGAGTAGCTCGGTTGCGCGTTTCGCAGACGCGTAGCAGCTAGCTACATCGCCCGAGCGTCGTGCAACGCGCTGTATGGGTATGCTGCGTCCAGATGCCTGCTCAAACGCGGCAACAGCCTGCAGTACGCTGACACCACGGCCAGTGCCCAGGTTGACTGTAAAACTTCCGGGGTGAGCGAGTAAGCGATCAAGGGCAGCCAGATGGCCGTTTGCGAGATCCATGACATGAATATAGTCGCGCACACCGCTACCATCAGCAGTGGGGTAGTCATCACCAAAAACGTGCAATTCAGGGCGACGACCGACCGCAACCTGTGCGATGAAGGGCATCAGATTGTTGGGGATATCGTGCGGGTCTTCACCGATCAGGCCACTCTCATGGGCGCCCACCGGATTAAAGTACCGTAGGGTCGCAATACGCCAAGTTGCGTCTGCATTGATCAGATCGCTCAGCATGTGTTCGACCATCAACTTGCTGCGGCCGTAGGGATTGGTCGCCGACGTGGGTGCCTCTTCAGTTACCGGCACACTGCTTGGCTCGCCATAAACGGTGGCCGACGAGCTGAATACCAGATTGCGAATTCCCTCTTGCTGTAATACGCGCAGCAAGGCCACACTACCGCACACATTGTTATCAAAATAATCGAGCGGCTTTGCCACAGATTCACCCACTGACTTCAAGCCAGCGAAGTGGATGACCGCGGTAATGTGCTCTTGACGTAGTAACTCAGTCAGTGCGCTGGTGTCGCGAATATCAACGCGATGGAAAGCCATGGGTCGCCGCGCAATTTGTTCGATGCGAGGGATGACCTTCGGCGAGCTATTACTAAAGTTATCGATGCCAATGACCCGCCAGCCGTTTTCCAGCAGACAGACACAGGTGTGTGAGCCTATATACCCACTAGCCCCGGTGACCAGTACGCTACGGTCTGCCATACGCTTAGGGCAAGAGCGCTACACGCGGGGTGGTGAGCGTTTCTAGGTCATCTTCTTCCAGCGTCAGTAGCTGTAAGAAATGACGAAACTCTCGGGCGACCTCCGGATGCTTCAGACCGAAATCCACACACGCGCGCAGATAGTCCAGCTTAGTGCCGCAGTCATAGCGTTTGCCGATGAATTGATACGATAGTACCGCCTCGGTGTGGATCATCTGGGCGACTGCATCAGTGAACGACACATCACCATTGGTACTCGGTGGTAGGCTGTGCAGATGCCGAAAAATCGAAGGCGTCAGGATGTAGCGGCCAACGACGCCGATATTCGATGGCGCGTGACGAGGTGTAGGTTTATTGATGATGCCATCGAGCTTGAGTAGCCGATCTGCTACTGGCCGACCCTCGATAATGTCATACGCGCTACTTCGCTCCAGGGCTATCGCTTCAGTACCAAGAATGCTGCTCCCGTAGTGTGAATATAGCTTCACCATTTGCTGAATGACCGGTACTTCAGCATCAATTAGGTCATCTGCATATAGGATGGCAAATGGTTCATTCTGTAGTAGCCGTTCCGCGCACAGCAGCGCATGACCTAAGCCCAATGCCTGCGGCTGCCTGACGTAGACGCATTGCACATGATTGGGTTTTATGCCGCGAATAGCCTCCAGCAAGACTTCCTGCTGAAGTGCCTCTAATTCGGTTTCTAGCTCTACCGAGGTATCAAAATGATCTTCGATGACCCGTTTATTCCGACTGGTGACGAAGATCATCTCGCTGATACCTGCCGCGATGGCTTCCTCTACCGCAAATTGGATCAGCGGCTTGTCGACGATGGGTAGCATTTCCTCGGGGCTAGCTTTAGTAGCTGGTAAGAAGCGCGTACCGATTCCCGCTACGGGAAATAGTGCCTTACTAATTTTTCGCATGGGAATTCTGTAATGGGGAGAACGATTCTTGCAACCAGAGACCACTGACAGCAATTAGTGCTGCGAGCAAGTCGAAGCACCAGTCGACCAAGGATGCATTGCGGTAGGGTAGTGCCGCTTGGATGCCTTCATCAATCAGGCCCAGTAAAGCAATCATCACGATAGTGAGGAGAATGCGTTGTCGCCGCGGCGCATTCCAGACGCGATAGCAGAGCACGCTAAAGCAGATATAGGCGATCAAATGCAAGGCCTTATCACCAAAGCGTGCTGATAGCGCATCGGCCTGACCAGGCAAAGCACCAAGCAAGATCATCAGCGCAAAGACGATGAGAAGTAGCGCTAGATATCGAAGGCGAATAGACATCAGTAAGCGTTATGACTGGTCCACCCTTTGACGGCGGTCCAGACGATAATTTTTAAGTCCATCCAAAAAGACCAGTGCTGGATGTAGTACAGGTCAAACTGAACCCGGTGCGCCATTTTCTCGTCTGTATCAGTCTCGCCGCGGTGGCCGTTAATCTGTGCCCAGCCTGTAATGCCCGGCTTGACCCGGTGACGTTGCATATACATAGCGAGCTTGTTTTTGTACAAGTCATTGTGCGGTAGGGCGTGCGGTCGCGGCCCAACCACCGACATATCGCCCATCAGTACATTGATAAACTGCGGTAGCTCATCCAGACTGGTGCGTCGCAAGAAACGACCGATTGTCGTAATCCGCGGATCATCACGCGTGGCTTGAGTGACCTGACCTGCCTCTTGGTGAATTCGCATACTGCGGAATTTGAGTACCTTGAATCGCTGTCCGTTGAGCCCCAGGCGCGGTTGCCGGAAAAGGATAGGGCCGGGTGAATCGATTCGGATGGCAAGCGCAATCGCGATGAACAGCGGCGATAGCATGATCACCACCATAGCTGCGAACACGCGATCGAAGATATCTTTAAGGATGCCAGGTGTGCCGGTACTGGCGGGATAATTCAATTCAACCACCGGCATACCTAGAAACTCTACGGTACGGTGAGTCAGAATACTGACAGCAGTTACATCAGGTACCCAGCGGATATCGACCAGCGTATTTCCTAGTAAGGCTTGTAGCCGCCGTAACTGCAAGGTCTCAGCGAGCGGTAGTGTGATCCATACTTCGTGTGCTTGGTGCCGTTCAACGGCAGCGGGTATATCGTCCAACGCGGGCAGTGCTTCAACCGGTGCGTCGAGCGCTATGCTGCCGTCACTGACTACGCTACTGTCACCCACATAGGCAGCGACAACGTCGTAGCCGGTCCAGCGTTGCGCGCGTGCGCGCTGGTGTAACTCACGCCCAGTGCTGCCGTAGCCGACGATGATGACTCGCTTACTATTGATGCCACGTTGCCGTAACCCAGAGAGCACACCGTACAGCGCCCAGCGATAGACTAAAAAGCCACAAAGCGCGAGCGCGAACCACGTTAACAGCCAAGTGACGGAGAGTTCGCCCAGCTGCCGGATCATGAAGCCAAACACCGCGCCGGCAATCAGTACCACCATGATCGCAAGCAGGGCATTACCTGCCATCAAAATCAATGACCTGCCGCGCCACGATGAGTACAGCGCAAATTGAGGAAATACAACCACTGCCAGCGTGCAGCAGAAATAGAGGACTGCGGTATGCGTGGCACTCATCACACCGGACCCTGAAGAAAAGAAAAGCGCATCAGCGATTACACCCATTACATAAAGCAGCAGCACATCAGTGAAGCGTACGACAGACTCCAGCCGTGTCGCATTGCGAGCGATCAGGTCAACCATGTAAGGGTCTTGTCTCGGAATTGTTATCGGCTGACGATTGGGGAAGCCATTTGTCAGCTTTTCGACGCGGTTCGAGCGTTCTGTGTTTTGGAAGTGCCCTGGCTTGGGCAGCGTCAACGTGGGTGCCGATTCAAGGAATGGCAGCGACCTACGTTATGATTCGTTCGTTGAAGCAGAATGATTCAATCAATGGACGAGAAAGCATCTGAGCAAACCAGTCTGTACCAGCAGATCGGCGGTGACGAAAAGCTGCACGAGTTAGTCGATCGTTTCTACGATTTGATGGATCTTGAGCCGCAGTTTTCGGCGCTGCGGGCGATGCATCCGCCTTCGCTTGAAGGATCGCGCGACAAGCTCTATCGGTTTTTGTCAGGTTGGAGCGGCGGTCCTGATCTGTACACCGAAAAGTACGGGCCTGCATTCTTGCGCGCGCGTCACCTGCCGTTTCCGATAGGCTCCAAGGAGCGCGATGAATGGCTCACCTGCATGTTGCTGGCGACGCGGGATCTTGGCTATGGTGAAAAAAAAGAAGACCTCTTGTTGGAGGCCTTCTTTGGAACGGCTGATTGGATGAGGAATCAGGTGGATGCTAGTCGGCGATAACGACCGTCCTCAAGCATCGGACTCAACATGCGCGATGTTGATTGTGGATTTGTATGCTACCTCCGGCAAGGCAACCCACGCCAGCGCAAGCACTGAGTATCCCGAAAATATAAAGCAGGCTCACGGAGCACTTTATATCCGACGACATCTCGCCGTTTGCTGTGTAGTCGGCACATAGATATTCAGGGTGTTGCCATGGCTTGGACCTCTTTTCTTTTTGATTCCGGGTGACGGTAGATAAACAAGACTAGCTGAGCGTTGTTAACTATCTTAGTTATCAGATTGACTTGAGCTCAGCTTTGTTTGTAGAGGCATACAACGGCTATCAAAAAAGCAGATGAGATCGCGCTCACAAGTCCACCTAAAAGATAATACCTATTGCTGTCAATTGGTGTTCCATCAACTTCAACACCTCGCGGCAACACATCGGCACCGGTTAAAATCAAACTGATACCCCAGCCGAGGCCTGCTGCTGATAAGGCGGCTACTGTTGGGCCAACCACCTGGTAGCAGTAACATTTCGCTCTCGATGGTTGTGCCTGATTTCCCGGGGGATTTACGATAGCAGTGGCGGGTTGGACAGTAGGGCGCGGTACTGGCTGGGTCATGGAATGCGCAGCGGCCATCGCCTGATCCACCTGATGAATCGTCAGAGTCACTTGCCGCACTGCTGCCATTTATGGAAATAGCGACCGAGTCGCCCTGATTGGGGACGCTATCATCATGTTCGTCATCACTCCAGGCAGCGTGCTTTTCTAATCCGGCCGGAACCGGGTTGTAATTCGCTCGATTATTGGCGCGATCTTGTTGGGGAGTCTGCTCGTCAGCCACGCCCGAACTCCAGCTGTCTTCAAGGTCTTGGGCTCCGGATGGTGTCTGATTCGAGGTTCCGGTGTAATTGGGGTGCTGGACGTAAATGACTTCGTTTGCTCGTTGATGGGTCTTTGCAATCGTCATAAATTTTTTATTCTCAAATGAGTTATCAGAGATTTCGGGTGTCGGCACGCGACCGATATGCAGGCTTCTGTATGAACGTAGTCGTTTTTTGTTCCGGATTACGGAAGCAAATATTCAAGCTTTGCTTTCGCCATTTCCATTAGTTTGCGCCTGCTGAACTTGCCATAGCTCAGTTCAATCGTCTTATTTAAAAAAGGCAGTGCTTCCTCTGGCTTTCCGACGGCAATCAGGCACTCTCCCAAGCGATACGTGGCCGCTGCATGCTCGGGATCGACATCGAGGGTAATCGCATACATTAGTGCCGCCTGCTCATGATGCTCCAGTCGCTGCAGGCAGGATCCGGTCATGAATGGATAGCGACTGTCGGTTGGGTTATGCAGCGTGAGTTGCAGCGCAACGGGCAGTGCATGGTGGAAGTCATCTTGGTTACAAAGTTCATGTGCGATTTTGTATAACTCTGCATAACCTTCATCAGAAATATTCCGTAGTTCTCCGAGCGTGTAGCCCTGTTCTAGTTGTTCGCGGCATTGTTCGAGTGTTTGCTGAATATTTTGCAAACCGTCGGTCAATTGCGCGACGATGGCGGCGATATCGGGGTTTGAAGGAGGATGAATGTAGGTGTCTGTCATGAATTCTATGCGTGCAAGGGCGATGGCCTTGCTCGGTGACAGACTTGACGGGAGGGTTCCTCCCGAAAGCGGCTCAGATCAAGCCGGCGAATGGGATTGCGCTGACCGGTTGACCTGCTCGAATATCGACCTCGTCATGGGCAAGCACGACCATGCAGTTGGCTTCAGACATTGAGCTGAGAATCCCTGAGCCCTGGGCACCGGTTAGGCGAACATGCGCGATACCTGCGGCGTCATAGGTCATCACACCACGTTGGTATTCGGTACGGCCTGCACGTTTTTTGATGGCGTGTGTGCTGATCGCTTGGATCATGGGAAGTCGAACTGGCGTTGTTCCCTGCAATTGCAAAAGTGCGTCGCGCGCAAAGAAGTAAAAAGTCGCCATCACCGCAACAGGGTTACCGGGTAGGCCGAAAAACAGCGCGCTTTTACCATCAGCGTTGATCTGGCCGAAGGCCATGGGCCGGCCGGGGCGCATCGCAATTTTCCAGAACAGGACCTCGCCGAGGCGGCCCATCAAATCACGGGTGTGATCGGCATCGCCGGCGGAGACGCCACCGGTGGTAATGACAGCATCAGCTTGTCTGCATGCGTCACGCAGTGTTTGCTCTAGCGCAACTGGGTCATCTCGCACAACACCGAGATCAATCGCATCGAACCCTGCACGATCAAGCATCGCGTGCAGCGTGTAGCGATTGCTGTCGTAGACACAGCCCTCATCAAGGGGCTGGCCAATTGATCGTAGCTCGTCGCCAGTAGAAAAGAATGCAACGCGCAGCTTACGCATGACGTCTAGTTCGGCGATGCCAAGCGAGGCAATCAGGCCAAGATCAGATGGCGTGAGCAAACGCCCTTGTTGCAGTACGGTGGCTCCTGCGGGCAAGTCTTCTCCGGCAAGGCGCAAGTTACTACCGGGCTTAATCACATCGGCTGCGATCGTGATGGACTGCGCATTCGCCGCTGCCACTAGTTCTTGCGGGATAACCGTATCGCAGCCACGCGGCATCAGCGCACCGGTCATGATGCGAACACATTCACCGGTTTGTACCGGCTGAGAGTAGGGGTGTCCTGCGAAAGCTTTTCCGACGATCTTGAGAGCGATCTCGCCTTGTGTCAGGTCGGTACCTGAAAACGCATAGCCATCCATCGCCGAGTTATCGTAAGACGGCACGTTGATCGGTGCGGTGATGTCATTGGCAAGCGTACGGCCGAGTGCTTGCTTGAGTGGTACGCGTTCGGTTTGCGTGATTGATTGAATCGCATTCGCGATCGCTTGCTGCGCGATATCGACGCGCAAGGAGTCGGCGTTAAAGCCTGCGATGGATTCGGTGAGTTGTGTCAGTCGGCTGGTCATGCGGTGGGCTTTTGCTCAACCGCCAATATACGACATCTCCACCTTGCGCACGGGGCGGGCAAGTCCTTCAGTATTGATGGTGCGCAGTTCCGAGTATCGGTCTTCACGTTGCGACCATAGATGCGCTACCGCTGCGATCATCTCATCGTCAGAGTGTCCCGCACGCAGCAGCGCGCGCAGATCATGACCGCCGGTGGCGAACAGGCAGGTGAAGAGTTTGCCCTCAGTCGACAAGCGTGCGCGGTTGCAGTCACTGCAGAAAGCTTGCGTGACGCTGGAGATGACGCCAATTTCGCCGGTACCATCCACATAGCGCCAGCGCTCAGCGGTCTCGCCCGTGTAGTTGGGTTCGACTTCTTCCAGCGGCGTTTGCTCGCTAATAAGACGCACTACCTCGGCGGATGGGACCACTTCATCCATTTTCCAGCCATTCGAGGCACCGACATCCATGTACTCGATGAA
>JAPLQC010000004.1:0-14501 GCA_026399895.1 Burkholderiales bacterium
TGAAGCCAAAGGTACCTCTTTCGAGCGCGCGCGTCATTCGCTGCAGTACTTCACCACCGGATTCGGTCAAGCTGATTTATCGCTCGCGGCACGCCGCCAGCGTAGCCTGAATGCGCTGCCGCTGCGCCCGGTGATCAGCCAAGGCACATTGTTACTGCCCGATCACTATCTCGCGTGGGATGGCGCTACCCGGGGAAACATTTATCGTGCCGCAGTGGCCCATGCATTGGCCCACCTGCAATATTCACCACGTCACCAGCCAGCAGGCAAAAAAAAGCCTTTACTGATCGCGGTGCTGTCATTGATCGAAGATGCGCGCGTAGAGCGATTGGCAATTCAGTGCTTTCCCGGGCTATGGTCATTATGGGGCTGCTTCCATACTGCCCATGGTGAGAATAATGAGCTCACATTCTTTTCGCTCGCAGCCCGCTTATCGCGAGCCTTGCATGATCCTGATTATCAAGACCAGAACCACTGGGTAAATAAGGGGCGCGAACTATTCGAGGCAGAAGCGGCGCTGGGGCTGGACGATCCTGAGCGTTTCGCTGAGGTTGGAAAAATACTGGGTAATGACCTCGGGCAGATGCGCGTGCGCTTCGTGCAAGATCTATATGCGGTGCAACCCGCCTATCGCGATGACAACAGCTTCCTCTGGGAATTCGAGCTGGACGCACCACCCGATACGCCACCCGAAGAAAGTCTGTCGCGTTCTTCGGTACAGATAGAGGCGAGCGATCAGGAAGCCGAGACAGCGATGCATGTCTCACCGATTGAGCAGCCACCGGGTCAGCGCTTTACTTATCCCGAGTGGGATTATCGTGAAAATCTGCTGCGTGATGCGTGGACCACCGTTCACGATCGTCTGGCGCGCGATGCTACTGAGATTGTTTCCAATGGTCGCCAACGTAGCCTGGTGCGAGGCGTATCGCTCGATACCCGTTCACGCACCCTCGACCGCGGCGTAAGGTTGCGCCGTCAGCACGAAGGTGAATCGCTGGACTTGAATGCAGCCGTCGAGAGCCGGATTAGTTGGCGCGCTCGTATCACCCCGGATCCGAGGATTTTCCAGCGGCCGGGCAAGCGGCGTCGACATGCCTCCATTTTGTTGCTAGTCGATCTTTCTGAATCGACCAATGATCGAGTCAAGGGTTTCACCTCGATATTGGATGTAGAGAAACAGGCTGCAGACCTTTTGTCACAATCGATCGATGCCGATTATGACCGGCTCGCGATTGATGGCTTTCATTCAGATGGTCGTGAAAAAGTTCATTATCTGCGGCTGAAAGAATTCGACGAGCCGTATGGTGACTCGCAACGCCGAGTGCTTATGCGCCAGCAAGGCTCGCTGTCGACACGTATGGGTGCCGCCTTGAGGCATGCTGGGTTCCGTTTATTTCAGCAGCGGGCAGAGAAGCGAATATTACTGCTGGTCACAGATGGTGAGCCATCGGATATTGATGTCGTTGATAGGGATTATCTGGTCGAAGATGCCCGTCATGCGGTACATTATTTGGGTATGAAAGGCGTTACTGTTTTTGGTCTCACCTTAGATAAAGCTGCCGGTTCGTATATGAAAAAGATATTTGGCGCCCGCAATTTCACCATTGTTGATAATGCACTTTCGCTGCCAGTCCAGTTAACGCGAACGCTGGCTCAGATTGCTGCGCGCTGAATAAAATTGATTAAATTTAAAAGCTGTATTGCTGATTTGTTGGAACTATAAACATGGCGAATAAAGATCCGGTCAAAGTTGGTGTTTTGTACTCGCGGACCGGCGTGACCTCGGCGATTGAGTCGTCGCAGCGGCTGGGAACGCTGCTAGCTATCGAAGAGATTAATGATCACGGGGGTATTGATGGACGCGAGATCGTCGCCATCGAATACGATCCAGCCTCAGACCCTTACCAGTTCCGTAACTTGGCCGAGCGCCTGGTGGCTATTGACAACGTCAATGTGATTTTTGGTTGCTATATGTCGAGCGCGCGAAAGGCGGTAATGCCAATCGTCGAGAAATATAATCGGATTCTCTTTTATGCTACGCTGTACGAGGGTTTTGAATTCTCAAACAACATAATTTACACCGGCGCGGCTCCAAATCAGAATAGCGTGCAGCTAGCTGATTTCATGATGTCCATGTTCGGTGGACGCGTTTACTTGATCGGTTCGGACTATATCTATCCGTATGAATCAAATCGGATTATGTCAGACCTCGTTCACCAGCGACCTGGTGGTAGCGTGGTAGCGCAGCGCTATGTCCCCGTCAATGCGGGTCAATCTGACTTCGATGGGATCGTTAACGAGATCAAAGAGCTGGCGCCAGACTTCATTTTCTCTACGGTTGTTGGCAATGCTACGCAGCACCTCTACAACGCATATGCAGAGGCTGGTCTCAATCCGAAGTCAATGCCAATCGCTAGCCTGACTACCTCCGAGGTTGAGGTCGCTCAGATGGGTGCGTCGGTTGCAGCAGGCCACTTCACCGCAGCACCGTATTTCACCTCAATTGACACAGCTGAAAATCATCGTGTCTTGCAACGATTCCGCGCGCGCTTCGACGATGAAATTCACCCAAATGCTTGTTGGGAAGCGGCGTATTTTCAAGTTCATCTGTTCGCCAATGCAATGCGGGGTGCTGGTAACGATAGCGTACCTGTCTTAATGCCCCAAATTCTGGGGAGTGAGTTCCTCGCGCCTCAGGGTCGAGTGCGTGTCGAGCCAAGCAATCATCACACCCATTTATATCCTCGTATTGGGCGGGTCAACTCGAAGGGCGAGTTCGCTATCGTGCGCGCATCGAAGAATGCTGTAGTACCCGATCCTTATCTGGTCACGCATTCATTGGGCGATTGGACGTTAGCCCTCGAGACCTTGCAGGATTGATGGTAAAGCCAAAAACACCGACGCTGTCTACCAAGCGCGTCGTACGCGAGGCGCCACAGATTTTGCGCGACTTACGTTCACTGCGTGTGTGCGTGTTTCATCCGCGTGATCAGGACGGTCAGGGCTTGACCCGGCAGTTAGAGCGTATCGGTTGTCAGGTGCAGGCGTTCTGGCCGCCGCTTCCTGATTTACCGGAGGGCGCTGACGTCGTATTTCTTGCATTGTCACCCGATATGCTCGACGCTGATTTCGCATGGTGCCACCGCGAAGATGCGCCACCAGTGATTGCAGTGATAGCTTACGAGAACCCAACCCTGATCGAGGCGGTGCTTCGGCTTGGTGCTATTGCCACTGTAGCGTCACCGGTGCGTTCGTTTGGTTTGTTATCGGTACTGGTACTGGCGCGTGATTGGCATGACACTGTCAAAAAACAGCAGAAGCGTATCGCCCAGTTGGAGGCAAAGTTGCGCGGAGCGCGGCAGATCACCGAGGCGCAAGAGATTCTCTGCACGCAGCATGGTATTTCAAAGGAAGAGGCCTATCATGTGATTCGCGAGCAGGCGATGCAGAAGCGCGTGACGGCAGAAGAGATTGCGCGCTCGATTATCAACGCCAATGAAATACTGAGCGTAAAAAAACCGCGCTCATAACTCCCCGTAGTGGCATCAGTCAAAGGCTTTTGACCAGGCCAAGAATGTCGCGGAAGGCCGGATGATCTGCATGACCCATCCATTCAAATAGAGCCATCTCGGCCGAGATAACCGGTACTCCCTGCTGCCGCAAGCGATGCGCAGCGAGCTCTTTATTCTGAGCGTGGCGCGAAGCGACTGCATCGGCGACAAAAAATGGTTTATATCCATGCTCTGCCAAGCCCAGGACCGTTTGCAGTACGCATACATGGGCCTCCATGCCAGTAACCACGATCTGGCTTTTGCCGAGTTGCTTGAGTGTTTGTATGATGGCAGCATCATCGGCACATGAGAAATGCCGCTTGTGAAGGATTTCCTCGTCTCTCAGCAGTGCCCGTAAGTCGGGCACGGTTGGCCCAATTCTTTCCGCACAATGCTCACTAGCGAAGATCGGAATCTCCAGTCGGCGGGCGGCTTGAATCAAGGCGCTATTCGCCTGAATAGCTGCCTCGGATTGGTGCATGGCAGGTGCTAAACGGCTTTGAATATCTACCACTAGCAGGGCTGTTGAATCGCGATGTAGCCGCATGGTTTCGCTCAGACTCAGGTGATTATCATCATGATAAATGGGGTGTAATGCGTGAGGAGATAAACACCAAAAACTCTTTTGGTTTTACTGCCGTTTTTGTTGCCGGCAAGCCCCCTGTTCGGTAGACTCACCTTAGCGAAACTTGCTTTTCGACACAAGGATTTTCATTCTACCGACCGCCTCATGCTAAAACTACTAGAAGTTGTCGGGCCGGTAACTGACCCGGTCATCGCCGATCAATTACATCACCTTGAGCATCATGGTCGTGTCGAGACCATCACGCTATCTGAAGAAGATACGCAGCGCCGTCGCTTGCGTGTCGTGACCAATGCGGGCACCGAATGTGCGCTGATGCTAGATCGCTCGGCCCAACTCTATGATGGTGCGGTGGTGCTGCTGACCGAGGAACGCGCGGTTGTCGTGCGCACCCAAGAGCCAGATTGGTTGCGGATACAGCCGCGCGATACTGCAGCGGCACTCGAGATCGGCTACTTCTCAGGCAACATGCATTGGACCGTACGATTTGCAGGCGATGTCATAGAGATCGCTATGCAAGGCGAAGCGGCGAGCTATCTCGAGCGGTTGGCACCATTTTTATCTGATGGTCGGGCGAGACATGTCCACAGCCACTGATATTGTTAGCCAACTGAGTGCGCTACAGCACGCGGATAGCTTTTTTCCGAGTGGTGCGATCTCATTCTCGCAAGGTTTGGAAACCTTGTACGCCGACCGAGAAGTGAAAGATGCTGAGACACTCGCGACATTCGTCGAGGGTCAGTTGCTCTATCGGTGGGCCTCGATGGAAGCGCCTGCGCTGGTGCTAGCGCATCGAGCTGCGGGTGATCTCGCTGCATTAGTCGAGATTGATGCTGAGGTAGAGGCGATGAGTCTGGCGACCGAATTGCGTGATGGCTCTCGTCGTGCCGGTGGTGCCCTGCTCAGCGTGCACGAGAAATTGGACACTACCCAAGCCTCAGCCTATCGCGCGCTGATCGCAGAAAAAAAAGCCTTTGGTCATTTGCCGGTAGCGCAGGGTCTGGTGTGGTGGGCGATGGGTATGTCTGAACAAGACGCCCGTGCTATCTCTGCGCATTTGCTGTGTACTGGCTCGGTGAGTGCAGCATTGCGCCTTGGCGTGATCGGTCACCTTGATGCGCAGCGGGTATTGCTGAGAGTACGCAGCACGGTCGTTCAATTGTTATCTACGCCATTAGCAGCTGCTATGACGGGCGCACAAGGATTTGATTTTCACGCGTACACCCCGGCGACTGAAATCGCCGCAATGCGTCATGAGGTTCATGATGCGCGTTTGTTTGCCAACTAAATTTTTTATACGGAGGCTTTATGCTCCTTACGCCGACCGAACTTGAGCGACTCACGATTTATACCTCGGCAGAAATTGCACGCAAACGCCGCAATAAAGGTTTAAAACTGAGCTATCCGGAAGCTACCGCGATTATCGCTGACGAGATCCTCGAGGGCGCACGTGAGGGTCGCTCGGTCGCCGAGTTAATCTCGTTTGGTTCTACGATACTCAACGCTGATGATGTTATGCCCGGTGTGCCGTCACTGATGCCGGTACTTCAAGTGGAAGCCACTTTCCCCGACGGTACAAAGCTGGTGACGGTGCATGATCCAATTCGCGCGGGTAAGCAACAGATAGAGAGTGTGGTGCCAGGCGAGATCATCACACCCGAAGGTGATATTGAGCTGAATGTGGGTAGACCCAAGATCGTGCTGCGCGCTACTAATACCGGCGACCGTCCGATCCAAATCGGTAGTCATTTCCATTTCTTTGAAGTGAATAAAGCGCTTGAATTCGATCGCGCTGCCGCGTTCGGTATGCGACTTGATATTCCGGCTGGCACAGCGGTTCGTTTTGAACCCGGTGAGGCGAAAGAATTCACGCTAACAACCTTCGGTGGCAGTCGTGAGATTTATGGCTTAAACAGCCTCACCGATGGCGCTACCGGCGACGACCGTAAGGCGGCCGCAATCGAGGCGGCAAGAAAACAAGGCTTCAAGGGCGCATAAGCCCGCTGCAAAAAACGCTGGTATCCAATAACCCCAAGGTCGCGCTGAACGGGCGCGACATTCTGCGGAGCGAAGCTGATGGCAAAGATGACGAGGCGCGACTATGCCGCCATGTATGGCCCAACCAAAGGCGACGCAGTTCGTCTTGGTGATACCTCGCTGTTCGCCGAGATCGAGCATGATTATGCGGTACCGGGCGACGAGTGCCTGCACGGCGGTGGTAAAACACTGCGCGATGGTATGGGACTGAAAGCAGGCCACGACAGCGCCGATGGTGCGCTTGATATGCTCATCTGTAATGCCACCATCATTGATCCTGTTATCGGTATTGTTAAAGGCGATATCGGAATCAAAGACGGTAAGATCGTCGCGATCGGCAAGGCCGGCAATCCAGAAGTGATGGATGGCGTGCATCCAAAACTAATCTGTGGTGTCTCGACCACCGTGCGTGATGCAGAGGGTTTGATTGCCACGCCGGGTGGTATTGATGTGCATGTGCACTTCGATTCTTCGCAGCTGTGTGAGCATGCGATTTCCAGTGGTCTGACCACACTCATCGGCGGCTCGCTAGGCCCAATTACGGTGGGTATCGACTGCGGTGGTGAATGGAACGTCGGCAAGATGTTGCAAGCATCCGAGAGTTGGCCGATCAATTTCGGTTTTCTGGGGCGTGGCAATTCTTCTAAGCCGCAGTCACTGATCGGACAGCTACGCGGTGGTTGTCTTGGACTCAAGATTCATGAAGATTGGGGCGCGATGCCGGCGACAATCGATACGTGTTTATCAGTCGCCGATGAATATGACTTTCAGGTGCAGTTGCATACCGACACACTGAATGAATCCGGCTTCCTAGAAGACACGCTGGCCGCGATGAAGGGCCGCACCATCCACATGTACCACACCGAAGGTGCGGGTGGTGGTCACGCGCCCGATATCATCGCGGTGGCGGGGCAATCGCATTGCCTGCCGTCGTCGACCAACCCGACCAATCCGTTCACCATCAACACCTTCGATGAGCACCTCGACATGATCATGGTGTGCCATCACCTGAATCCTGCTGTGCCAGAAGATGTTGCATTTGCCGAGTCACGGATTCGTGCGCAGACCATCGCTGCCGAAGATGTATTACACGATATGGGCGCAATTTCGATGCTTGGCTCGGATAGCCAGGGCATGGGGCGAATCAATGAAGTGATCACGCGTACTTGGCAGCTGGCCTCGAAAATGAAAGATCAGCGCGGTCGTCTGCCAGAAGAAAAATCACGTATCGGCGACAACGAACGCATCAAGCGCTATATCGCGAAGTACACCATCAACGCCGCCAAAACCTTTGGCATTGACCAGTACATTGGCTCACTTGAAGACGGCAAGATCGCCGATATCGTGCTGTGGCGTCCCGGCTTTTTCGGCGTCAAGCCTGAACTGGTTGTGAAGGGTGGCTTCATCGCCTGGGGTGCGATGGGTGATTCAGCGGCATCATTGATGACCTGCGAACCCATCATCATGCGGCCGCAATGGGGCGCATTCGGTGAAGCAAAGAAAGCACTGTCGGTGAATTTCGTGAATCAACTCGCGGTGCAAGCTAATACCGGCGCCAAGCTCGGTCTGACCAAGCAGCTACTGCCGGCAATTGGTACACGTAAGTTGAACAAGTCTCACATGCTGCACAACGATGCCTGCCCGAATATCACAGTGAATCCGCAGACTTTCGATGTCATGATCGACGGCCGCATCATCACTTGCGAACCGGCCAGCGTGGTACCGCTGTGTCAGCGCTACATGTTCCGCTAATCCTTTTCAGTGTAAACAACCATGAACGACTTGACACCTGCTGCTGCGCTCTCGAAAGCTGCCAAGGCTCACCCCGGTCCGGCCCGCGTGGGCATTGGTGGCCCTGTAGGCTCTGGTAAGACCCGATTGCTCGAGCAGTTGATTCCGCGCTTCCGTGCACGCGGTACTAATCTGGCGGTGATCACGAATGACCTGACCACCAAGGAAGATGCCGACCGAGTACGTCGCAGTGGCCTGATCGAACCCGAGCGCGTACTGGCGGTGGAAACGGGTGCCTGCCCACATACAGCGATCCGCGAAGATCCAACCCTGAATATTCAAGCCGCAGAAGAACTCAGCATCAAATACCCTGGGCTGGACCTCATCCTGATCGAATCCGGCGGCGACAACCTTGCGTCTACTTTCTCTTTTGATTTGGTCGACTATTGGATTTTCGTGATTGATGTTGCAGGTGGTGATGACATTCCCCGCAAGCGTGGTCTGGGTGTGCTCACGTGCGACCTGTTGGTGATTAATAAAGTCGATCTTGCGCCGCATGTGAATGTTGATTTGCCGCGCATGATTCGCGAGGCGCATGAGGTGCGCGCAGGTCGGCCAGTGCTTGAAACTAACTGTGCCAAGGGCGACGGTGTAGATCAGATCGTCGACCGTATCGCCAGCGATGTACTGTTCGATCGTTAGCCTTATCACTTAATACTTTATTGTGACTACCGCATCCGTTTTTAAGCCGCAGGCTTACATCGAGTTCGTACAGCACCCGAATGGAAACACCGGGGTTGGACGACAGTTGGTGGGCTATCCGTTTCATCTTGGTCGAACCTTACGTTTTGCTGGTGATCCGGTAGGTATGTCGTCGCTCTACCTTCAATCCTGCTCGGGTGGTATTTTTCAAGGTGACGATCTCGGCTTGCGTTTCGTCGCACAGGCCGGCACACAAGCCCATCTGACTTCTGCAGCGTCGACTATCGTGCACACCATGAACGATGGTCGAGAGGCTAGGCACCGCGTGTTGATCGAAGCCGAGCCAGATTCCTTGCTCGAGTATTTGCCCGATCCCTTGGTGATGTTCCCGCGCGCGAATCTGCAGAATGAGGTTGTAGTGCAATTGCACCCCGGTGCACGTGTGCTGTTGGGCGAGGCGCTAGTTTTGCACGACCCCGATCTGAGTGGTCAGGTATTTGAAACTTATGTGTCAGAAACACTTGTGCGCGATGCCGCAGGGCGTTTATTGGTGCGTGATCGGTTTCGAATTGACGGCGATACATTACAAAGCAATCGACCTGGCATCAATGGTCGCTATCAAGCACAGGCAAGTTTCTTCGCGCTGACAACTTCCGACCCGGCACCAGTACTAGTGGCTGCTTTGCGTCAGGCGATTGAACCGATTGCCGGTGTTTATGCTGCTGCATCAGCGTTGCCAAACAGCGCAGGTGCATGGATGAGATTACTCGCCGATGATGCTATCGGCCTGCGGCAGGCGATGCATGCTGCCTGGGTAGCGATGCGCATTGAATTCACCGGGCTAACGCCAGCCAGAAAACGGAAGTAATCCCATCTGCGGTGCTGTAACGTGCCAGTATCGAGTACATACCCGAGTCACCACCAATCAGACTGGCGCGGTTTGATTCGAGTGACGTTTTGTTATGGCTAGGTCCAGAATTAAACGCACCCTCGATTAAGCAGCTTTAGTGCGATCCTTTGATCGGTGATAAGTATTAAACCCGACATAACGCCAAAACACTTTCTTCAACTCAGCGATTGCTGCGGCTATATCGAACTCGGGTTGTATTTGGCTACGAACTATGACGCCGTCTAGCATGGTCGATGCAACCTGCGCTGCTCCGTTGACATCCACCTCGCTGAACACACCTTGTGACATACCCTCGTGTAGGTACTTAACGAGAATGTCTCGCTCAGTACCGTAGAAGCGCTGAATTCCACTCTCGATCATGTCCCGTTGCGGATGCGTGGCGGCAAAATCTAACATCACTTTCACCATATATCGGATCAGATCACCTGATTCGATATGGTTATCAAACCAAGCCTCGATGAATTCGTCAGGCGAGGTGAGACTCTTGCACATTTCCTCGTATCGAGCGATCGCAAGGTCTGCAGCATGGTTTAGCGATGCGCGGAAGAGTGCTTCTTTGTTTTCAAAGTAGTAGTAAATCAGTGCGCTGTTGACCGGAATCGAGTTGGCTATGTCCTTGATAGTCACGGTATTAAAGTCTTGTCGCGCAAAATGATGCAACGCCGCATTCATTAACTCACTGGCGCGATCTGGACGTTGGCGCATTACGGTGGTTGTGTGCTCTGTCGACATAAAAAAAATGAAATAAAGGCTAATCTCGTTAGCTGAATAGTACGACATACCGTCCAATTTTTAATCGTCTGATCAAATTTAATTGACCGATTAATTAATCTATGTCCTAATCGGAACAGTTTTAACGTAAGACCGAGCACTGAAGCGAGCAACAAAGAAAATGCTGCGCAGTTGCACGTATTGATCTGCGCTTCCAAGCAAGCCTCAATAAATCGATGCCTGCGCCTTTTATGGGTGGCGGGCCAAGGAGGAGCGCATGAACTCAGCCGCGTCTACGGATACGCCCGATTTGTCTCAGCCTCAAACCCTTCAGCGAAGTCTTTCATGGACGCATGCGTTCTGGTTCGCGGCAGGTACACCAGCACTGGTTTTATTTTCTATCGGGGCGATTGCTGCCACAGTAGGCAATGTATCGCCACTAGTGTGGTTCCTTTCAATTAGCTTCGGCTTTCTGCAATGTTTTACCTATGCAGAAATCGCCAGCATGTACCCGCATAAATCTGGTGGTGCCTCGGTCTATGGTGCCATCGCGTGGGTCCGATATGGCAAATTACTTGGACCAATTTCAGTCTGGTCCAACTGGTTCTCCTGGTCACCCGTACTGGCGATCGGTACCGGTTTAGGTGCCGGCTATATCCTGACCCTGTTCTTTGCCCCCGATTCGGCGGTATTCACCTGGGAAGTCACCGTGCTGCCACTCACCTGGCTCGGCGAAGGGTTGAGGCTGCGCATTAACGCGACATTTATTCTCGGTTGGATTTTGGTGTTGGTGGTTTTTGCTATTCAACATCGCGGAGTGCTAAAAGCGGCGCGCGCTCAGATGATGATGGCGGTGATTGCCTTGCTTCCGCTGCTCATCATCGGCATTTTGCCGATCATCAGTGGTAACACGCCGGCATCTCACTACACACCTTTTGTTCCCCTCGCCCATGATCCTGCTGGTGCTCCGATTGCGGGCGCGTGGGACAGGGCTGGTATCACTTTGTTCGCTGGTGGACTTTTCATTGCGGGCTGGTCGACCTACGCTTTCGAGACCGCGATCTGCTACACACGCGAGTTCAAAGACCCGGCGCGAGATACCTTTCGCGCCATCTTCACCGCTGGTCTGCTTTGCATGGCGGTGTTCACGCTAGTGCCGTTTGCCTTCCAAGGCGCGCTGGGTCTGACCGGTATGCTCGACCCCGGTATCTACAGCGGTATGGGCGTGGCAAAAGCCATGGCCGGTATTGTCGGTGGTGGTGCGAGAGTTGAAAATCTGATCGTCGTTTTGTTGATCATCTCGCTGTTGCTCACCGTCAGCATGGCAATGGCGGGCTCTGCACGCACGTTGTATCAGGGTTCAGTAGACGGTTGGCTGCCCAAGTACCTTTCGCACGTGAATGAAAACGGCGCACCGACTGCGGCGATGTGGACTGATCTCTGCTTCAATATGTTGCTGCTGATGATGTCTGACTATGTTTTCCTGCTTGCTATTGCGAATGTGAACTACATGATTTTCATTTTCATGAATCTACAGAGCGGCTGGCTGCATCGTATCGATCGTCCGCACACACCACGCCCCTACCGGGCCCCGACCGTGCTGCTAGCTATTGGTGCAGTGTTGGGGTTCACTAATCTGTTCTTGATGGGCATGGGCGCGAATGTCTGGGGTCAGGGTACGCTCTCAGCGGGCATCATCGTCGCGGTGCTCATCATCCCAGTGTTCCTGTATCGCCATTACGTCCAGGACAAAGGCGTGTTCCCTGCTCAGCTTACGGAAGATATGCGACCGGTGGGTTCGGATGAAGAGACCGTGGAGCCACGCGCGGGCGTGCTTCCCTATCTCACGTTGGCGGCGGGCGTTGCTGCTGTGATCATTGGCTACGGGTTGTCAGCATGAGTGGCGTCGCGAAAGGTACCGGCGCACCGGTGCGCTGGGAAGAACTTAGCTGGGAGCAAGTCGCTGAGATCCGCGATAGTGGCATCGATCTCGCGATACTGCCGGTCGGTGCAACCGAGCAGCATGGACTACATCTACCGATGGGTGTCGACACCATGTCGGCTGTCGCAATAGCAGAGGGTGTGTCGGCACGTACCGGTTTCCCGGTACTGCCGGCGATACCTGTTGGCTGCTCGCTTGGCCATAGTAAGCACTGGCCGGGCACCTTGTCACTTCGCCCTGAAACCCTTGCTCGAGTGGTTTACGAGATTGCCGAGTGGGTGCAGGCGGCAGGCTTCAATCGTCTCGTCATCTTGAATGGTCATGTCACCAACTGGGCGCCTTTGCGATGCGCGCTTGAAAACGTACGCGCTGATTTCCCGGAGGTGCGCATCGCGCTGCGCTCGATTTGGGAAATCACCCGCGAGATCGGGGAGGTGTACTTCCGTGATGGCGATACCAACTTCCACGCTAATGCTGCTGAAACCTCACTGATGCTTCACATGCGTCCAGACTTGGTTGATATGAGTAAGGCGAAGGATGAGCCCAACCGCTCTGCGTGCTGCTTTTTTTCCTATACCGTCAACAAAGAGAGTGTGCACGGCGTGTGTGGATCCCCGAGCCTTGCAACTGCGGAAGAGGGTGCAGCCCTACTTGAGCAATGTATCGACCAATTCTCTACACAACTGCTCAGAGCACAGGCTGAGGGAATACCGCTTGAGGAAATGCCACCGACTGATTGAACCCAGTCAATGAAAAGCAGTTGAACGCAAGTCAACAAATATAAACGCGAGGAGACAATCTTGGAAAAGGCCACCAGTCCTGAATTGGCGAACCTAAAGAAAGAACTGACAGATAAAGGCGTTAAGCACTTATTTGCCAGCTATGTAGACATGCATGGTGTCTCAAAGAGCAAGGTAGTACCGATCGCTCACTTTGAGCGAATGATGTCTGGCTCCGAGCTTTGCACCGGTGCTGCGCTTGAAGGCGTGCCACAAGATGTGAGTGATGAGGAGGTCGCAGCGCATCCAGATCCGGCGTCTTGCATGGTACTACCATGGCAACGGGATACCGCTTGGTTTGCCAGTGATTTGTGGTGCGAGGGCAAACCCTTCGAGCCTTGCAGCCGCAATATTCTCGGCCGTCAGATGGCGCGCGCTAGAAGCATGGGATTCACGTTCAACCTTGGCATTGAGGCAGAGTTTTTTGTATTGAAGGACGATGCTACGCACCGGTTTGTGCCGATGTCAGACCGCAAGCATCTAGAAAAGCCTGCCTATGATGTGGCCCGTATGTTGGACAACATGGGCTGGATGAGTGAACTAGTCGCGGCCATGAATGAGCTCGGTCTGGATGTGTATTCATTCGACCATGAGGATGGCATTGGCCAGTTTGAGGTTGATTTCAATTATTTTGATGCGCTCTCGATGTCAGATCGTTTCGTGTTCCTGCGACTGATGGCGCATGAGATAGCCCGTAAACACGGTGGCTTTGCGACTTTCATGCCCAAGCCGTACGGCGATCGCGCCGGTAGTGGTGCGCACTTCAATATGTCGCTCGCCGATGCCCAGACAGGTAAGAATCTGTTTGTGGACGATAACGACTCGCGTAAGCTAGGTATCTCCAAGTTAGCCTATCAATTTATTGGTGGAATACTGCGGCACTTGCCAGCAATCTGCGCGGTAGTCGCGCCGACCGTCAATAGCTACAAACGGCTCATCCTCAAAGGCAGCATGTCCGGATTTACTTGGGCGCCCGTATGGGCCTGCTACGGCAATAACAACCGTACCAATACTGTGCGTATCCCGCGCGGGGGCGGTCGTGTCGAACTGCGTGCAGCAGATAGTGCCTGTAACCCTTATCTGGGTGCTGCCATGGCGCTGGCTGCCGGCCTCGAAGGTATCGAGCAAGGGATTGATCCAGGTGATCCACATCTCGAGAACATGTATCTGAAGTCTGATGCGGAGCTCAAGGCACTTGGGGTGAAGCGACTACCAAAAACGCTTGATGAAGCAGTCGATGCGTTCGAAGCTGACCCGCTATCCGAGCAAGTGTTTGGTAAGACGATGCGCGATACGTGGGTAGAGTTCAAGCGAGACGAGTGGCTTTCTTATCTGAATCACGTCTCGGATTGGGAATACAACCGCTACCTGAAATTCTTCTAATCGCGAAGATTGTGCACCCAGCGCCGATATAGATGATCGGCGACCACCCGCATGGCAGGAAGATACTCGGCAGTTGCCTTGGTGATTTGCTGAGTTGTCATGACATGCGGGTGAACATCTGGATTGCTTTTCGCTGCACTGACCTCGGGTTCGCCTTCTTCACACCAGTGCA
>JAPLQC010000004.1:14542-45690 GCA_026399895.1 Burkholderiales bacterium
CATCCATCTCGATGTGAAACTGCATCCCAATATGCGGACCGAACGCGTATGCCTGATTTGTACACGCCGCACTGCGTGCCAGCCACTGTGCACCGGGTGGCAAGGTAAAGATCTCACCGTGCCAGTGGAAGCCAACCCAACCATCGTCGGTACCCAGCCATTGCCGACCGAGGGTAGGATCGGTGACCTCGATGCGATGCCATCCGATCTCTTTGCCGTTTGGGTTGCGAGTTACCTCACCGCCGAGCGCTTTACTAATGAGTTGCCCACCCAAGCAATGACCAATTAGCGGGATATCGCGCGCAATCGCATCACGAATAAGTGCCAGTGACGCGGGTATCCAGGGCAAGGGATCATTCACACTCATGGGCCCGCCCATGAACGCAATGCCGGCAAATTGATCGGCATGCTCCGGAACAGGCTCTCCGAGATCAATGCGAATTTCTCGATAGGCTAAGCCAAGCTGCTGTAGAAAAGTGGCGAGGTAAGCGGGGCCATCAGCGGCCGAGTGACGAAAAATGGCGATTGGTTTTGCGAGGTTTTTCATGAATCAATATATCCTTCGAAAAACATGGTGCGGCATGGTGCCCGCAAGGTCTTGTAGGGGGATTAGGCTTGTTTCCAGCGCGCATAGCGATAGCGCGCCCACAAGTAGGCATCCATCACCATGATCGCGTAGATAAAGAAACCGCCGGCGTGTCTGCCGATGAAGGAGTGCGCCGGCGTGGTGAGATGGTATGTGACAACGCCCAGACTCAGCGTAAAAAAAATCATGATCCAGGCGCGCACCAGCATCCCGTTCAGCACCTGACCCATACCTGGCAGCAGGATAGCGACGACGAGTACCAGTAGCGGGTGCAAGGGACGCGAGAACATCTACGCTGTCTCCCCGACATCCGCCCGCACCGCTGCGGCGACTCCCAGCAAGGTATCAAGCCAGTAAGCCAGCCACTCACTTGGAATTCGTTCGACTTCAGTGAGCATCGCGCGCAGCACCAGATAGTGACCGCGCTCAACGCCACACACGCGTACTACCAATCGAACGCCACGGGGTGTGACCACGATTTCTTTGAGGTCAGGACTGGCGATCGCATCACCAAGAGCTGTGTGTATCGTCGAGAGTGGTGCTTGCCAGCCAGCGGGACTGACACGCGCCATGTGGTGAGACGGCCATTCATCACCAAGGTGAATACGCTGCGCGAGTTGCTCTATCTGCGAAAAGAATTCGATATTTGCAGGTCGGAACAGCACATCCACACTGCCGCCCAGCGTCATGGGCGAATCGACAGTCAGCACCAGCCAAAGCGATGGCACTTTGCGGTAGCCCACGTGGTCCAGCAGCGGTTGTAGCAGCACTTTCGCGTTGCCGTACTTACCCTGAAGTAGTGGATAGTCGCTACCCGGATCAATCTGATCGGACTGTTCGAACAGTGCGCGACAGTCATCGAAAATCGCTGCCCGCCGCGCGGCAAAGCCACGCTGCGCACGCCGCTGCCATAGCAAGCAGGCGATCAGAAAAAAGACACCGGCGGCGATGCCGCCGCCGGTGAGTTCTCCGCCCAAGCCGATCTCCTTAGTAGCCTTTGGGTCGCGGCCACGGCATGGTGAACTGGTCACCACGTCGCACGAACTGATAGCGCCGCACCACGAACCAAATTGAGATCAGGATGTAGAACGCCATGATCGACAGTAGCGAGGCGCCATAGCCGAGGTAGGTCGCGAAATACGTCGCCCCGCATAACAGCCCAAGCAGAATACAGGGGATGGGGTGGAACGGATGGACATAGCCGCGGTTGATCGTACCCAGCGGCCACATGCGACGGAAGCGGACCACGTTGAACGACATGAAGGTGTAGCCCAGCAGGCCGGACAAGATCGAGAAGGTGATCACCTGGTCGAGCAATCCGGTAAAGGCAAACGACACCGCAATCGGGATCAGGAACAGGATGGCTCGATAGGGTGTGCGATAGCGTGGATGCACCGCGCCGAACCACTGCGGCATGTAACGATCACGCGACATTGAGAACCAGGCCCGTGACGCATCGTTGATGCAGCCATTCGCTGAGGCCACTGCTGCGAAGATGGTGCCGACGAACAGAATCACTTCCAGCTCAAGAATGCCGGTCAGGCGAGCTGCGTCATACATCGGCGTGATCGCTTGCCCGAGGTACTCCCATGGCATCAGTCCGGCGCAGATATACCAGGTGAGGGTAGCAGCAATCAGCAAGGTGATCATGCCACCCATGGTGCCGAGTGGTATCGAGCGACCGGGTGAGCGTACTTCTTCAGCGGCCTGACAAGTGCCTTCAATGCCGAGGTAGTACCACATCCCGAATTGCAACGCTGCCAGCACCCCAATCCAGCCATAGGGTAGATCGGTCAGCAGCTCGCGATGACGCAAGATCGAACCACCGGTGCCAACACCCTCGACCGCGAAGAACAGCACAATGATCGCGATAAAGGCAAATGCGGTGATCACGAAATTCACGGTAAGTGTCATGAACACGCCGCGATAGTTGAGCCAAGCCAGCACGGCAATAGTGAGCACCACGAAAGGCTTGGTATCAACCTCGGCCCCATACTGCAGCGCGATGGTCTTGATCAGATCACCCACCACAATCGCGTCAGATGCCTCCAGCATGGTGTAGGCCATCACCAGATACAGACCCACGTTGAATGCCATCAGCGGTCCGACAATATGCTTGGCTTGGGTGTACTGTCCACCGGCTGCTGCCACGGTGGAGGTAACTTCCGAATCGATCATCGCAACGCAGGTGTAGAGCAGGCCGATGATCCAGCAGGCAATCAGCGAGCCGTAGGCACCGCCTTTACCGACCGAGAAATTCCATCCCATGTACTCGCCCACCAACACGATGCCGACACCGAGTGCCCATACATGGATAGGCCCGAGTACCTTCAGTAGCGAATTTTTTTGCGGCGCCGAGGCCGCGATACTTTGCGCTGTCATGCTCGTCTCCTTATTCTTCTTCGCCTTCGCGCGAGCTTGTCAGGAAGTCTTCGCCGTATTGCGAGCTAGTAAAGCGCGCATCAGCCAGCATCCATCCAAACAGCACGATTGAGATGATCCACGCTGCATACTCTAAAGCTGTCCAGAAATTCATCTCAACCTCCTTCTGATTCGTCGAAGCGCTCGCGAATCACCTCGCGATACTCTTTTTCGGAGACACGCAGCATGAACACAAAGTAGCCGACGATCACCGCAATGGTGAGCAGCAGGCTGATCGGTTCGATCGTGTAGTCAAAGCGATTGGTGATCATTGGAGCCGCAGCTTCAACGTTTACCCCTAACTTCTCCCACTGCTCGACCATGGCCGGGGTTTGATTCAGCGATTCCCAAGTGGGCGCCGCTTTACCGTCGGTCTTGGGCGGTTCGGCAGTTGCTTTGAATAGCAGAGGGGCCAGCAGACTGGCATACACCAGCACTAGCACCACCAAGCTGTCGAACATTTGGCCGATACCACTTTGCACCGGCGGTTCATAGGGCTTATTCATCATGGCGCTCCCGGATCAGTGTCGACATGCGCCGGGCGCAGCGCAAGCTCGCGCAGGCGGTGGCGGTTCAGGTCGAGGTTGCGAAGGTCTTGACCGTAGATGTGATCACGGTCTTCTCGGTAATGCGCCAGCATCGCGAATACCGAGCTGGTGTTGAATACCAGCAGCAATACGCCGGCAATCAGCAGCACCACGCCAATCGGTGAGCTGAGAAACCCGTGCGGTACGGCTATATAGGTGTAAATAAGGCTAGCCCACAACACGGCGAGTATGAGCAGTGCGCTCCACTTGTCGCGGGAGTACATGGCCTCGGCCCTCTGCTGCATCTCGGGGTCGAGTGACGATTGATTGCGTTGATTCATCTGCTTCTCCTCCAGATGGTTCTTACGTTTTTTCAGGCATGCATGGAACGCGGCCAGCCTTCTATGAGGCATTTGCCGATGACGCTGCCAACCTCCTTTCGTGGACTGTGATCAGTCCGGTAAACATTTATCTAGGGAAATAATAGACCAGCCGACTGGCGTTGGGAAACGATTTATCGGCCCGGCACCCAGTTGGTTCCAGCTAGCGGTATCCCGGCCATCGCAGCCGCCTCAAGGGTGAGCGCGACCAGGTCTTCACGCTCTAGGTGATGCACGTTCTGCTTACCGCAGGCGCGCGCGATGGTGGTCAGCTCCATGTTCAGGGTCTTAAGGTAGTTACGCACGCGCTTGGCACCGACGGCGGGCTCCAGTCGCTGCTCGAGTTCCGCGTCTTGCGTGGTCACGCCAACCGGGCACTTGCCGGTATGGCAATGATGGCAATAGCCGGGCGCGGTGCCGATTGCGTCATAGGCATCTAGCGCCGAATGGTGCTGACCATCGCGCACATAGGTTTCCGAGTTACAGCCGAGCGCAAACAGCACACCTTGACCAATCGCGACGGCGTCTGCACCCATCGCCAGTGCCTTGGCAACATCAGCGCCGGTGCGGATGCCACCGGAAACGATCAGTTGCACCGTGCCTTTCATATTCAGATCTTCCAGCGCCTCGACCGCTTGCCGCACTGCTGCCAGCGTCGGGATGCCGACGTGCTCGATGAAGCAGGTTTGGGTAGCAGCGGTGCCGCCTTGCATACCATCCACCACCACCACGTCAGCACCTGAATGTACTGCCAGCTTCACGTCATGGAAGGTACGGGTAGCGCCGACTTTCACATACACTGGTTTTTCCCAGTCGGTCATTTCGCGCAACTCGAGAATCTTGATCGCGAGATCATCGGGGCCGGTCCAGTCGGGGTGACGACACGCTGAACGTTGATCGACGCCTTGCGGCAGGGTGCGCATGCTCGCAACGCGCGGATTTACTTTCTGCCCGAGCAGCATGCCGCCACCGCCAGGTTTAGCGCCTTGGCCGATCACGACTTCAATCGCATCTGCCTTGCGCAAATCATCCGGGTTAAAGCCATAGCGTGAGGGCAGGCACTGATACACCAGCGTTTTGGATGAGCCGCGCTCTTCTTGCGTCATGCCACCGTCACCGGTCGTGGTGCTGGTGCCCATTTCGGTCGCGGCGCGACCCAGAGCTTCTTTCACATTCGCCGACAATGCGCCGAAGCTCATGCCAGCGATAGTGATAGGAATATCAAGCTCGACGGGCTTCTTCGCAAAGCGAGTGCCAAGGATGGTTTTGGTAGAACATTTTTCGCGATAGCCTTCCAGTGGATAGCGCGACAGCGAACCCGCTAAGAACAGCAGATCATCAAAATGCGGCACGCGGCGCTTGGCACCGAGACCACGGATTTCATACAAGCCATGCGCTGCAGCGTTTTGGATGTAGTCGATCACGCTACGGTCGAAGCCAGCCGATTCCTCGGTTGAGCGACGCTTGAATTGAACGGGTTTCGTATCCATGATGTTCTTCCTGCCGGCGTGCGGCTTAATATTCCTGATTAGCGTCGGCGTTCCAGTGATAGAGGCTGCGCGCAGAGGCAACTCGCTTGAACGAGGCCGGGTCATGTTGCAAGCCCGCTTCACGCAATAACTCAGCTACCACCGCGCGGTCCTCGTCGGTCATTGGTTCAAAGCGTGTGTCGGCACCAAGCGATTTGGCTTCGCCGCGCAGATAGATCACGGCTTCGTACAGCGAGTCACCGAGTGCGTCACCGGCGTTACCGCAAATCACCATGCGACCGGCGTGCGCCATGAAGCCAGAGAAGCTGCCGACAGAACCACCGACTACGATGTCGCCGCCTTTGAGCGAGATCCCACAGCGCAGACCTGCGTCACCATCAATCACCAGCAGACCGCCATGCGAAGTAGCACCGGCACCATTCGAGGCAAAACCTTTCACATGCACACGACCGCTCATCATGTTTTCAGCGACACCGGTACCGGCACTGCCGTGCACGATGACAGTCGCTTTCTTATTCATGCCTGCAGCGTAGTAGCCCGCATGGCCATGAATCTCAACCGTGACGGGTTGATCGAGCCCGACTGCGATGCTGTGCGCGCCATCCGGGTTTAGCACCTCGAAATGACGTTGGTCATCGGCTTGCAATTGTTTATGCAGAAATTGATTCACCTCGCGCAGCGGTGTACTGGCGAGGTCGAAGCTTACGCGTTCCATACGTACATCTCCTCCGGCGCTGGCTCGAATACTTTGGCGTTTTTTACATCGGGCAGATGCGCCAACGAGCGGAACTCACTAGCGATAGCGACATAGTCATCGGTCTCAGCGACGACTGCTGGTTTGCAAGCGAACGGATCGCGAATCAGTGCCAGCTTGTCAGGGGTACCCATCAAGAAGGTAAAGAAACCATCCAGTTCTTCGAAGCCGGCGTGTAGTGCAGCCTCGAGATCATCGCCTTCCCGCAAGCGCCACTCCAGAAAACGACAAGCCGCTTCGGTGTCGTTATCAGTATCGAAGTGGATGCCGTGCGGCTCCAGCTTGCGACGCAAACCATACGGGTTCGACAGCGAGCCGTTATGTACCAAGCAGAAGTCTTCACCCGCAGTGAAGGGGTGCGCA
The DNA here is from genome assembly GCA_026399895.1 of Burkholderiales bacterium. GTDB lineage: Bacteria > Pseudomonadota > Gammaproteobacteria > Burkholderiales > Burkholderiaceae_D > Pernthalerella. Next base: position 21,064 of record JAPLQC010000004.1, read on the forward strand.
CGATCTGGCGTCACTGCGGACTCGGTCGCCATACGGGTATGGCCGACTAAATGCGAACCGGTGAGTGAAGCGAAGTCGTAGCGGCTCGCCACCATCGACGGCGTGCCGATATCCTTGTACAGATCAATGGTCTGACCGGTCGAGAGAATATGCAGCAGCGGGTAATGCTCGTGCAGCCATTTCTTGACGATATCGGGCGATACCTCGAAAGTCAGCACAGCATGGTTATGCTTGATATCGATTTTCGATGGCACACCGAGATGCTCTTTCAATCCGTGCGTCAAGCCATGCCAATCGAAGTCGGCACCGGCCTCGGTCATGCCCGAATACAAACTGAGCTTGCGCGCCGTGCCTTTCAGCGGATCGGCAAATACGGCCAACCCGGCAGAGTCCGGGCCGCGATCGGTCATACCGATCAGCATAGGCACCATCAATTTGCCGAGTTGTTCTCTGAGTGCTGGTTTCTTCACCAGCAGTCCCACGATTCCACACATGATGTTTTCTCCTTGGCCCAGTTCAGAAGAACTGGAGGTACTGATCCACTTCCCAGTCGGACACATGACGCATGTACTCCACCCATTCCATGCGTTTTAGCTCAAGGAAGTCATTTGCCAGCGGTCCGAGCGCGCCCTTGATAACTTCGTCCTTCTCGAGAGCATCGAGCGCTTCGTTCAAGTTCTGTGGCAGCAGTCGTATGCCTTGCTTACGTAGTTGTACCGGGCTCATCTCGTACAGGCTGTCGACCACCGGCTCACCCGGATCCAGTTTGCGTTCGATACCATCCAGACCCGCCGCGATCACTGCAGCGGTGGCGAGATACGGGTTGGCAGAACCATCCGGCAGACGCAATTCAAGACGACCACCTGGCCCACGGATCATGCCGGAGCGGTTGTTGTTGCCGTAGCAGATATAAGCCGGCGCCCAAGTAGCACCCGTCAGTGAGCGACCCACGACCAAACGCTTGTAGCTGTTTACCGTCGGGCAGCACACCGCTGCCAGTGCCGAGGCATGCGCCAGCAAACCGCCCGCAAAGTGATAGGCGAGGGTAGAGAGATCGAGCCCACGCTTGTCGGATTTATCTTCAAACAGGTTTTTCTTACCGTTGCCGATGCTCATGTGCATGTGCAAGCCATTACCCGGACGATTACTGAAGGGCTTAGGCATGAACGAGCAAATCAGTCCCATCTCGGCCGCGATCTCAGCCGCGCCCATTTTGAAGAAGGTGTAATGATCGCAAGAGGTTAGTGCATCGGTGTAGGTGTAGTTGATCTCGAACTGGCCATTGGCATCTTCATGATCGATCTGATAAACATCGATACCCACTGCGCGCAGCGACTCTGCCAGTCGCTCAAGAAACGCGCGTGAGCGCGACAAGCCTTTGTAGTCGTAGCAGGGCTTGGCTAATGTGTCGGAGGCTTCACTCGGTACCAGGCGACCTTCGACTTTTCTCAGAAGCGAAAACTCGGGTTCCATCCCGGTATAAAAAATCCATCCCTTGGCTTCCATGCGCTCCAGCTGCGATTTCAGTACAACGCGCGAGCAATGAGGCCAGGGTTCACCATGCACATGACCGTCCGAGGCCATACGTGCATAGCCCGGCTGCCACGGCACCACACTCAGCGTACTCGGGTCACCCACCGCCATGAAGTCGCCATCCGCGTTGGGTTTCATGCCCATTCCCGCTAACGCGAAACCGGCGAAGCCAGCGCCATCAGTGATCACGGTGTCATAGTGCTCCACCGGCACCGACTTCGCCTTAGCGGCGCCATGCACATCGACGAACTGGGCCAATATATATTTGACGCCGTGTTCTTTTAGATATTTCTTCGCCTCTGTTGGTTTCATCATCTCCCCTTTCGTGTGGCCCTTGTACGTGGACCTCTTTATTGCTGGTTGCTCAGAGCCCGACTCGTGACAACGCATCAAATCCGATCGGACCACCTCCCATGTCATGCGCGATTTCGCACAGCGTTTCCCACATATAGCTAGCGTAGGTGCCGTCCAGCCAAACTTGGTAGGCAATACCTGCAGGTGTCTGAAGCGCAGCGACGGTGGCGCCAACGCCCACCACCGAGGTGAGTACAAGCGCACCATCTTTCGGGTCGAGTGTCGCCATATCGACCGAGCAGGTTTGGCGGAACAGATCGACCGCCTTCGGGCCCATGACGAGCAGCGCAGCATCGTAGTGCGGTACCGGATAGACATCGGGCGCATTCGGTAGCGTCAAAACGCGCGAAACCGCATCATTCGACTGATCTGCTTCGATCAGGTATTCGGTCAGGCCAAGGCGCGCGATTAATGCCCCTTCGCTACGACACCAGCGGTTTGGCTGAGTCGGTGTGCTGATGCCCGCTGCATTCAGTGCAGCAGCGGCACCAGGGCCTTTCACGCCAGCACGCGGGCGATGGCTGAGGTCACCCAGTGCAACGGCATTCAGTGCATTCGCTTGTTCATTGGAGAACGCAGCGACCACACGCATATGTTCTATCTCGGTCCAGCGCGCGGCGTGTGCAGACTGCACATCGGCGAGTGGGCTGACGCGGGCCGGGGTACTCATGCGGTCTCCTTCTGGCGCAGGTTCTCGGGATCAAAGAACGGTGTTGCGCAGACCTCGGCGCTGACCATGCTGCCGTCGCTGAGGCGAATCTGGAAGCGCGTGCCGGTATCGCACATCTGCGGTGGCAAGAACGCCAGACCAATGTGATGACCGAGATTTGGACTCCAGTAGCAGCTGGTGACACGACCAACGATCTCGCCGTTTTGAATAATCAGATGACACTCGCTCGGCACTGCGCCGGTATGTGTTGCCGGCAGTTGAAAGCCTGCCAGCTTGCGCTTGAGCGGCAGCTCGCGCACGATTTTCAGTGAGCGCTGACCGATGAAGAAGGGCTTATCCATCTTCACCGCCCACTCCATCGAGACTTCAAACGGATGTGTCAGACCATCGGTATCCTGACTGACGATCAGGTGACCTTTTTCCAATCGCAGCAAACGCTGTGCCTCAACCCCAAACGGGCCAATGCCGTATGGCTTGCCGGCTTCCATCAGTACATCCCACAGCGTTGCACCGTACTCGGCGGGTACATGAATCTCATAGCCCCACTCACCGACGAAGCCCACTCGCATGATGCGCGCAGGTATACCTGAGATGCTTCCTTGGCGTACCGCGAGGTAAGGGAAAGCCGCTGACGACAGATCAACATCACACAGCGGGCTGAGTACCGCACGTGAATCCGGCCCGGCCAGGTTGACTGAAGCATAGGATCCGGTGAGAGACATTTCGCGGTACACATTGGCGGCACCCGAGGTAGTGGTGGTGAAGTAGTAAACATTTTGTTCGATATGCGCGATGACGCCTTCGTCAGTCACGACGCCCGATTCATCGCACATGATCGCGTAGCGAGTGCCACCAACCTTCAGCAGATCGATGCGCGCGGTGTATACACGGTTCAAGAACTCGGCAGCTTCCGGCCCACGCACCTCGATTTTGCCGAGCGTACCCACATCAATCAGCGCGACCTTGCTGCGCACACGACGCACTTCGTCATGAATACAGTCAGTGCGTGATTTACCCTGTTGCGCGTAATACTCCGGTCGTTCCCACACGCCAGCCGGCATGAACACCGCACCCCAGCTTGCGTGACGGCCATGCAATGGGCTATGTCTTTGTGGATGGAAACCGCGGCCAGCCAGATGCGACATCGGCACGGGATGGAAAAACGGTCGCGCGGTGGTGGTGCCCACTTGCTCAGGTGACTTGCCAAGCAGGCGCGCCAGAATGCGCAGCGCAGTCATATTCGAATGCTTGCCCTGACTCGGGCCCATGCCAACGGTCGAGTAGCGCTTCAGCAGTTCGATATTGTCGTAACCTTCCTGCACCGCATTCGCAAAATCCTTCAGCTGCAAATCTTCATCAAAGTCGACGAAGTTTTTAGCTTGCGCATGCTCGACCACAGGCCACGGATAACTTGGCACGCTGTCGTCAGTCGGTACCGCTGGTATGGTCAGCGGCACACCCAGTGCGAATGCGGCGGCTGAAGTACCTGCGCGTGCGCCATCGGCGATTCGCGCGTCAAAACCATAAACACCATTCACGCGTCCGCAGGCATACACGCCTTCGGGCAGATTGGCGGGTACGAATTGCTGTGTACGTTCATCGAAGCGCATCTTGGCGCCGCTCTGGTACAGCAAGTTGGCGGCAGGTGCCCAGCCGGTACTCATCGCCACGCCATCGCAATCAAAGCGAAGCGCTGTCGAAGTATCGGCGACCCCGTTGCGCAAACGGCATATCGTTACTGCGCCAAGTTCTCCGTGACTATCTGCGTGTGCTTCATACACGCCACTACCCAGCAGACACTCAACGCCGCGCTCGCGCACTGCATTGACCGCAGCCGAGGCAGGTACGTTGTCACGCAAATCGGCAATCGCCAGCACTTGTACGCCAGCGGCCAACAGATCCAGCGCCAGCCGGTAGCCATCTTCATTCGCTGCAGTAATCACCACGCGTCGCGCTGGCTGCACCGCGTAGCGGTAAATCAGGCGCTGCATTGCAGAACCAAGCATTACACCCGGCAAGTCATTGTTACGGAATACGGTTGGCTGCTCGTAGGCTCCGCCGGCGACGATAGTCGCTTTGGCGCGCAGCTTCACCATCTTGTCGGCATCGGTTAGTGGTATCCACTGATCGGCATACCAGCCCGATGCGGTGGTCGACTCGAGAATTCGAATCTGCGCATGCTGGCGCGCCCTCTGTAGCAATGTATGGGTCTGATCGCGCCGTGTGTTGTCAGCCCCAAGTTGATACATACCCGATCCACCAGCGTGTGCATTTTCATCCACCAGCACTACGCTAGCGCCAGCGTCAGCAGCGGCTAGTGCCGCACTCAGACCAGACGGTCCGGCACCAATAATGAGCACATCGCAGAAGTCATAGCGCTTCGCAGTTCTGATGTGCGGCGTATTCAGATCCAGGCGACCGAGGCCGGTGATGTTGCGGAACATGCGCTCCCACAGCGGGAACAAGCGCTTGTTGTGAAACGCCTTGTAGTAAAAGCCAACCGGTAAAAACGCTGAAAGCTTATCTAGGAAGCGTACGCGATCACTCTGTACGCCACCCCAAGTATTTACTGCAGACAGATCCATACCTGCGCGCACCGGTATGACATCGCCGCGTACATTCAGGCGCTGTCCGTCCTGCACCATGACGTTGACATCATGATTCGCCATCGACAGAATGCCGCGCGGCCGGTGGTACTTGAAGCTGCGGCCGAGTGTGCGGGTACCTGCAGCCCATAGCGCGCTGCTGATAGCATCACCCTCGAAGGCGACATACTCACGACCCTCGAAGCGGATTTTTATGGTTTGGGAGCGGTTAATCCACTCATCTGGCATGACTGGCAAGCGGCTCATGGCTCGGCTCCCGGTAACCAGGTTCGCAACACGCGGTCGGCGGCAGTATCCCGCTCGGCGATAAACCAGGTATTCGATGGGGTGTGGCACCACCACTCGCGCTTTATGCCGGGTGCGCCATTGCGATTGAACACGTAATCAGCCCATTCATCATCAGTGCAGGTATTTTGGTCGGGGCTGACGCGCACCTCGCCCCAATAAATAAACTCGGCGATCGCGCGCGGACCGTTGACAGGGCAGGGCATTAGTTTCATATCAGTGCCCCACGCTCGCTGCGCCTTTTTCGCCGGTCAGCGAATAATTGCGGAAGCGATCCAAAGAAAATCCGGTGATTAATTCATGCGGCTTATCGTTGGCAACCGTCCATGCCATGGTTTTGCCGCACACTGGGGTAGCTTTGAAGCCCCAAGTGCCCCAGCCTGCATCCAGATAAAAACCTTCAACCTCGGTTTTGCCCATCAGTGGCGCGAAGTCAGGGGTCATGTCGGCCATGCCCGACCACTGACGGTTCACCTTCACATGCGACAGGAAGGGGAACATGTCGAGCATATGTGCCGACAAGGTTTCTGTGAAGTCGAGCGTCGAGCGCGTTGAATGCACCTCATAGGGGTCGAGTGAAGCACCCATAACTAACTCGCCGCGCGCGCTCTGGCTGATATATATGTGCAAGCTGCCCGAGACAAAAATCTGATCCAACCATGGCTTCATTGGCTCGCTCACCATGGCTTGCAATGGGTGGATGTAGAGCGGCGTGCGGATGCCGACCATATCGGTCACACGCGGCGTAAAACCGGCCACCGCGCATAGCACCTTGCTGGTTTTGATGGGGCCGCGGGTTGTTTGGACGCCGACCACTTTGCCACCGACCACGTCAATGCCAGTCACGGCGGTTTGCTGGTGAATTTCAACACCGCGATTGCAGGCACCGCGACCATAGCCCCAGGCCACTACATCGTGCCGCGCGATCGCGCCGGGCGCGTGATACAGCGCACCAAGTATCGGCGCATGACCACCGCAGGTGATGTCAATCGACGGGCAGGCACGCTTGATGAAATCCGGCCCTACCAACTCGGACTCAACGCCGTAGTGTTTATTGACCTCGGCGCGCCAGCGCATGGTGCGTACTGCCGAGTCCGTATGCGCCAAGGTGAAGTGGCCACGGGTCGAGTAAAACAGATTTAGATCGAAGTCTTCCGCCAAGTCCTGCCACAACTGTACAGAGGCATCGTAGAACTTCACGCCCTCTGGGGTTAGGTAGTTGGAGCGGATCATGGTGGTGTTGCGACCGGTGTTACCGCCACCGATATAGCCTTTTTCCAGCACCGCGACACGTTTGATGCCGTGGTCGCGCGCAAGATAGTAGGCAGCGGCTAGGCCGTGCCCGCCGGCACCGATAATGACCACGTCATACTCCGATTGAAGGTCGGTGGGCGTGGAGAACATCCTCGGCTCGGGGTGCGAGCGGCTGAGGCCAAATCTAAGCAGTCGCAAGGGCATAAAGAAAGTATCTTTTGGGTTAGTTGCACTCCGCTTTGACAGCGGGGCTTTGTTTCTTCACAATAAACAATTATTCTTATAGCTCACTTTTTTCGGTGGGTCAACTGTATAAATTGGGAAATCATGGTCAATAGGCGTTCAGCACCCCCAGCACTGCCCGCCGCGAATGAGGAGGCGGTTGGTGGCGAGGGTTTGGCGGTAGCGCGCTACCTTGGCGCTGCGCTGCGCGAGAAGCGGCTGGCCCACGGGCTGACGATTGCCGAGGTATCGACGCTGGCGGGCATTTCTCGTGGGATGCTGTCCAAGATTGAGAACGGGCAGTGCGCTACCAGCCTGGATACCTTGCACAGATTGGCCCGCTCACTCGGGATTTCGCTCTCGGCCCTGTTTCGCGATGTGGATGTGATCGAGGGTAACGCGCAGCTGGTGCGCGCCGGTGAGGGTATGGAGGTGGTGCGGCGCGGCACCCGCTCCGGCCACACCTACCGTTTGCTGGCCTACGACCAAGGCCCGGAAAAACTGTTCGAGCCTTTCCTAATCAGCCTTGACGATGCCTCCGAGGTGTTTCCGACCTTTCAGCACCCGGGCACGGAGCTGATTTACATGCTGCAGGGACGAATGACCTACCGCCACGGCAATGAGACCTATGAGATGGGCCCCGGCGATACGCTGACCTTTCGCGGCGACGTGCCGCACGGCCCCGAGGTGCTGAGCGAGACGCCGACCCTGTTTTTGGCAATCATCATCTATGGCAGGGGGCGCGAGTGAGCGAGAGCGGAGTGGTGATCGAGCAGGCTAGCAGCACCGATATTCCGGCATTGGTCGGGTTACTCGCTGCACTGTTTAGCATTGAGCAGGACTTCAAGCCTGACACTGAGCGCCAAATACGCGGTTTGGCAGGGGTGTTGGCCAGCCCGAATGCCTGCATCATGGTGGCTCGTTCGGCGCAAGGAGAGGCGATCGCCATGTGCTCGGCGCAGTTGGTGTTTTCAACGGCAGAAGGTGCGCACTCGGCATGGATCGAGGACATGGTGGTGCATGAGGCTTGGCGCAGGCGCGGCGTTGGCCGTCAGGTGCTGCAGGCCGTGCTGGCGTGGGCCAGCGAGCATGGCGCTACGCGCGCGCAATTATTGGCAGACTTGGATAATCAACCTGCGCTTGATTACTACCAGCATCTCGGCTGGAAAGAGACCAGTTTGATCGCGCGCCGCTTAAGTCTACAACTGCGGGCGCCAAACGCTGATTAGCGAGCACTGGTTGCTAATCGCTGACGAAAAAGCAAGAAGATAAAACTGCTTGCCTTGTCTTGGCGTCAGAAGTAAATTCGAATTTGCAGGTCATTTCATGCTGTGCTTAACGTCCAAGCATCAATCGTCTTGACCGATGTCTTATTGGTATTCAGCGTCCTCACCGGCGTAGCAAGTTGGTAGCGGGCTTCGCAACACATTTATTGAGGGGAATCGCGTTGAATTATAAAAAAGTTATGGCCGCTCTGTGCGGCGTTTTGGGGTCTGGGTTTGCAATGGCACACGGTGCTTCCTACGACCATACCCATACACTGCTCGAGTCCCCTGCAGTTTTTCTGTGCCTGATTGTTTGTGTTGGCGTAGGCGCTGCAATCTTTCAATCGTCAGTCCGAGCGAAGCGCGCAATTCCGATTGAAATAGATCAGCGACGCGATAGAAACCGCTAAGTCATTAGGCTCAGTGATCGGGTTCAGTTATCGGGTTCAGTTATCGGGTTCAGCGATCGCGTTGAATGAACAGGCGTGCCTCTGCCCGGCGTTGGCTTATTCAGTACCACCGATACGCTAATTCATTTCGAATGTCATGAGTTCTTCCGAAGTCAACTCAACTAACTTTGAAGCGCTTGTCGATACCAGCGAGACGCTGATCTTGCGCTTTGTCTTGAGCGACACCGAGATTTCGCAAGATCAAATTCTGGCCAGCCTAATTCCCTCTGCGGTGCTGGCGCATTGCAATGTCAAGCAGGATCCTGCCCTGGCGCGAACATTCGGTTTGGAAGATGAGAGCGCCTTATTGATATTCAGGCAGCGCATTATTCTCTACGTCGAAAAGGGTTTCCATGACACAGAGAAGGTCAGTTATCTGATGCAGCAAATTTCCATGCTAGACATGGATAAAATTCGGCATAACATCGAACAGGAAAAAGCCGCCCAAGCACTACACATGCGCCGCGCATGCCCAACCATACGGGCAAAACACATTTAGCGATCTTGATGCGGCGGCGTTGTTTGTTTCAATCGGCCTTGGAGCGAGTAAGTCGTGGGATCCAGAATTTTCGATGCCGAGGCTTTGGAAAAATAGCGACTACCTATTGAGGTCGCTCCCGCGCGTTTCCGGTAACTTGAAATAGCAAACCAGCAAAGCCATCAGAAGTAGTGCGTTCGGGTACATCAAGCCGACCAAGGCGAGGCCTGATTTACTGGCGATGAGGTTCACCATGTAGGGCGATAGACCGCCGATCCAGCCAGCTGATAGGTTGTGCGGCAAGCCCACGGCGGTGTAGCGGGTGCGCGCATTAAACAACTCTGATAACAAGGCAGTTTGCGGCCCGGTGACGAATGCCACCGCAATCACCAGAATCAGCTGTAGTAGAAATACCAGCGCCAACTGATCGGCAATCAAGGGTAGCGCGGTGTAGATCGGCAAAATCGATACGACACCCAGCGCAAGCCCAGAGAGAACGACCGGTCGTCTGCCCCATCGGTCTGACAAAGCGCCCGCTAAAAACGTGAGCGGGAATAGACACACCGTGCTTGCTGCACTGAGCCAACCCACCGTCACAGCATCCATATGCACGACAGTTTTCAGGTAGACCGCCAAATACACCTGAGAACTGAAAAACAAAACGCTGCCACCTGCGGATACACCAAAAAACAGCAGCAACATGCGCTTGAATGTCGGTGGATCTTGCAGACAATCTTTCAGCGGCGTGGGGCTGGTGTTGCCGGTGTTTTGTAATTCACTGAAGACGGGTGATTCAAGCAAGGCTAATCTGGCTTTGAAGCTCAGCAGCAGCAATACGGCAGAAAACAAAAAAGGCACACGCCAACCCCAGCTCGTAAATTCTTCAGGGCTGAGCCAAGTTTGTAGCATGATCAGTTGCGCCGTAGAGGCCAAAATACCCAAGCCCCCCATCCACTGCAGCACACTGGTCGCCGCGCCACGTTTGTCGCGCGGTGCATGCTCAGCGAGATAGACATTGGCGCCGCCAATCTCCCCACCCATGGCCAAACCTTGTATCACTCGCAGCAGAAGCAACAAGCCGGTCGCCCACCAGCCCCAGTCCGCGAAGGTCGGCAGCAGGCCGACTAAGAAGGTCGCCAGGCCCATGATGCCGATGGTTGCAATGAACGCTGTACGGCGACCGTAGCGATCGCCGAACGAGCCAAACACTGCAGCGCCGAGTGGGCGCACCACCATGCCAATACCAAAGGCGGCCAGGCTATAGAGCAGACCTGCGACCGGGTCATCCGCCGGAAAGAACAGCGCGGCGAAGTGAACCGCGAGCGTGGCAAAGGTCAGAAAGTCATACCACTCGATAAAGGTGCCGAAGCACGCGGCTAGAGCGATACGGTTGTAGCTGTTTGGTTGGGGCATAACCGGATTGTGCCCGAAGTGATGGGTTCGTTCTTTGAATGCTTGTTATTAATATATAAACTTTTGCAATCGTCGCCATGGCGCATTAGACTGATTTTCATGTACCTAAGCGCACGCGAGACTAGGCTCCTTTCCAAGGCATTCGGCTTATTGGCCGAGGGTCTGTCTGCGGTCGATGTGCGTGAGCAGTTGGGCTATTGTTTGATGGAGATCCTGCAAGCAGATTTTTTCGCTTCTTTCGTGTGGGATGATTCAGAGGCCAAGTTTACTGAAGGTGTCTCCATCAATATGGATCCAACGAATCTTGGTGCTTACGACGCCTATTATCAATTTCACGATCCCATCACCTTTCATTTGCAGCGGCGCAGAGTGCCCACCTTGGTGACGCAGGTCATGCCACAGCGAGAGTTGATGCAAACCGAGTTTTTCAATGACTTTTTAGCGCGTGATGGACTGCATTGGGGTGTGAACGTCTACAGCTATGTAGATAGCCGCAATATTGGCGATTTACGAATTTGGCGTCGGCGAGGCAGGGCAAACTTTGATCGTCACACGCTGGATCTCTTGAATTTGATCGAGCCAGCATTTACCAAGGCGCTGCGGCATAACTCGGATGCCAATGCCTCTGCCCAGCAGGATTCAACGTATCCCTCATCGCTGTCGGCGCGTGAAAGAGCAGTTGCGCAATTGGTGATTGAGGGTCTTACCGATAAAGAGATCGCGATACGTCTCGCTGTTGAGCTTTCGACTGTACGGACTTATTTAAAACGAATTTTTGCCAAGCTAGGTCTGAACCGGCGCAGCGGCATGGCCGCCGCGCTCGGTAAAGCCCATTAACTATTTAACGTTTGGCGGGCGGTGGCAAGCGCCCAAACAAGTTCTCCAACGCCAGCCCAATGCTGATCAATTTTCGATCGCTACCAGCTGGACCGTCCAATTCAATTCCCACAGGTAGATTGCTTGAGGCACCGAGTGCAATAGGAACCTGCAAACCCGGGATACCTGCATTGCTGCCCGGATCCGTGTTTTGAATATAAGCCAAGAAATTACCCAGGCTGCTTGATTCGGGTACGGCGTCCATCGCAACTTTAGTCACGGTCGGGAAAACCAGCGCATCAATTTTGTTAGTGCTAAAGGTCGATTGGTACAGCTTGATGAGTGCAGGCCGGCTGTTACTCATGGCTGCATCATAGGCAGGCTTCGCATCGACGAGGGTGTTGTCTGGTCCAGGAAGTTTGCGTGGGATGACCAGACCGTCATAGGTGCCTTTAACATCAGGGCTGGTGATTTCCTTGGCAATATCGGTGATTGTGATGCCTGAGCCACTCTTGTTCAGATAGGCCACCATATCGTCGTAACCTTCATAAAGCGCAACCGGGAAGCCGATTTGCCCAGCTAGCTCTAACAGCCCGGGAATCTCGACGTCGACGATGGTGACTCCAGCCTGCTTCATTTTTTGCAAAGCCATATCAAATGCAGCTTTGGTATCCGCATCCAGATTAGCAAGCGTAGGTGCAAATACGCCGACACGAAGTTTTTTCAAATCAGCAGCGCGGGCGGCAGAGTCGCCGGTAATGACGCGGTCGAGAAGTTCGACGTCCTTCATGCTAGCGGCCATAGGGCCAGCGGTGTCACGCGTACGAGAGATCGGCGCAATCCCGGCTTGCGAGTACCGACCAACGGTGGGTCGTAGCGATGAACAGCCATTCAATGCACAAGGAACACGCACTGAGCCACCCGTATCAGTACCGAGACCTGCAGGCGCAATTCGCGCGGAGACCGCAGCGGCAGTTCCAGAAGAAGAGCCACCCGCAATCTTTGTACTGTCGTAGGCGTTTCGTACGCCAACCGCAGAGCTCCTTGAGAAGCTTGGATTAAAGCCCGACACGCCGAATGCCAATTCATGCATGTTGGTCTTGCCGATAATGATGGCACCTGCTGCGCGAAGTTTGGCCACAATCGGGGCATCTTTCTTCGGAACATACTTCAATAGTGCCTTCGTCCCGGCCGTATTCGGCAGACCAGCGACTTCAATATTGTCTTTGATGACGATCGGCACACCCTCTAGAGATCTGCAGCTTGCGCCACTTTTTCTTGCTGCATCAGCCTGCTTAGCGGCAGCGAGCGCGCCGTTGTCATCGAGCGTGATAAATGCATTGAGTTCGGAAAGTGCCTTGGCTCGGCTCAACGCTGCGGTGACCATTGCCTCACTCGTGACTTTGCCAGCGCAAAAGTCCGCGGCAGCTTTGGCTGCTGTCAGATTATCAAGGTCGACTGCCGCTTGCTTTGCATAAGCAGCTGGTGCAACCAAGAGTGTCGCTGCGAAAAGACTGGCCGCAGCTCTTGAGAAGCTTTTCTTGTGCATGATATTCCCCTGAGTTTTTGTCGAGCCAAAGTGACCCATGGAGAATTTTGTTGGGGTTACGGGCAGATGTCTGTCCCCATTGTTGGGGACATGCGGATTATGTACGACTTGCCATCGGCATCCATAGCCAATCGCAGGGGGGGGGCAAAACCCGGCAATCCGGCATACCGCCGTTTGTTGACATTGGCATGGCAAGACATCATACTGACCAGTATGATCGATATGATTTGGTTGCTCCGCTCTTACCCCTTTCCTTCCTTCTTGGAGGCAAGCCCATGATCCGCCAGACCAACGCCGTCGCATTCCGACAAAATTTGGGCGAAATGCTCAGTCAGGTTCAGTACCGTCGTGACTCAGTGGTCATTAACAAAGACGGAAAACCCGTGGCCGCCTTGGTCGACGCCCGGCTTTTCGAGCGTATTCGCCGGATGCAAGCGCGCTTTGAATTATTGTGTGAGCGCTTGGAGTCAGGATTTGCGGCAATCGATGAGGCAGAGGGCATGGCCGAGATTGATAAGGCGGTGAAGCAAGACCGCGCGCAGCAGAAGAAGAAATCCAAGTCTCGCTGACTAACGATCCCGGCTTATCCAATTGCGCGTTGTTCTTGATACGAATGTGCTGCTGTCCGGCTTAGCCTATCCGCGGAGCTTACCCGGGCGCATCCTGACTCAGTGGTACCAGGGTTCACTTGAGGTGGTGCTGTCGAACTTTATTCTGGATGAATTGCGCAGAGTTTTGCCGCGCCTTTCAAACCGCCATGGGCTATCACCAGCAGAAATAGATGATCTAGTAGATATCCTATCGCTACAAGCCGAGGTGGTCGAACCCGCAGCACTTTTGAATGATGAATGCCGCGATGTTGATGACTTACCGGTCTTGGGAACACTCATCGCTGCTCTTGAGCGCGACCAAGCAGAATGTTTGGTCACGGGCGATAAGGACTTACTAGAGCTATCTGAGCGATACCCAATTATGAGCGTAGCGCAATTTTGCGAGCGCTACGGAATATAGCAACGCTAGCCTATAGCTTTCCGGGGTGATGATGCTACTGCAATCACTTGGGATTCTCGATGCGAACAGATTCAGGCAATAACCACTTCCAACAGGCAAGGCCCCTCAGTCTGTAGTGCGGCTTGCAAGGCTGATTGCAACTGCTGCGGGTCTTCAACGCGAGAGGCTTTTAGCCCCTGTACTTCGGCGAGACGAACGAAATCGATTCCGGGTAGATCAGTACCAACGGGTTTTTCATTGGCTTTATATTTAAACACCGGCGCAAATTCTTGTAATGCTGCGTACCGCCGATTATTCATGATGATAAAAGTGATCGGTAGCCCAAGTTCTGCCGCGCTGTACAGGGCCTGTATCGAGTACATACTCGAGCCATCACCAATCAGTCCGATCACTCTTCCTGGTAAGCCTAGCTTTTGTCGACCGAGGGCGATGCCAATTGCCGCTGGCATACCCCAGCCCAATCCTCCACTCGCCATCGTGTAAAAACGATCCTCGCCATCCATCGGCAAGTACTGCTGCATGGTGGCGCGAGTACCGGGTGCCTCTTCGACCACCACATCGTGTTCACCACGGGCTTGATGCAATTGCTGCAGTACGAAGCTAGCGCTCATTGGTGAGCTTGGTGCAGGTTCAGGTGGCGTAGCGCGCCTTGTCGGTGATGTCCTTTGAGTCGATGGCGCACTGATAGACATTAATGCATCAAGCGCAAGGTCAATACTCGAAATGATTGAGTCGCCGGTGGGCGTCCACGCGGCTGTATTTGCATCGTCCACAATTTGCCAGCATGAGGCCTCGGGTGGAATATGCGGACCGGTACCTTCAATGTGATACGTGAATGCGGGGGCACCTAATACCAAAATAAAATCGTGACCGCTGAGTAGTGAGACGATTTTCTCGCGCATCGCGGGTAGGAAGCCCATGAACAAGGCATGCCGCTCTGGGAAGCCGCATCGGGCACTCATGGGTGCGGCATACACCGCCGCTTGGTGCAGCTCTGCTATTTTTATCAAGCGTGAAACCGCGCCGTCTCGTGCTACGCCTGCGCCCGTCACGATGGCAGGCCTTTTTGCTTTGTTTAAATCGTCAGAAAGTTTTGCAATTAATGTGGGATCGGGTCCGATCGATTGGCTGACCGATCTCGGCCTTACCCAGTCGGTTTCGTTATCCCAGTCATCAGCAGGTATCGACAAAAAAACTGGGCCACGCGGCGCTTGCATTGCTATGTAATACGCGCGTGCCAAGGCAAGCGGTACATCTGCTGCGCGAGCTGGTTCGCACGCCCACTTCACATAGGGCTTGGGTAAATCAGTTGACTGCGACGAGAATAAATAGGGGTCGAACGGAAGAATCGATCGCGACTGCTGGCCCGCTGTAATAATCAACGGTGTCTGGTTTTTAAATGCAGTAAAGATATTTCCCATCGCGTGGCCGACACCCACCGCCGAATGAAGGTTGACCAACGCAGCCTTACCCGTCGCTTGGGCATAGCCATCGGCCATGCCGACAACCACGGATTCCTGAAGACCCAATACATAGCGCATGTCGTGTGGGAATTCGCGGAACATGGGTAGTTCGGTGGAGCCTGGGTTACCGAATACTGTGTCGATGCCAAAGTCTCTCATCACACGGATGAATGCTTCTCTCACTGTCGGACGATCGGGACTTTGGTTGGTCATAAGCTAGCTGTCTTTGGTCTCAACGACTGATGTCATACTGTCAGGAAGCAGGACGCCGCTGAGTGTCGAGCGCCTTCTTCAGTTCAGAAGAATCAATCAAGGCTTGCAGGTCCCTATAGCCACCCACCAAGACGCCATCCACAAAGATCATGGGGAAAGTAGGCCAGCCGCTCCACATCTTGAGCGCGTTTCGACGCCGCCACTGACTTATATAGCTCCCATATTCGAGGTATGTGTAGTCGACGTTTTGCGCTTGCAGTGCATTCCGCGCTTTGGTGACCACGGGGTTGCCCTTCATGCCGATAACGACGACGCGGTGCTCAAGAATCGCTGCTTGGACTGCCTCTACAGTATCGAGGTGATGCCCCGCTACGGTCGGTCGAATAGCGGGATGCAGGTGCTGCTCATCGAGAATGTGTCTGGACAACGAAATCTCCTATGTATAAGACGGCGGGCGAAACGTATGTCTATCTGCCGCGTCAGGGTACGCCACGATTTTGCCTGAGAAACAGCTAGCATGACCTGTGCAGATCAGGCCTTATGCAGGCGGGATGGCGGCAGAAAATTCATGCCTTCCCGATTTTGTAGTGTATTGCCAGTTTTTGGTCTCAGGCCACACATCAAACAATGATAAACAAAGCGTTGCGGTGGGCCTTAGCGCCTGAATCACCGCATGTAACTTTACGTGGTCCGCGAAAACTCGCTAAATTTACGGCGCAAGGTACAGCAGGGGCGGGGTTCAAGCCGCTAACGCGGGCTTGAAAGGTCGTATCGATTTCAATTCTTGAGCGAGTTCGTGCCCGGCAAGTGCCACTTCATAGTCAGCTTGTAGGCCCATCCAGAATTCGGGGCTCATATTGAAAAACCGCGCGAGCCGCATAGCGGTATCAGCGGAGATCGCACGGCGTTCACGGACAATATCGTTGATACGTGGTGCTGGCACATGTAGCGCTACAGCCAGTGCGTGTGCGGTGAGGTTCATGGGAATTAGAAACTCCTCCCGCAATATTTCGCCTGGATGTATCGGGCGCATTCCATTCTTGAAATTAGCCATACAAATTCTCCATTCAGTGATAGTCGACGATTTCAACGTCGAAAGCGCTACCTACTTCAAACCGAAAGCAGATCCGCCATTGGTCATTGATGCGGATGCTGTACTGTCCAGCTCGATCACCTTTTAACAACTCAAGTCTGTTGTTGGGTGGCACCCGAAGATCATCGAGGCGAGTTGCCCGATTGATCATCTGTAGTTTTCGTTCAGCAACAATTCGTATGTTAGTCCAACGTGGAACCCCCTTGCCTATAAAAAGGGACTCTGTTGACCTGCATTTGAACGATCTGATCACCGAAGTAGAGTATAACGCGTTGCGTTAAATGTAAAGCGTTAGTGAGATTGGGTGGTGTTTTGGCGAGCTTTTGGCGCAACGTGATCAGGCGCGCTTAGAGAGGGGGGGTAATGTACTCCTCGCTTGGCTTGGCTTGCCCTGGCGCCCGACTGAACAAGATGAGCCACGGATAGCAAGTGAGTTCAAAGAGGATGTAACCCAAAAAAACTGAGGCGTTGAGTTTGAATAGCGCCGCCCCAAAAACAAAAAAGCCCCATCTTGTGGATGGAGCTTTTTGTTTTTATCTGGTAGGTCGTGCAGGACTTGAACCTGCGACCAACGGATTAAAAGTCCGCTGCTCTACCAACTGAGCTAACGACCCGAAGCCCGCAATTATACTAAGTCATAAAAACTTTTGTCAATCAGGGTCTTATCGCTTTTATATGTTCGCGATGCCCTTTATTGCATGTGAAGGGCTTTATGACGCAATCATGCATGATCAGCGCCGCCAAATCCTCATTTAAGCTCAGACAATCGCTCCTTGCCCCTTTTTGCTGCCGGGCTCGCAGGGAAGCGCTTCATCAAGTTAGTGAGTGTTTGTCGAGCCGCTGTTTTGTCTTTCATGTCTGTTTGACATTCAGCCAGGCTAAGCATGGCATCTGGGGCGCGCTGACTATTGGTGAAGCGTGTGACGACCGTTTGAAACGCCGGCATCGCACTGACGCAGTCTTGCAGGGCGTAGTGGCTAGAGCCGAGCCAGAAATAGGCTTGCGCCAAGTTGCTCGAATCTGGAAAACGCTTCAAGAAGTCAGTAAAACCTTGCGCGGCTGCTCGGTAGTTCTGCGACTTAAAATGACCCAATGCCATGTCATAGGTTTTTTGCTCTGACAGGCGTTCATCCGCACTAGGCGACGCGCTTTCGGTGGATGAATCCGCCGACTTGCCGGGCGCAGCAGGCTTGCTCTCTGCGCCTGGTTGTTTGCTTTCCAGTGCTTGCTGCCGGCTCTCAACGGTGGCGTATTTCTGGTCAAGCGCGCTAATCCGCTGATCTAGGTCAGTATAAAAATCCTTTTGACGGCGTTGGGTGTTGGCGATGTCGTTGGAGACCACCTCAAGCTGCCCACGCAATGCGGCAAGGTCTTGGCGAAGCTTGTCAATTTCTTCACTGAGCTTCAGTAACGCTTTGGTATCCGCTTTACTGTCGATACGTGCATCTAGCGGTTGAAGCTTGGCACTGACGTCTTTTTGCAGGGCGTCGAGCTTTGCATCAATGCGGCCCGAGAGTTCATTGACCTGCTTGCGCAGATCGAGCAGCGAGCGGCGCGCGTCAGCATCCTCGAACAGCGCATGAGCGCTGATCGGAATCAAAATGAAAAGCGCCGCCATGGCGGCGGCGCGTAGTTTCAGCAACGAGGCATTCATTGATCAGATCAATATGCGATATCGGCGCGGCGATTTTCTGCCCAGGCGGCTTCGTCGCTACCCGATGCTTTGGGTTTCTCTTTGCCGAACGAGACTGCTTCCATTTGTGAATCACGGGCACCGGCCAATGCCATTGCGCGACGCACTGCCTCGGCACGCTTCTGACCGAGTGCGAGGTTGTATTCGCTGCCACCGCGCTCGTCGGTATTGCCTTGGATAGTGACTTTACGATTCGGGTTAGCGGCGAGGAATTTGCCATGTGCTTCAACCAGAGCGCGGTACTCTTCTTTTACCGAGTACTGGTCGTAGTCAAAGTAAACGCTACGCTTGTACAGAATATTGGAAGGGTCATTCAGCGGATCGACAGCGCCTGCGCTAGTGGCGCTGGTGTCGCCACCGGAATTCGCAGTACTCGGTGCCGGTGCTGGCGCTGGTGCTGGTGCCGAGCTGTTGCGATCTTCAACGGGCGCTGCTTTGTCGTTCAGCTTGACTGTCGAACACGCACCCAGCAAAGCAAAGGCAATAATACTAACGAGTGTTTTTACGCCTTTCATGGCTTTTTCTCCCTTTTTGGTTAAGCAAAACTTTTCTGCACTACTTCGTAAACGGCCCCCAAGCCGGTTCGCGAATCGTCGATGCCTTGGCGTTCAGGGTGTAGCGTGCGCTACCGTCCACAGCCACCACAGACAAATTGGCGCGGCCCCCGGATTTGCTCGCGTACATAATGTAGCGGCTGTTCGGCGCAAAACTCGGCGATTCATCGCTCGGCCCGTCAGACAGGCGAGTTTCCTGCCCATTTGCTAATTCGAGAACATAGACCTGAAACCGTCCGTCGCGACGCGAAATGTAGCTCAAAAGCTTGCCATCGGGCGATATCGCGGGACTAATGTTGTAGCTGCCATTAAAGGTGACGCGACGTACTTCGCCGCCAGCAGGGGTCATCCGGTAGATTTGTGGTGCCCCACTGCGGTCGCTGGTGAAGTAAATCGTCTCACCATCGGGAGCAAAGCAGGGCTCTGTATCAATCGCATTGCTGGTCAAGATGCGGCGCAAGTCAGTGCCATCAGCGTTGACCATGTGGATCTGCGTTAATCCATCGCGCGCTAGCGCGACGGCCAGACGACGGCCATCAGGCGACCAAGCCGGCGCAGAATTACTGCCCTTAAAGTTGGCGACTGCGACGCGCTGGCGGGTAGCAAGTTCTTGCACGTACACCACCGGCTTTTTAGAACCAAATGATACATAGGCGATCTTGCCGCCGTCGGGTGACCAGGCCGGTGAAATGACGGGCTCTGTATCGCGAAATGCCGCAAACGCATTCTCGCCATCGGAGTCGGCGATTTCGAGGCGGTACTCGTTACCGCTGCGGGCAACATACGCAATACGGGTGGCAAACGGACCGCGGATACCGGTCATCTTTTCGAATACATCATCTGCCACACGATGCGCAGCAAGTCGAATGAATTGCGGGTTGACCTTCAGGCCCGAGGCGGCCAGCGCAGCCCCTTTGGCGGTGTCGTGTAAACGGTAGCGAATTTCGATACGACCATCGGCACGGCTCAGGCTGCCACCAAGCAAAGCATCAGCACCTCTGGATTTCCAGAAACTGTCGTCGACTGTGCCTGTCTCGCGCACCAGATCATTCGATGGGATCACGCGAAACAAACCGCTACGCTGCAAATCGGCTGCGACAATCGCAGTGATTTGGTTTTCGCCAGCGGGGTCATCCCAGAACTGACCGATGGCAATCGGAATCTGATTGGCGCCAACACCAGCGATCTCGACCTTAAGCTGCGCCAGCGCGGCACCCATCGGGTAAAGGCCGCCCAACAGACCGGTGGCGCCGATAGTTTTAAGGAAAAGTCTTTTCTTGGGTGAAGCCATCATTAATTTTCTTTCAGGCGCTGTCTGACGGTAATCGACGTTGGTATCTTGCCGGTTGCCGGGTCGCGCTCGAAAGGAGCAGTGGTGTACACGGCGCGTTTGACCGCTTCATCAAACGCTGGGTAGCCTGATTCATGCAATATTTTAATGTTTTTCACGCTGCCGTCCGGTAAAAGTTCGAGTTCGTATTCGAACGTTGGGTTACCGGGAATCGCATCTGAGGCAAGGAAGCGAGTGTTGCGTTTGATCCTAGCCGCAATTTTCGCGGCGTAGCTAGCATCAAATTTCGGCCCGGACGAGCGCTCCGCATCACCCGCCCCCGATTCTCCTGCCATTGATTGCAGACGTTTTAGCTCTTTCTCGCGACGAATTTTGTCGAGCTGCGCATCGGCAGCTGCTTCCTGCCGGTTGCGCATTTCATCAGCGGCTTGTTTCGAGAGGTCTTTCTTACGTTTTTCATCGGCTTTTTTCTTGTCGAGTTCAGCCAGACGTTGTTTCTCTCGCTCCTCAGCGAGTCGCTTCTTTTCTCGTTCTTCTAGCAAGCGTTTTTTCTCGAGCTCTTCGGCTAGTTTTTTCTCGAGTTCTTGTTTGCGTTTTTTTTCTAATGCGATTTCAGGATCTGGCGTCTTCGCCACTGGCTCGGGAATCGGTGCTGGTTTGGGCGGTATGGGCTTAGGTGGCTCGGGCTGCGCGACGGGTGGTGGAAGTGGCTCTGGCTGGGGCGCGGCCTCGCGGGCTTGTGGGCTCCAGATCTCTGCTTCGATAGCTACCGGTACCGTGTTCTGCCAAGACACACCGAACCAAAGAAACGCTAGCAGTGCAACGTGGACTAGCGCGGCAAGCGCAAGCGCGCGCCAGCGGCCTGGCTCTGCGGGGATTTGGTACGGGACGGTTGCAGCGTTCAAGGCACAATCAACGCGTGGCGAGGCCAACGCGACCAATGCCAGATTGGTGGGCCAGCGTAATGGTCTGCACAACTTCGTCGTACTTGATGTCTTTATCAGCGGCGATCATCAGCGGCAATTCGGGATGCTTACGACTAAGATCAGCGAGTGCCTCACCAAGTTGCACGCGGTTGCTGACTTTGGTGAATTTCTGACCATGAATGCCGACACTTGCTGCACCGTTCGCGCGTAACTCGATCTCGATATAGTCCGTCGGTGGCTGGGTCGATTGCCCTGCCTTAGGCAGTTTTATTTCTGTCGGCGGAATCATGGGCGCGACCACCATGAAGATCACCAGCAGCACCAGCATCACGTCGATGTAAGGCACGACATTGATCTCGGCTTTAAAGCGCCGGGTACGCCCACCGCGCATGGACGAGTTATTGCTCATGTCAGCGCGCCTGCCTCTGCAAGATATTCAAGAACTCTTCGATGAAGCTTTCGAACCGGATAGCGATTCGATCGACATCATGCGAATAGCGGTTATAGGCCACGACTGCGGGGATGGCCGCGAACAGGCCAATCGCCGTCGCAATCAAGGCTTCCGCAATACCGGGAGCAACTGCTGCCAGAGTGGCCTGCTGCACGTTGGCGAGGCCACGGAAAGAATTCATGATGCCCCACACGGTACCGAATAGCCCGACATAGGGAGACACCGAGCCGACTGAAGCAAGAAAAGCCAGGTGCTGCTCGAGCGCATCCATTTCACGCTGATAGGCTGCGCGCATGGCGCGGCGTGCACCATCAATCAACACGCCGGTATCGATGTTCTTGCCACCGAAAGAGACACGCGCTTTTTTGTATTCTTCCATCCCCGCTTCAAAGATACGCTCAAGCGCGCCGCCACCACTGCGTCGGCGGCTGGCGGTAACTTCTTCATACAGCGCGTTGAGATTCGCGCCGGACCAGAACGCGGCTTCAAACTCAGCGGTTTGTCGTTTTGCATTACGAACCGAGAATAACTTTCTGAAGATGTAGAACCAGCTCATGAGCGACACCAGCGCGAGTAGCGCCATCACCAACTGTACAAGCAGTGATGCATTACTAATCAGCGAGACGAACGATAGATCTTGGGTGACGGTCATGATGAGTGATGGGTTGTTGTTATTATCTTCGAAGTCGGTCAGCGACATCAGCCGGCAATGGCGCTGGGCGCAGCGTTACAGTATCGACACAGCCGACACGCACAAACGCACTGCAAATCAGCTTGGGTGCATCACTGGGGCTGTTGAGCCAGGCCTGTTGTCTGAAATTCACCGATGCTCTTCCCAGTTTTTCGACCAAAACGGTGAGCTCGAGTTGATCATCCAGTCGTGCTGGCGCATGGTAATCGATCGTACTGTGGGTCACGACGAAAGCGCGTTGAGCAGTGTCTGATAATTCGCGTTGGTTGATGCCAGCCGCACGCAACCATTCAGTGCGGGCGCGCTCAAAAAATTTCAAATAGTTTGCGTAGTAAACGATACCGGCGGTATCAGTGTCTTCATAAAAAACGCGAACTGGCCACCGAAATGCTGTGCTCATCCGTTGCGCTTGACGGTAAATGCCGAGAAGCCCTGACACGTTGGCATCATCTCGATTTGATTGATATTGATATGCGCCGGCAGCGTTGCTACCCAGTAGGCTGCTTCGGCAACATCATCGGCCGTGAGGGGCTGTGTGCCTGAGTAAACTTTGGCGGCAGCATCGTCATTGCCTTTGAAGCGCACGTTGGAAAACTCCGTACCACCCGACATGCCCGGTGCAAGATTGGTGGCGCGCACACCGGTGCCCACCATATCAGCCCGCAGATTGAGCGTGAACTGCTCAACAAAGGCCTTGCTAGCGCCGTAGACATTACCGCCGGGGTAGGGGTAGCTGCCCGCCACTGAGCCGATGTTGATCACCAACCCGCTGCCACGCGCCACCATTTGCGGTAGTAGTGCCCGGGTCATCCAGACCAAGCCTTGGCAGTTGGTCGCGATCATGGTTTCCCAATCGCTCAGATGCGCTTCCTGTGCGGGCTCTAGGCCAAGCGCCAGGCCAGCGTTATTGACGAGCACATCGATTTGACGAAGATCTGGTGGTAATGCGACCAGCATGGCATCGATAGACGCCTTGCTAGTGACATCAAGTTCCAGCGGGATTAATTGGGGGCCAAGTTCTTTGGCTAGCGAATCCAGGCGGTCGGTTCGCCGGGCGGCGGCGATGACGCGGTGCCCCTCGCGGACAAATCTACGCGCAATAGCGGCACCGAAACCGGAGCTGGCACCCGTTACAAGTACGATCATGAAGAATTCCGAATCGACCGGAGGCAGGTCAACCGCCAGATTTTAGCGGAAAAGGCCGGCAAAAGCCGGCTTTCATCCTTGCTGAAAGGCCCCGTGTCCTCTAGAATTTCAGCGTTTTCTACCTCGTTAGACCGGATTTACCGCGCCAGCCTACCGGCGCGACAAGCATCCGATCCGAGCGCGAGGGCGGCCTGCAAGATCGGGCGCCCCGATCCAGCCTCGGTTGACTGGTTCCCGCTAACACTGAAAAGTCTGTGCCATTGCCGATTCGGCAGTCTGTATCCGCAGTCTGTACCTAATTACTTAACCCTTGCCGTACTCATGGGAGCCTAATAATGTTTTCCAGCCAGCACACCATTGCCGCCGTTGACCCTGAGTTGTGGGCAGCGATTCAACAAGAGAATGAGCGCCAGCAAGAGCATATCGAGCTGATCGCTTCCGAGAACTACGCGTCGCCAGCCGTGATGGCAGCGCAAGGCTCGCAGCTGACCAATAAATATGCTGAGGGTTACCCCGGCAAGCGCTACTACGGTGGCTGCGAATTCGTCGATATCGCTGAACAACTCGCGATCGATCGCTTAAAAGAACTCTACGGCGCCAAGTTCGCCAACGTTCAGGCTAACTCTGGCTCGCAGGCGAACCAGGCGGTGATGCTGGCTTACCTGCAACCGGGCGACACCATCATGGGTATGTCGCTGGCCGAAGGCGGTCACTTGACCCACGGCATGGCGCTGAATATGTCGGGCAAATGGTTCAAGGTCGTGTCGTACGGTCTGGACTCGAACGAAGAGATCGACTACGAGCAGATGGAGCGTCTAGCGCATGAGCACCGCCCGAAAATGATTATTGCCGGTGCGTCAGCCTATGCACTGAAGATTGACTGGGCACGCTTTGCCAAGGTCGCCAAAGAGATCGGCGCGCTGTTCCTGGTGGACATGGCGCACTACTCCGGCCTGATTGCCGGCGGTGTGTACCCCAACCCCGTGCCGTTTGCGGATGTGGTGACATCGACCACCCACAAGAGCCTGCGCGGCCCGCGTGGCGGCATCATCCTGATGAATGATGAAGAAGTCGCCAAGAAGATCAACAGCGCGGTGTTCCCCGGTATGCAGGGTGGCCCGCTGATGCATGTGATCGCCGCCAAGGCGGTGGCCTTTAAAGAGGCGCTGACGCCAGAGTTCAAGGCGTATCAGCAGCAGGT
>JAPLQC010000083.1:0-619 GCA_026399895.1 Burkholderiales bacterium
GGCAGGTAGATGCTGCGCTGCAGTGTTGGCGGTCGCGCCGTCAGTGTTCATGGTGATTTGTGGGGGCTGCACGCCCTTCGGGTAGACTGAACTAGCGAGGCCGGATGATATCAGCCCACCCGTTGCGGCACCGGGCGCGGCCAAGGACAGCCCGGGCGGTTCATGAATTTCATTAGATTCAATTCAGACATTCACCGATGCCCAGCAAGTGGGGTTCGAGCATGATCCACTCCACCGTCTGGAATTCCTAGCGGTGTTTCACAAATCTAACTTATTGGAGATCATCATGGCATGGACTACACCTGCAGCAACTGACCTGCGTTTCGGTTTCGAAATCACTATGTACATCGCTAACCGTTAATTCACGGTTTGCACGCCGGTCCTAGACCGGCTGAACATAGAATTAAGAGAGACGGCTCCATTGGAGCCGTCTTTTTTACCTAAAAAGTTATCGGAGTTTTAACTTTACTCACCCCGCGGGATGATACTTAGCCGCCTCCGGCGAGCTTAGGCCGCTTTATCCTCCGGGTCTGCGGTCTCATCGAGTGCTAGCTCGCCATCATCCGATATCGGCGTGGCGTGATCAGCATAGGGCAACAGCTCAAGCTCCAATTCGGCC
>JAPLQC010000083.1:624-8773 GCA_026399895.1 Burkholderiales bacterium
ATTCGGCCTTATCGACCAAATCCTGCGGCAGCGCGGCTTTGACCGCCACTCCCAGGCGCTCGAAATCCTTGGCCTGTTTGATCAAATTCCCGCGGCCCTGATACAGCTGTCCAAACGCTTTGGTGTAGCTACTACGCGCCGCATCAAGTTTGCCACCCAGTTCTTCCATCGACCGAACAAATACTGCTAGCTTGTGATAAAGCTTGCCAGCGCTTTCCGCCAGAGCGGCGCTGTGCGCGTTTTGTTTCTCAAGACGCCATAGCTGTCGCACGATATTCAGACTGGTGAGCAAGGTGGTGGGCGTTGCCACCAGCACATTGCGCTCGAGTGCTTGCTGAAACAAGCTCTCATCGGCGCGTAAGGCTTCCACAAATGCAGACTCAACCGGTACGAACATGAACACCATCTCGGGTGAGTTCAACTCACCCAGTTCGAAATAGCGCCGGTCGGCCAGCTCTTTAATACGGTCACCGACGGCTTTGACGTGCTCGGATAGCGCCTGCTTGCGCTCCAGTTCATCCTCGGCATTGACATAGCGGGTGTAGGCATTCAGCGAGACCTTGGCATCCACAATCAGATGCTTGGCATCTGGCAGGTAGATGATCACATCCGGGCGCTGCTTGCCGTCTTCGCTTTTGAAGGTGACCTCGCGCCGGTAATCTTTACCTTCCTGCAGACCAGAACTCGCCAGTACATTCTCAAGAACCAATTCGCCCCAGTTGCCTTGCTTCTTAGCCTGCCCTTTGAGCGCGGTCGCCAGATCATGGGCCTCGGCGGTCATTTGCAGATTCAAGGATTTCAGACTATCCAATTCCGACTTCAGCATCGCCTGCTGCTGCGCATCTTGGTAATGCATCTCTTCAATGCGTTTCTTGAACTCATTGAGTCGTTCTTTGAATGGGTCCAATACATGACCCAAGCTTTGCAGATTCTGCTCGCTGAAGCGACGCGACTTGTCTTCCAAAATCGTACTGGCTAGGTTCTGGAATTCCTCCGTCAAGCTCTTGCGTGCTGACTCACTCATTTCTTGCAGACGAAGACGCTGCTCTTCCGCATGGCGCTGCTGCTCCGTGGTGCGTGCGGTCTCCGCTGCCAGCTCGCGCTGCACGCTTGATAACTGCGCCTGCAAATTGTTGGCTAACTCTGAGGCCTGCACCAGCTGCACCTCCAGTGCACGCAAGCGCTCCTGCGCTACGGCCTGCTCGGCGCTGTAACGGCCTCTCATCCAAACTGCCATCAGCAGCAAGCCGATTGCCAGACCAACTAGCCACGGCAATACCAAAGCGACATCCATCCAGTTTCTCCCTAGCCTTTATGGGCCAGTTTACCGTGTCGCGCCGCCGATTTCACTTTCCGAAGCTCAAGCGGCGCATTTCTTCCATGCTTTAGAATCTGCTTAGTAAACCCCACCCCACGGAGTCATCGCATGAGCATCGCCCCCACCCGCCCTTCCCGTCGCACCTTCTTGAAGCAATCCGCTGCACTGAGCGGTGCCTTTGTGCTGGGCATACAGGGGGCCGCCGCCAATCCGGGTGCTGCCGAGGTTACGCACTGGGTCGTGATCGCACCTGATGACACGGTAACCATCCGCATCGCCCGCTCCGAGCTTGGCCAAGGCACATTTACCGGGCTAGCGCAGCTGGTGGCGGAAGAACTCGCGTGCGACTGGAGCAAGGTGCGCCCCGAGTACGCTGATGTCAACGAACATATCCGTCGCAACAAGATATGGAAAGACATGTCGACCGGCGGCAGCCGAGGCATCCGCGATTCCCATGACTATGTCCGCAAGGGCGGCGCTGCTGCACGCATGATGCTGATTGCCGCCGCTGCCCAGCAATGGAACGTGCCCGTTTCTGAGTGCCGCGCAGAAAATGGTCAGGTGATTCATAGCTCGGGCAAAAAACTGCGCTATGGCGAACTTGCCGCACTGGCATCGACGCTACCAGTCCCAGAAAACCCACCGCTGAAAAATCCCAAAGACTGGAAGATCGCGGGTACCTCACCTGCACGCTTCGATATTCCAGCCAAGGTGAATGGATCGCAAATCTATGCCTCCGACATCCGGCTACCCGGCATGCTGCATGCGTCGATTTTGCAAAGCCCGGTCTTCGGTGGTTTCTTGAAGAGCCATGACGATAGCGCTGCCAAGGCGATGCCTGGCGTGAAGCATGTAGTGACTGGTGATGACTGGGTCGCGGTACTCGCTACGAACTGGTGGCAAGCGAATGAGGCGCTCAAAAAAGTAAACGTCAGCTGGGAGAACGGCAATAAAGATAAAGTCTCCAGCGACTCCATCATGGCCTATTTGCGCGAAGGCCTGACGCAGACTAATGCCCCGGTCGCACGCAAGGACGGCGATGTTGATAAAGCATTCGCCAATGCGCACAAGGTACTCGAGGCAGAGTTTTACACCGGCTTTATGAATCACGCCACCATGGAGCCGCAAAACGCTGCTGCGCTGTACACGGCAGACAAATTAGAAGTTTGGGTCGGCACGCAAAATGGCGAATCGTCGATTGCCGCTGCAGCTGACGCCTCTGGTTTACCCCTACAAAAAATTCATATCCATAAAATGCATGCCGGTGGTGGGTTTGGTCGACGTGGTCCGCATCAGGATTTCACTAAACAAGCCGTCAAAATCGCGATGGCCTTACCCGGCACGCCTATCCGCTTGCAATGGTCGCGTGAAGAAGACATGCGTCAGGGCCGCTACCGTCCGGTATCGCTGGTCAAGATTCGCGGCGCTCTCGATAAAGATGGTCAGTGGCTCGGTTGGCATGTGCGGCAGTCGGATCAATCGATTGCAATTACGGTTTACCCGCAATTCGTCAAGGATGGGGTTGACCAAATAAATACCCGAGTTTTTAGAGATAACCCCTACGCCGTACCGAATTTCACCAACGAGTATGTGATGCGGGATGTTCATGTACCACCGGGGTTTTGGCGCGCGGTTGCACATACCAATAATCCGTTCTATCGCGAATGCTTTATTGATGAACTGGCGCATGCCGCTGGCAAAGATCCGGTGCAATTCCGTCGTCCGCTATTACAAGGCAAAAAAGATCTGGCGGTACTGGATGCTGTTGCCAAGGCCATCGGCTGGGATAAAGCGCCGGCCGCCGGCATCCATCGGGGTATCGCAGTCGTTGACTCTTATGGCAGTTTCACTGCTGCTGCTGTCGAACTCAAACTTACCAATGGCAAAGAGATCGAGGTTAAGCGCGTTGCGGTGGCGATCGATAGCGGCCATGTGGTGCATCCTGATGCGGTGAAGGCGCAAATTGAAGGCGGTGTGTTCTGGGGTCTTTCAGCGATCATGGGTGAAGAGATCACGATTGAAAACGGTGCGGTGAAACAGTCGAATTTCCATGACTATCCGCTAGCACGTATCAACGTTAAACCAGAGATCATCCCGGTACTGGTTCCTACCTTCGACTTCTGGGGTGGCGTGGGCGAACCGCCGATCGGTGGTGTGATTCCTGCGATGGTGAATGCGCTGTTCTCAGCCACCGGCAAGCGTATCCGCTCGCTACCCCTGAAACACCACGGCTTCCGCTACAAAACCTGACACCCTAGTGTGAAACATGCGTGAAAGGTGCAGGGCCTCATTCGAGGCCCTGCTTGAAACTTCCTACCTGCGACAAGCTTATTTCCTCAACGCACAGTGCCGAGCCGCGACTAATTCTGTGCGCTAACCTGCTGAGACTTGTTAGCCGACGTTTAGTCAGACCAGTCCTGTAAAATATCGGGTTTATCTGATTCATTTATCAAACCCACAAGAACCTGTACATGGAATACGTCGCGAACACATCCGGATGGAGACAATCCATCGAGAATTTCATCGGTCATACGAAGGTGCAGCACACCTTGGTCGTACTGATTGTTGTTAATGCATTGATTCTCGGCTTGGAAACCAGCCAAAACATTATGGCTGTGGCTGGTTATGAATTACATCTGATCGACCAGATTATTCTTTGGATATTTATCGGGGAACTGGCGCTACTCATGATTGCGCGCGGGTTTAGATTCTTCAAAGACCCTTGGTGCGTGTTCGACCTGATCGTGATTGGCATTGCGCTGATACCTGCAACAGGCAGTCTCTCAGTGTTGCGTGCTCTGCGGGTACTGCGGGTGCTTCGCTTGGTAAACAAGATAGACAGCATGCGCAAGGTAGTGATCGGCCTGCTGCATTCACTGCCGAGCCTAAGCTCAGTTTTTGGTTTGATTATGGTGATTTTTTATGTGTTCGCCGTCATCGCTACCAATATGTTTGGCTCAAAATTTCCGGATTTATTCGGCGATCTGGGTACCACCATGTTCACCCTGTTTCAGGTGATGACGCTGGAGAGCTGGTCTGAAGGCGTGGCTCGTCCAGTTATGGAAATCTTCCCTCATGCTTGGCTGTTTTTTGTCATCTTCATTTTCATTGCGACCTTTGTGATTATTAATCTGTTTATCGCAGTGATTGTTGATTCTCTGAACTCGAGTAAGCAAGCAGGCCAACCCAAACCAGAAGAGTTGGTCCTGGCTGAATTGCGCATACTGCGTGACGAGCTGGCGGAGCTACGCCACCAAGTCGGTGGCCGGAATTAACCACCTACTGGCCAGGGTGAGGTTATGACATAGGACGGTGACCACCAACCTCACCCAATAGCCTGCTTATCGACGGCTCAAAGTACTACTTCCCGAATGGAGCTCGTACCGCGAACGAATTCAATGTCGTACGAGCCGTATAGCGGTGAGCTACGCATGAACTCGGGTAGCGAGTTGCTTGCATGGCAAAGACGATCGTACTCGGCCTTGGAGACAACGACAGCCACATCGCGGCCTCGCCAAGTGATCGACTGTGGCCCAGACCGCTCAGCCGCTCGAAGGAGTTCATGCAAACTTGCTTGAGCTTCTTGAAAATTCCAAACGCGCACGGGTACTCCACAATTAGACAACGACTGACCGCCACTGTACCTATTTTTTATCAGAGAGTATCGGCTGCCAAGGGTTGATTACGTTAACCAAATTCTGATCAAAGTCGGCAACGTTTCTCGTAACAACTTTCAAGCGGTGAATGATGGCAGTTGCAGCGATCATTGCGTCGCGCTCTGCACGCTTGTCAGGAACATGAAGCGCTGCGCACTTCCTTGCTACAGGAATATCGACGGGTATCACCCTACCTTCGAATGAAGGAAGCACCTGGTTTTCTAACCATTGCCTGAGCAGGGCGCCCTGCTGCTGATCGCGGCGCTCGAGTGACAGAATACCCATCTCCAACTCCAAGATGGTGATTACCGAGAGATAAAGCACCTCAGGCTTGAAACTACGTGCCCAATGCATGACATTGGCATCTGCCTTCCCGGCACCCACTTTCCTGAGTTCAGAAACAACATTGGTATCTAACAAGTACATCAGCTCAGGTCTGCAGGTCTGGTCAGGCTACCCATCTTCGGTGGTTCGAATTCAAAGTCGCCGGGCATCGCCAACATATCAACGATGCTCTCCGGGCTCGCGGTAAGCCGCTGGAAATGCTCATAAGTAAGCAATACATGGGCTGGCCTGCCCCGATCAGTGATGAACACCGGGCCACCGTTCGCTGCACGCTTTGCGCCGCTGGTGTCCTGATTAAACTCTCTGCTCGAATAACTCTTGACTGCCATAACTAGCCCCTGCGGAGGAATCCAATGTAGACACGTTACTACATCTGATTCGACCAGTCTACTTTTTCCCCTCGCTAGTGAACAAGTAGCAACCGAAAAGAAAAACGGGTAAGCACTTTTGGCGCTAACCCGTTGATCTTATTGCAGTATTGATGGCGCTTAGGCAGGAATTGAACCCACGACCCCTTGGTTCGTAGCTTCTAAAACCTGCCTAAGTGCCTGATTTAATTGATGTTTTTACAGGCGCAATTCCCTGCTTCCACCCTGCAATCCACACTACTTGAAAGGTGGTGTCCAAAAAATGTCCGAGCGCGCTTAGTCAAGAGTCGACCCCATAGCCGCCTAGGTGGCGGCCGACATCGGTCGAAAGCTCAAGCAGCTTGGGTTTGCCTCGGTTTTGGCGTCCATACTTCCACCCCCGTTAATCTGGCATTTTTGGCTCCGGCTCGTCTTCAACTCCGACCTTTTATATCGATCGCGGCTATGTTTTGACTTGGCGGTATACCTCAGGCAGGCTATCTTTATACCCGCAGTTACAAGCGTCGGAATTATATTTTTATAACTGGCATCGAGCTCCGACACACAAAGACATTCAAACTACGACTATGCACCGACTCGTTTTTGTCATATTCATTTTTTATGGCACCGCTTTTGCAGGAAATGACAGCGCAACGATGCGAGACGCGCGACCAGAAAAAATTATCTGGAAGTTAAGTCGAATTAAATTGCCGTCTCATAACTGGAAACATGGCAGCACCGTATGGAGCGTCGCATGGTCTCCAGATGGTAGAACGACTTTAACTAGCTCAGGGAATAACATAGTTCAAACGGATGCTGTTTCTGGTGGAATACTTTCAAGTTGGGAGGACAGCAGTACTACTTGGAGTGTTGCTTTTTCGCCAGATGGCAAACGGGTATTAAGTGGATCCGATGATAAAACTGTTTTACTAAGAGACATAAAAACCGGGAGGATAATTCAGAAATTTTTGCATAACAGCTTGGTGTGGTGCGTAGCATTTTCTCCTGATGGCCAGCTGTTGCTGTCTGGGTCTGGGGACAAAACAGCAATTCTATGGGATGCGAAAACCGGCCAGGCGCTTCATAAGTGGACACATGGGGCTCAAGTCACAAGCGTTGCATTCTCTCCCGATGGAGAGCAAATAATTACTGGATCTGCTGATAACACCGCCGTTTTGAGAAACACGAAAACAGGCTTGACTATTCAGACTTGGCCGCACGGTGGTACGGTTTACGGTACGGTTTTCTCACCAGATGGCACCCAGGCACTGACTGGATCCGGCGATGGGAAGTTGACACTCCGGAACACCCAGAGTGGCGTAGTCATTAACGCTTGGGAACACAGCGGCGCTGTCTACAGCGTTGCATTTTCTGCTGATGGCCAGCTGTTGCTCTCTGGGTCTGGGGATAAAACAGCGACACTGCGGGACGCTAAGACCGGTAATGTGCTGCAGACTTGGAACCATGGGGCAGAGGTTTACAGCATCGCAATATCTCCCGGCGGCAATCAGGTCTTGACCGGTTCTGGCGATAAAACTGCTGTGTCACGCGAAGTCAGCTACCGAATAAGCTACCTCAACGCGATCCGTGACCAGTTACAAACTGCGGAGATTGAGTATAGATTTTTGCCAAAAAATTTAGCCACTATCCAAGCAAAGTTGGAGAAGGAGA
Source organism: Burkholderiales bacterium (assembly GCA_026399895.1). GTDB lineage: Bacteria > Pseudomonadota > Gammaproteobacteria > Burkholderiales > Burkholderiaceae_D > Pernthalerella. Next base: position 7,962 of record JAPLQC010000083.1, read on the forward strand.
AACCCTCGAAAGATGAGTTTGAATCAAATTCACAGTTTAATCAGCGTGTCACGAAATGGAATTCTTCGGTAGAAGCACTAAATTTTCAAATTCAAAATCACTATGCAAAACTTGGCTCATTACCTCTGCCCCTCAGAGCAAAGGCTTTCGAGCGAGCGATATCACGAGCATATGGAAACCCGGAGCTTAGCGACGTTCGTTACGACCCAGAGACGGCCAGATTTTTTGCTTCCCTGACTGCTAGCCGCGATCCAGAATTTAAGCGGCTCATATCAATCCCGGTCCAGAACGACGAAGCAAGGGCGGTGAAGGCACAACTGGAATCGGACGAAAATGGTTTGGAAATCGAGCTGCGTGTAACCGAGCAGAATGAGCTTATCTGGGGCCAGCCTCGAGTTCGGATCGATAACAAAGTAGTCGTTGCCCAGTTTGTCGATAAAGACTTCGTGCCGCCGTCCACCATTACGCTTGCAGCCGACCCTCAGCTAAAAACCATCACCCCACCGACTATCGCAACATTGCCACAAACAGCAAACGTAAGAATCATTGAAGACCCCGGCTTGAATAAGCTGCAAATGGAGGTCTTACAAAAAGAGCGCGAGCAGGCGGTACTCGCTGCCAGACAGACAGAGGAGAAACGCCTCAAGGATCGGCTGGCTGAACTCAATCGGCAGAGCCAAGTATCATTTAATGACGATCTGCCCGGACTGATTTCTAAGCTGCCCGCCGCCAAGGCCAACCCGAAGCTACACGTCCTAGCGATCGGCATTCATGACTACGCAGATGTACCCGATGTGCCGTTCGCTGATCGC